>CAJAQT010000119.1 GCA_903944165.1 uncultured Methylococcaceae bacterium | reverse complement strand
CGGTAGCTTACACATGGGTCATGCCTTCCAAGATACCATCATGGATGCCTTAATCCGTTATCACCGCATGAAAGGCGAAAGCACACATTGGCAAGCAGGTACTGATCATGCGGGTATTGCAACCCAAATGGTGGTGGAACGGTTATGCAATGCTGAGGGCAAAACTCGTCACGACTACGGCCGCGAAAAATTTATCGAAAAAATTTGGCAATGGAAAGAAACATCGGGCGGCACGATTACCCAACAATTACGGCGCATGGGCGCCTCCTTAGACTGGACACGCGAACGCTTCACTATGGACGAAGGCATGTCCGAGGCAGTGCAAGAAGTCTTTATCCAACTCTATCAAGAAGGCTTAATTTATCGCGGCAAACGCTTAGTCAACTGGGATCCTGTTTTACACACTGCCGTATCAGATTTAGAGGTGCTGTCTGAAGAAGAGAACGGCTTCATGTGGCATATACGCTATCCCTTGTCCAATGGCAGTGGCGCGCTAATCGTCGCAACAACCCGTCCTGAAACCTTATTAGGTGATGCAGCGATTGCTATTCATCCCAATGATGAACGCTACCAACATTTATTGGGTGAATATGTTGTGCTTCCCTTAACGGGGCGCTTAATTCCTATTATTGCCGATGACTATGTTGATCCAGAATTTGGCACCGGCTGCGTCAAAATCACCCCCGCACATGATTTTAATGACTACGAAGTGTGGACACGCCATCGCCATACTTCACCACTGCAAGCGTTGCCCAACGGCGGCTTAGTTAATATTTTAACGTTCGATGCAAAAATTATTGCCGACCCGTTAATCCCCGAAAAATATCAGCATTTAGACCGTTTTGCCGCCCGTAAACTACTTGTAGCTGATCTCGATGCCCTAGGTTTACTTGAAAAAGTTGTCGATCATAAACTCATGGTGCCACGCGGCGATCGAACTGGTGCTGTCATTGAACCGTTCTTAACCGACCAATGGTATGTAAAAATTGCACCGTTAGCCGCTCCTGCAATTGCTGCTGTTGAAAATGGCGACATTAAGTTTGTCCCTGACAACTGGAAAAACACTTATTTTGAATGGATGCGTAATATTCAAGATTGGTGTATTTCACGGCAAATCTGGTGGGGACACCGCATTCCTGCTTGGTACGATGAGCTAGGCAATATTTATGTGGGGCGTGATGAAGCGGCGATACGCTTGCATCATAACTTACCAGACAGTCTTGTGCTTCAACAAGATGAAGATGTCTTAGATACTTGGTTTTCATCAGGTCTCTGGCCTTTTTCTACCCTCGGCTGGCCTGAACAAACACCTGAACTGACTAAACATTATCCCACCAGCGTGCTCGTCACTGGCTTTGATATTATTTTCTTTTGGGTTGCCCGAATGATTATGATGGGCATTAAATTTCAAGGCGAAGTACCTTTTAAAGAAGTCTATATTCATGGTTTAGTGCGCGATGCTGAAGGACAAAAAATGTCTAAATCAAAAGGCAATATTCTTGATCCTTTAGATATTATCGATGGCATTGACCTTGAAACCTTAGTCACTAAACGTACTTCTGGAATGATGCAGCCGCATTTAGCTGAAAAAATTGCCGCCGCCACGCGCAAAGAATTTCCCAACGGTATCCAATCGCATGGTACAGACGCCTTACGCTTTACCTTCGCGTCCTTAGCGTCTACGGGTCGTGACATCCGTTTTGATATGACCCGCACCGAAGGCTATCGTAACTTCTGTAATAAATTATGGAATGCCGCTCGCTTTGTCTTAATGAATACCGAAAACTTTGATTGCGGGTTCCCTGAAGAAGGGCTCGTGTTTACCTATAGCCAAGCTGATCGCTGGATTATTGCGCGTTTACATCAAGTGACACTTGTCACCAACAAAGCGATTGATAACTATCGCTTTGATCTTGCTGCACAGGCAATTTACGATTTCACCTGGAATGAATATTGTGATTGGTATTTAGAATTAGCCAAAATCACCCTACAATCAGATGACTTAACCGTACAACGAGCTACCCGAAAAACTTTATTAGTCGTTTTAGAAGCACTGCTTCGCTTAGCCCATCCTATAATGCCTTTTATTACTGAAGAAATCTGGCAGCGTGTTGCGCCGTTATTAGGCATTACACGTCCCACCATCATGCTTGAAGCTTATCCTATCGCGGATGAATTGACCTACGACCAAGACGCCATTAATGACATTAATTGGTTAATGCAGGTGATTTTAGGTATTCGACGGATACGCGGCGAAATGAATATTGCCCCAGGTAAACCCTTGAGCGTACTGTTACAACAAGGCTCAAGCAGTGATCGTCAAGCCGTGCAAAATAATCTAACCTCGCTACTTAAATTAGGTAGACTCGACACCATTAACTGGCTAGAGGACAACGCTATCGCACCCGAGTCAGCCATAAGCTTAGTGGGTGATCTGCGTATTTTGATCCCCATGGCAGGATTAATTGATAAAACCGCCGAATTAACTCGCCTTACTAAAGAAATAGATAAGTTAATGAAAGATTTGCCGCGCATTGAAGGCAAGTTAACGAATCCTGCGTTTGTTGAAAAAGCTCCCGCTGAGATTCTTGAAAAAGAGCAACAGCGTCTTAATGAACTGCGTTCGACACTGGTTAATCTTGAACAACAACGCGCTAAAATTGCCGCTTTGTAGCCGCTCATAATGCTCATGCACATGGCTTACGTTCGTCACATTATTGTTGGCGAACAAACATAAACAGAGCAGCTCTGTGCTTACGCACGCTAAGTGCAAGCGCCATTAACCAATGGCTTTGAAGGTTCAGAGCGGCTCTTTCTCCCTGAAAAAATCACGACAAATCAACTGACTTTGCTAGACATAGTGCTGATTTGTTCTATAGTTTTATTATCTCTTTGGACTTATTTTTTTATGGCACTGGCAGCTTCAGACTTTCATATTAGTGGCTTAATAAAACTTCTTATTCAAGATGGTCTACTGACGGACTCTGATGCCCGTGTTTATGCAAAAGAAGCTCATCAGCATACTATTTCTTTATTAGGCTATCTTATCCAAAATAAAATCTTAGATGCTCGACTCGTTGCCTTAAGAGCGTCTACCGAATTTGGCTGTCCATTTTTTGATTTAGATGCCATGGACATGAGCGCACTCCCCTTAGATCTAATTAATGAAAAATTAATTCGTAAACACCAAGTCTTGCCGTTATTTTCTCGTGGTAAAACGCTGTTTATCGCTATGGCAGACCCCACCAATAACCATGCCCTTGAAGAAATTAAATTTCAAAGCTTGCTGCGCCCAGAAATCATTCTGGTTGAAGAAAATAAATTACAACTCGCCATCCACGCGGCATTAGAATCCGCAGAATCACGAATGGATGACTTACTGGAGTCCGATCTTGATAATCTGGGTATTGCAGATGATGGCGAAGGTGGCTCAGAATCCAGCGACGCCGAAGAAGTACCTATTGTGCGTTTTGTTAATAAAGTTTTACTTGAAGCGATTAAGCAAGGGGTCTCAGATATTCATTTTGAACCTTATGAAAAAATTTTTCGCATTCGTTATCGTAGCGATGGCTTGCTAAATTCAATTGCAAACCCGCCCATTAGCATGGCAACACGTATTATTTCTCGCGTTAAAGTGATGGCAAGAATGGATATTGCTGAACGCCGTGTCCCTCAAGATGGGCGGATAAAAATGGTTTTATCTAAAAACCGCACTATTGATTTTCGTGTGAATACCTGCCCAACTCTGTTTGGTGAAAAACTTGTCTTACGTATTTTAGATCCATCCACCGCACAACTTAACATTGAACGACTTGGACTTGAACCACCACAGCAACAGCTATTTATGGACACTATTCATAAGCCGTATGGGCTTATTTTAGTCACTGGGCCTACAGGTAGTGGTAAAACCGTTACCCTATACGCAGCGCTTAATATTCTTAACACCATGAATCGCAATATTTCTACCGCTGAAGATCCAGTTGAAATTACCGTTGAAGGGATTAATCAGGTGAATATTAATACTAAATCAGGGATGACCTTTGCCAGTGCGTTGCGTGCATTCTTACGCCAAGATCCTGACATCATCATGGTAGGTGAAATTCGTGATTTAGAAACCGCCGATATTGCAGTAAAGGCTGCACAAACAGGGCATTTAGTGCTTTCAACTCTACACACCAATGATGCGCCACAAACCCTTAATCGCTTAGTACAAATGGGGATTGCCCCCTTCAACATTGCTTCAGCGGTAAATTTAATTATCGCGCAACGTTTAGCTCGCCGCTTATGTGAATCATGTAAAGTGCCAGCTCACTATCCAGAATCAGTCATACTTAGTGCGGGCTTTCACATCGCTGAATTAACCAGCCTCACACTTTATAAACACTCCGAAAAAGGCTGTGACTTATGTAATTTAGGCTACAAAGGTCGCGTGGGCATCTATCAAATGCTAAGTTTAAGTGAAGCTATGCGCAATTTAGTGATGGAGGGTGGCAATGCTTTGCAAATATCAGCCCTTGCGAAAGCTGAAGGTATCAATGACTTACGCGCCTCTGGACTCAATAAAGTTAGACAAGGTGTCACCACCCTGGAAGAAATTGACAGAGTGACTAAAGAATAGTCCGTATTAACTTAGGAATTAAGCACATGGCGATACTCACCGACCAAATAGATTTTATCTGGGAAGGACTCGATAAAAGTAAAGTAAGGATAAAAGGAGAGATTTCCGCGCGTAGCGAGCTGATCGCTAAAGTTGAATTAACGCGTCAAGGTTATCGCGTCATTAAAATTCGTAAAAAAACAAAAGCCCTGTTTAGCATTAAACAAAAGCCTATTACCTCAGCAGATATTGCCTTATTTGCTAGACAATTAGCCACCATGATGTCTTCTGGTATTACGATTGTTCAGGCTTTGGATATTATCAGCAAGGGGCATGAAAATCTCAGTGTGCAACTACTGCTTTCTAAAATTAAAGTTGATGTTGAATCTGGAGACAGCTTAAATGCTGCCCTTAAACGTCATCCAAAATATTTTGATACGTTATTTTGTAATCTCGTTGAATCAGGTGAACAAGCAGGTGTGCTAGAAGGCTTATTAGCTAAAATTGCTGTCTACAAAGAAAAAACTGAATCCATGAAGAAAAAGATAAAAAAAGCGTTAACGTATCCTATTTCTGTGATGGTCGTGGCGATTGTCGTAACCGCCATTTTATTACTGTTTGTAGTGCCTGTTTTTGAAGACATGTTTAAAGGCTTTGGTGCTGATTTACCCGCTTTCACCCGAATGGTGGTTGATTTATCTAAATGGCTGCAAGCGTGGTGGTGGTCAGTGCTGAGCTTAGCGGTGATAGGTTGCTATGTATTTATTTACTTTAATAAAAATTCAAGTGCCTTCAATTATTTTCTTAATCGCTTATTATTAAGCTTGCCTATTATCGGCGTCATTATCAAAAAATCATCTATTGCACGTTTTGCTAGAACCTTAGCCACTATGTCTACTGCTGGAGTGCCCTTAGTTGAGGCCTTAACGTCTGTGTCGGGCGCCTGCGGTAATATTATTTATGCAGAAACCGTGTTAAAAATGCGCGAAGAAGTTGCCAATGGACAACGTTTACAATACGCCATGCAGCAGTCCAATTTATGGCCTAATATGGTTCAACAAATGGTTGCCATTGGCGAAGAGTCCGGCTCCATCGATGCCATGCTGAGTAAAGTTGCTGATTTTTATGAAGAAGAAGTCGATAACTTGGTCGATAACTTGAGCAGCCTAATGGAGCCCATAATTATGGCTGTTCTTGGTGTGATTGTTGGCGGATTAATTATGGCAATGTATTTACCTATCTTTAAAATGGGCGCAGCTGTTGGCTAAGTAGCACTATTTTTTTACTCACCTTTGCCCTCTTACTACCACATAATGTTTACTGAATCTATGTTTTCAGCGTGGCCACAGCTCTGTTATGAGCCCAGCTATTTTATTGCCTTAATTGGTCTTATTGGCTTAATGATTGGCAGCTTTCTTAATGTTGTCATTTATCGCTTACCGCTCATGATGGCGCACGCATGGCGCAAAGACTGCTTGGCGTATCTTAATCAAGCCCCCGATCCTAGCGCCAAGCAAGACAGCTTCAACTTAGCCTTACCTTCGTCGCATTGCCCACACTGTCAACACACCATAGCGTTACATCACAATATTCCTGTTGTAAGCTATCTCTTGTTAAAAGGTCGCTGTGCCTATTGCGCGCACCCCATTTCGCCACGTTATTTAGGTGTTGAAGTGTTAACAGGGCTTTGTTCTATGCTCGTGGCTTACCAATTTGGCTGCTCAACTCACACTGGTTTTATATTACTGTTTACTTGGATACTCATCAGCTTAATCTTTATTGACATAGATCAGCAATTATTGCCCGACACTATTACCTTAGCTTTATTATGGCTGGGGCTGATTCTTAGCGCCTCCTCTGTTTTAATAAACCCAACTGACAGTATTTTAGGTGCTGCATTTGGTTATTTAATTTTATGGTTAGTATTTAAACTGTTTAAACTTTTCACTGGCAAAGAAGGCATGGGTTATGGAGATTTTAAATTACTTGCAGCCTTAGGAGCCTGGCTGGGTTGGCACAACTTACCCATGATTATTTTGCTTGCATCGCTAACGGGTAGCATTATTGGCTTAAGCTTTGTATTCGCCTCAAAGCATAACTATTCTGAGCCCATCCCCTTTGGTCCTTATCTTGCTATTGCTGGTTGGGTTACGATGCTTTGGGGGGAGTCATTACAAACGATGTATGCTCACCTCACTGGACTGCCACTTTAAATGTTACGTATTGGACTCACTGGCGGCATTGGCTGTGGCAAAACCACCGTTGCAGCCTATTTTGCAGAATTAGCTATCCCAATTATTGATGCCGATATTATTGCTAGAGAACTTGTTGAACCTAATCAGCCCGCATTACAGGAAATTATCAATCGCTTTGGCGATACATGCTTATCCTCGAATGGACAGATAGATCGTGCTAAATTGCGGCAGTTAATTTTTGCTGACTCAACGGCAAAAGAATGCCTTGAAGCCATCTTACATCCTAAAATTTATCAAGCTATTCATGCTAAAATAGAACAATTAAATGCGGATAATGTGTCTGATTATTGTATTATTTGTCTGCCCTTGTTGTTTGAAACAAACACACTGGCTAGATCACTCATTGATCGGGTGTTGGTGGTTGATTGCAGCGTAGACGAGCAAATCAGTCGGGTAAAAAAACGTGATAATATTACCGAAGACACGCTTTACACAATCATCGCTAGCCAAGTTTCCAGAGACTTCAGGCGCCATGCCGCAGATGATTTAATTGACAACACCCAGGCCAGTAGCCCACTTAAATTACAAGTGCAACGCTTACACACTTTATACATCTCACTTAGCACAGCAAGGATTTAACGTATTTGTGAACACCATTATCTATGAATTTCCACTTAACGAACGTATCCGAGTTTTCATACGGTTGGAAAAACTTTTTCAACAATTTAGCCATTTTTCAACAGCTAACACGGTTAATGATAAACGCGCTGCTATTCATGTTCTGCTTGAAATCATGTCTATTTTTAGACGCAATGATTTAAAATCAGAAATATTAAAAGAACTTGATCGTAATGCCAAAGCACTTAATAAAATTGCAGACAGCGCAGGGGTGGATAACACTAAATTACAAAATATTCTGAAACAACTAAATGAAATCAGCAAAAAGCTGTATGCCGTAACAGGTAAGTTAGGCATTAACATCATGGAAACGGATTTTTTTCAAAGCATTGCGCAACGCAGCTCTATCCCTGGTGGCACCTGTTCTTTTGATTTACCTGAATTTCATTTTTGGTTAGAGCAGGAGGAGTCCATCCGCTGCAAAGACTTACAATGCTGGAGCGCACCCTTTCAAGATATTCGCACAGCGATTGATCTGATCTTAAGCTTTATTCGGAATAGTAATACGGCGACCAACGAAATAGCGTCAGCAGGTTTTTTTCAATTTGCACTTGATCATAGCCAACCTTATCAAATGATAAAAGTTAGCGTAGCTTCGTCAATATCTTGTTTTGCAGAAGTAAGCGGAGGAAAGCATCGCTGCACCATTCGTTTTATGGTGCCGCCACTAGATGATAAAAGAGCCACACAAAGCCAAGATAATATTCCGTTCTTACTGACCTGCTGCCTTTTTTAACTGTTTTCTTAAACACTGGGTACTTGCCCAAACCACATAACGCTTACTAAGACGCGGATAAACAATGCCATCCTTGGCATTGCTCTCTCATTAAATAGCTTAAGCTGATAACAATTCTTTTACTTTTGCCATAATGCCGACTGGATCAATACCTTGGTGCGGGAACTGTTCCCATAGGCCACCACAGCCTTCTTTATGCGTTGCCATAAAGGCAAATTTTGGTGCTAAGCCACGCTCCAACAACCATGAACCGTAACGACTTCCTAAACCTGTTTTACGATTAAAGGATTCAACCACAAGCACCATTGGCGACTGTCCAATTTTTTGCAACATGTCTTCATCAATAGCATTTAAAGTTGGTTTATTAATCAAACCCACTTCAATACCTTCTTGTTTTAATCTTTCTACAGCATCCAAGGCACGGTATAACGTTTCACCAAACGCAACAATATAGCCATCTTTACCTTCACGAATCACTTCATCTTTACCAGGAACAAACGTGTAATCACCCGCAAAGAAATCCTGACCTTGCTCGTTTAAGATCATGGGTACTTTAGAGCGTGTAGAGAAGACAAAACGTAAACCTGGGTCATTAAAAATACGACTCACCACGGCTTTCATTTGATTAGGATCCGCTGGAAAATACAAACCTGTTGCATAACCATCTGACAAGCCATTATCAGCAAACATATTATTTAAACCAAAATGACAGGTGTTATCTGCCATATCGTCAATACCTGAATGTGAAAAATGACTTAACACATTGGAATTATTCAAACGCGCCATCGTAATTTCAGACATCAACATTTCTAAGAACGCACTGAACGTCCCAAAAATACCTTGTTTGCCTGCTTCCATACCAAAACCTGCGGCTGCAGAAAAGTTACCTCGTTCCATAATACCTGAAGAAATAAATACTTCTGGATAGGCTTTATGAATTTTATGTAAACCACAAGAGCCTTCTAAGTCAGAATCGATAACACGAACTTTTTCAATGCGTTCTGCTTCGCTCATGGAGCTCATAACCTCAACCACAGCATCACCGAACACGTTACGGTTAGCATCCCAAACAGTGCTTGAACCTAAAAATTGATAATCGTTTTTCGGTGCAACCACAGCATTTAGGAAATCAACAGCGGCACTATGCCCACGCGCTTCAAGGTATTCTAAGGCTAATTTTACTGAAATAACATCATGACCATGAGTTGAGCCTTCTAAGCCGTTAATGCCTGGACACATTGGACGATGATTGATAATAGCAACAGGACCTTCCATTGCAATAGCTTGACAGATACGGGCGTATAAACCATCAATATCTTCACCGTCACCTTCTAAGACTGTTAAACCATGACCTGCCAAGGTTTTTGCTGTTGAACAGCCTTTTAAATACTCAGATGGATGTCCGGCAATAGTGACATTATTGTCGTCAATGATTAATTTAACATTCAAGCCTTGAGCAACCGCTAAACGTGCAGCTTCAGCATCATCACCTTCTTGTTGCGAACCGTCTGAACCTAAGCAAAATACAGTTTTACCTGGATTGGCCATCGCTACACCATTTATGTAAGGCCACATGTGACCTAAACGACCTGAACTAAATTTTACTCCTGGGGTAAAGCCTAATTCTGGATGACCTGGTAAATGTGAATGTGCCGCTCGGTATTCCGTTAATTTTTCTGCGGGCATATCACCATTTAACACGGACATTAAATACTGCGTTGCAACACGGTGTCCTGCTTCATCAAAAAATGTAGGTACAAATTTTTCTGAACCACGGAATAACGCATCCATAATCATCACTTCTGGAACGGTGTCATACGGCCCACCAGTATGCCCGCCCACTCCACGTGCTGCACCTGTTGAGGTAAAGAAAACAATAGCATCACGGCATAATTGAATATTTGCTTGTAAGCTAGTGCGTTGTTCGTCAGTTAAGGTTGGCACACTTGGATCCAAACTAATACGTTGATAAGCATTAAGATCAATTGGAAAATTAGACATAAGTCGTTTCTCTTTAGTTGAGGTTGAGGTTAAATGAAAAAAATTATTATTATAAAAATCGCTGATAAAAGCCACAAGCAGATGCACAAACAACCTACCAACATACAGTGCGCTCAGTGCTTTCTTTAAAACTCGTAACGACTTCAAGCCTTCTTTGAAAAAGGGTCGCGTGTAAATACAGTGTTTGTTAAGCCGCTCCCCTGTTGTAGAACAATGCCTGAATCGTTACAAAACACATCTTATGACATATATTACAGTACGTTTAATAGGTCAATTTTAACGCATACATTACACCTTGCTAATACCAAGTGTGCAAGAAAATTTTGGGAAGTTTGTATTTAATTTATAGTGCCATGTCATTATAACTTTGCACGCTAAACACTCGCTCATACTAAGGCAAATATACGCGCCAACACATACCACCAAGCGTGGCGCTTTTACCGCCTTCCAACTGCCCGCCCAGTAAATGAATTAATTCATAAACAACGGTAACACCGATGCCATGACCATGAATATTTTCATCTGCACGCATGCCTCTTTTTAAGATGTCATTAAATTTTCCCACAGGAATGCCTGGGCCATCATCTTCGATGGTTAATACCACCGAGAAATTTCGTCGTGCTTTACGCGGTTTAAGACCCACACTTACTTTTACCCTTCTGTCACACCATTTGCAGGCATTATCTAATAAATTGCCGACAATTTCATATAAGTCACCTTGTTCACAATAGAGCTGACAATTATCTGGCATGATCACCTCAAAACTAAGGTGTTTATCCAGATAGACTTTGTTAAGTGACACCACCACCTTGTTTATAATCAAAGTTAAATCAATGCTTTTTATCGCTTTCTGCTGCTCGCCTTTAGCGGCTGCACGATGCAATTGATATTCGACAATATCATTCATACGAATAATTTGCTCCGTCATGGTCTCCGCATTAAAGCTCTCTAAACAGCCTCGCAAAATAGCTAAAGGGGTTTTTAAACTGTGTGCTAAATCTGCCAGATGATTACGATAACGTTCTAAATGAGCGCGTTCGATACTAATGAAAGCATTTAAATTTCCCACTAAGGCGCGCAATTCACTTGGATAACGACCATCTAAGTGAGTTTTTTGCCCATGCTCGATAGCCTCTAGGTCTTTCACGATACTACGCAGTGGCGCTAAACTCCACCGCAACAATGCAAATTGTATCGCTATCAAGACAATGCCAATGCCTAGCAACCAACGCCGTAAAGTATTTTGTAATTGCGCCACTTGATCACCAACAAAGTGCGCATCTTCTTTTACCGTTATGATAAAAGCGTGTGACTGACCATTAGCGTCTTGCTTAAATACTTTATAATGCAATACATAGCGTTTTTTTTGATCAATTAACATTAAAAACTGTTCTGGCACTAAGTCTTGAGGCAAACTCACCTCCACGCCTAACGCTGATGGCGATTGCCATGCCACGGCATTTGGCATAGTAACAATAAAAGCATACAAACCAGAGCCAGGGACTTCAAAGCGTGGATCGGGCAAATTATCAGGTAAAGACACGTTATTATTCGTAAACTTTGCTACTGACAACAAGGCATACACTTGAATTTGTAAACGTTCTTGCAAGGCTTTTTCTGCACTATCCCGAAAACCTTGCTCTAACACAAACGCCACTAATGCAAAAAAAACTGCCAAAACTAATCCTTCTGCTATTAATAAGCGCAAACCTAAAGATTGAATAGAAATACTTTTCCAGGTGAAATAATGCATAATTTAATTAAATCATCATAAAATTAGTAAGCTCACAAACACACTAAACAATAACGCGTGAGCGTTGCCGCTTTATTACTTTTCGTTCTACCACTCGCTATGAAGACCATTTTATGTGAAAGTATTCATATGGGCGTGGCTTTAGCTTCTACCACTATACGTGTTATTGCGCCACGAAGTGTAATTAGCACCTCTTAACACCACTAACACTATAATTAAAAAGAAATTAACTATGCTTAAGGATATTATCCACTGCATGTATCGTGTTATTTTTTAATAGGTCATCAATGAAAAAAAACATTGCTATTATTGGCGGCGGCCCAGCTGGACTCATGGCTGCCGAAACCATTATGAATGCAGGTGATTTTACTGTAGATGTATTTGATGCCATGCCCACTATGGGAAGAAAATTTTTAATGGCAGGGAAAGGTGGACTCAATATTACCCATACAGACTCTTTCACTACGTTTTTAACTCGCTATGGTGACAGCCAAGCACATATCACTCCCTTTATTACCGATTTCTCACCCACTGCCTTACGTGCTTGGGTTCATCAACTTGGCATCGATACCTTTGTAGGTTCCTCGGGACGTATTTTTCCACAAGAAATGAAAGCGGCCCCCTTGCTCCGCCAATGGCTGCATCGTATGCGTGAATCTGGTATTCGCTTTCATCCCCGTCATCATTGGCATAGCGAGAGCTTAGCTACGGCTGAACTTATCTTTACTACACCCCAAGGCACTTACACGCATCATGCAGATGCTGTGGTGCTTGCTTTAGGCGGAGGTAGCTGGGCTAAATTAGGTGCAACGGGGGCGTGGGTAACACCTTTTCTTCAGCATAAAATTTCTGTGCATGAATTAATGCCAAGTAATTGTGGCTTTAACAGCCCGTGGTCTGCATATTTTCAAGACCATTTTGCTGGGCAAGCTGTTAAAAATTGCAGTCTTTCCTTATATCCTCGTGATCATGATTTAAGTAAATTTCATTCGGGTGAATTTATGCTCACCCGCACTGGAGTTGAAGGAAGCTTAATTTACGCATTATCCCCTGCACTTCGACAACAACTCAGCATCCACGGCGTTGCTACTATTTATCTTGATTTGCTTCCACATTATGCACTTGCTCATGTGCAGAACAGAGTTTCTGGCACGCGTGGTAAATTATCCTTAGCCAATTTCCTCCGTAAACGCTTAGGACTGGAAGGCGTGAAAGCCGCGTTATTGCGCGAATGCGTTCCCCTCAACACCTTTTCAAAGGCAGATGACTTGGCGCATGCAATTAAATCTTTACCCATTCAATTACTCAGTACACGGCCACTAGATGAAGCTATTAGCAGTGCTGGAGGCGTTTGCTTTTCAGGTTTAACCGAGAATTTAATGATCACCCATTTTCCTGGCGTGTTCTGTGCCGGTGAAATGTTAAACTGGGATGCTCCCACTGGTGGCTACTTATTAACCGCCTGCTTTGCTACAGGTCGAGCCGCAGGATTAGGGGTTGTATCATGGTTAACGTAAACGGTACCATAAATAAACTAAAATCAAACCACACACGCATTTTACAAGGACAAACATCACAATGAAAACGCCCAAAAGTATCGAGCCTTTAGTTGCCGATGGTCTCGTAGATAAAGTATTAAGACCACTAAAAAGCGGCAAAGAAGCCGCTGTCTATGTTGTTGTCGCTAATGGCGAGGTATGCTGCGCTAAAGTATACAAAGACGCTAATCAACGAAGCTTTCATAATCAAACGCTTTATCAAGAAGGTCGTAAAGTACGCAATACTCGCCAAGCGCGGGCGATGAATAAAAACAGTAAATTTGGTCGTCAGCAACAAGAAGACGTTTGGCAAAATGCTGAAGTGGAAGCGCTATATCAATTAGCTGCTGCCGGCGTGCGGGTGCCTAAACCATTTAATTTCATTAGCGGCGTGTTATTAATGGAATTAGTGTGTGATGCTGAAGGTAATGCCGCCCCACGCTTAAATGATCTGCACTTTACCGAACAAGAAGCCTTGTTTTTTCATCAGCAACTGATAAAGGAAGTCGTCAAAATGTTATGTGCTGGTATCGTGCATGGTGATTTATCAGAATACAATATTTTGGTCGATGCCCAAGGTCCAGTCATTATTGATTTACCCCAAGCAGTCAATGCTGCGGCTAATAATCATGCGGCACGCATGCTAGAACGTGACGTGGACAATTTACGCCTGTACTTTAGTCAATTTGCCCCCTCACTTTTAGCTACGCACTACGGTAAGGAAATATGGAAGCTATATGAAAGTGGCTCGTTACACCCTGACACGCAGTTAACAGGTCAATTTCGCTTCACAGAAAAAACAGCCGATGTAAAAAGTGTGCTTCGGGAAATTAGTGATGCCAAAAAAGAAGCCCTAGAGCGCAAACATGCGCCTCAAGAATAAGCCGCACCGTTATGCAAAAAGCCTTTAAAATTCACCGACCTTTTCAACCAGCAGGCGATCAACCTACAGCAATTCAACAGCTTGTTGCAGGCTTAAACAACGGTGAAGTGCATCAAACCTTATTGGGTGTTACCGGTTCAGGAAAAACCTTTACCATTGCAAATGTCATTAATCAGACCCAACGTCCCGCAATGATTATGGCCCCCAATAAAACATTAGCTGCGCAATTATACGGAGAAATGAAAGAATTTTTTCCTGACAACAGTGTTGAATATTTTGTCTCTTATTATGATTATTATCAGCCAGAGGCCTATGTTCCCGCCTCAGATACCTTTATTGATAAAGACGCTTCGCTTAATGAACATATCGAACAGATGCGCTTATCGGCAACCAAAGCATTAATCGAACGCTCTGATACCATTGTGGTAGCAACGGTGTCAGCAATTTATGGCCTAGGTGAACCTAAATCATATTTCGACATGGTTTTGCATTTAGTAAAAGGTGATTTAATCGATCAACGTAGTATTTTACGCCGCCTAACAGAGATGCAATACACTCGCAATGACTTAGAACTCAGACGCGCGACCTATCGAGTGCGTGGTGAAAGCATTGATATTTATCCCGCCGAGTCAGCACAAGAAGCCCTTAGAATTGAACTATTTGACAATGAAATAGAGCGCTTATCACTTTTTGATCCCTTAACAGGAGAAATCATTAACCGCATTGCTCGCTATACGGTTTATCCCAAAAACCATTACGTCACCCCAAAAGAGCAATTAGTGACGGCGGTTGAGGCAATAAAAATTGAACTTCAAGCACGATTGATAGAATTATATGCAGCAAATAAATTAGTTGAAGCACAACGCTTAGAACAACGTACCTTATTTGATATTGAGATGATTTTAGAAATTGGCTATTGTTCTGGTATCGAAAATTACTCGCGCCATTTATCAAACAGCACGCCAGGTGACCCGCCTCCAACCATGTTTGACTATTTACCTGACAATGCCCTTATTATCATTGATGAAAGTCATGTCACGCTACCGCAAATCGGTGCCATGTTTAAAGGTGACCGCGCTCGTAAAGAAACCTTAGTTAACTATGGTTTTCGCCTGCCTTCTGCACTAGATAACCGCCCGTTAACTTTCGCAGAATTTGAATTAAAAGCCTCGCAACGAATTTATGTTTCTGCCACCCCAAGCGTGTATGAAAAAGCCCATTGCTCAAGCTTCGTTGAGCAAGTTGTCCGCCCCACTGGCTTATTAGACCCACGTCTTGAAGTTCGCCCTGCAATCACACAAGTTGATGATTTACTATCAGAAATTAGCCTACGCGTTACACTACATCAACGCGTATTAGTGACTACGCTCACTAAGCGCATGTCTGAAGACTTAACCGAATATTTAAATGAACATGGCGTTAAAGTTCGCTATTTACACTCTGATATTGACACGGTAGAGCGCGTTGAAATTATCCGTGATTTACGCCTAGGAAAATTTGATGTGTTAGTAGGGATTAATTTATTACGCGAAGGCTTGGATATTCCTGAAGTCAGTCTTGTGGCTATTTTAGATGCGGATAAAGAAGGCTTTTTGCGCTCCACAGTGTCTTTAGTGCAAACCATTGGACGTGCTGCACGAAACGTTCATGGCAAGGCTATTTTATATGCTGATCGTATAACACGCTCTATGCAGCAAGCGATTGATGAAACAGAGCGCCGTCGCGAAAAACAACATCAGTTTAATCTTGCTCACAATATTATTCCTGAAAGCATTTTAAAATCGATTACGGATATTCTTGAAGTCAGCATTCCTGGCGCCGGTAAGCAGGGCTATAAAAACGCCCATAATATTGCTGAACCCAACATTAACTACGCGTCCTTAACACCCAAACAACAAGCTAAAAAACGCAAACAATTAGAAGATACGATGTACGAACATGCAAAAAATCTTGAGTTTGAAGCCGCAGCTCAAGTGCGTGATGCGCTAAAACAATTTGATGCGCAATTACGTTAATTTACCTGCCTGCAAGCAAATGTTGCAAATGCAGCCAATCAAAACAGGGCCCAGGATCTGTTTTTCTGCCTGGCGCAACATCACTATGCCCCACAATCGCTTCCGTTGATAATTTAGGGTACTCTGCGAGCAATAGCCCAATTATCCTTGCTAAACAGTGATATTGCTGTTCGGTATAACAGGTATCGTCGTTACCTTCTAATTCAATGCCAATTGAAAAATCATTACAACGCTCCCGCCCTGCATACTGAGATAATCCTGCATGCCAAGCACGTTGATTAAACAGAACATACTGCTTGCCCTGTCCTTCCCTGTTTATTAACAGATGTGCGGATACTTTTAGGTGTGCAATCTCTTTAAAATAAGGATGTGCTGCTGGATCAAGTTGATTAGTAAATAATTGATCAATGTAATTAGCTCCGAACTCATTGGGTGGCAAACTGATACTATGGATCACAATTAATGAAATATCCTCTGGCTCAGGTCGCTTGTCGCAATTTGGCGAGACAATAAATTCAATTGGTGTTAATAAATGATTTTCAATGTGCATTTGGGCTATTATTTAAATTACTTTTATCATTTGATTAGGTGTAAGCATGCATCCCATTTTAGAAATTCTTTCGCAAGGTGAAGAAATAATTACTGGTCAAACCGTTGATACCAATTCTGCTTGGTTAGCGCATCAGTCTGTAGAATTAGGCTTTCATGTTAGTCGCCACACCGCAGTCGGCGATAATTTAACTGACCTTATTAAGGTGTTAACTGAAATTTCTCAACGCGCGGCTTGCTGTATTTGTACTGGCGGTCTTGGCCCGACCTGTGATGATTTAACAACAGAAGCCGTTGCTCAAGCTTTTGGCTTGCCCTTACTTTTTGATGAAGAAGCTTTTAATCAAATTACGCATTTTTATGCACTACGTAATCGACGCATGCCAGAGTCAAATCGTAAACAAGCCATGTTACCCACTTCAAGTGAACGTTTAGATAATGAATGGGGAACTGCCCCGGGCTTTGCTGTGCACGTTAATCAATGCTGGTTTATATTTTTACCTGGCGTTCCCACTGAAATGCGAAATATTTTTTTAGCACACGTTAAAGCCAAGTTGGTCAATCGCTTCCCACTTCAAGTAAAAACATTGGTGACTTTAAGAACTTTTGGCATTGGTGAATCTGAAATTCAACAACGCCTTCATGCTATTCAGTTACCTGATGACATACAATTGGGCTTTCGTGCCGCACCCAATGAAGTACAAGTTAAATTAGTCTTTCCTGCTGATTCTTTACCAGAATATATTTATGCGCATGTTGCACTGTATACCCAAGAATTAGCAGAGTTTATTTTTGCTATTGATGGTTTAGGCAAAGAAACAGGAGATTTATTTGAGACGATTGACGCGTGTATGACCCAAAAAAACCTATCCATGGCCGTTATTGAAACATTTAGCCAAGGGTTAATTGCTAGTTTTTGTGGACGTGGCAACTGGCTACTGGACGCACAATATCATCATTCAATAAAAAATCTGTGTACTAAACTTAATGTCACTTTTCAGATGGATAATATTTGCTTGCTTGCTCAGGAACTTGTCTTAGCGTTTAAAGTACACACTGATGCTGATATTATTTTAATTCAACTGGTTGCGGGTACAGCTGAACAAAAAAGGGATAAACATCAATTATTAGATGTACATACTATGTTGCAGGTACAAGGACACTTTTATCACCATCATAAAGCTCTTGCTGGCGATTTTAAGAATAAACAACATCATGCAGCATGCCTTGCCTTAGATTGGTTACGCCGCCATATTTAATTAAATTATTGGCTTATAAAAGTCTTTATACCACTCGACAAAACAACCTAAACCATCACTCAGTTGAGTTGCTGGTTTATAGTTAAATTCTTTCTGCAAATCAGTAACATCAGCATAGGTATCTGGAACATCACCAGGTTGCATCGGTAAAAAGTGTTTTATCGCTTCCTTACCAATACACCGCT
>CAJAQT010000118.1 GCA_903944165.1 uncultured Methylococcaceae bacterium | reverse complement strand
CTCAGAAGACTCTCTTTCTGGCGCACCATCTCCTGCTGAAATATTACTGCCGGCAGTAGCTGGCGGATTGGGATGTGTCCATAAAGCAACTGGGTAAAAAGGCGTTTTTGAAGGTGGTAGAGTCTTAACACTACCTGGTTGTATTAAGGCCTGGCGGATTGCAAATTCCTGGGCAGCTTCAGCTGCTGGCAGGTTTTCTGGATTAACCCTTAACGGTAATAACGCTGCAACTAAACGCTGATAGCGTGGAACAAGGCCAGGAAATCGTGCTAGTGTTGCTAAGGTAGCCTGCTGATTGTGCTGTATCCATGACAAATTATTATCAATATCAACTGCTGAAAGTGCTACTAGCCACAAATATAAATCACGATTAAGGCTGCGTTCAGAAAAAATTGATATACGTTCAGGTAAACGCAACGTCTCCCCATCACGCCATGATAATTCGACACGCTCTCCGCTAGTGGCTAACCGTTCTTTCCAGCGACGTCGTGCACCATGCCGAGTTGCGGGTGTCGCAGATAAATTTAAACCGGGATCGCCGCCTAATGCACGGAAGAAAATGGCCGCAGTTTTGCTAATTTCATCAAGGCTGACCGTGGCCTCGGTATGTTGCTTATCAGCAACACGTGTCACCAGTTTATGCCAAAGTTCTCCAACGTATTCTTCCATAATTAGCGGCCAAATGTAGCATCTATAACTTCGCGTAAGGCTACTGCAGTTTCTGGATCATCCGTTAAGGTTTCTACCAATGCAGCCCGGCATGCCAGTGTCGGATCACAGCCATCTTTAATCAGCGTGGCGGCATAAACCAGTAAGCGTGTACTGGCCACTTCCTCTAAATCATGATCACGTAGTGTGCGGAAAGCATTCGCAATAGAGACTAAGCGCTTTGCTGTCATTGCATCAATGCCAGATTCTCCCACTAAGATAGCTTCCTCTTGGGCTGCCGGTGGAAAATCAAATGCCAGCGAAATGAAGCGTTGCCGAGTAGAAGGCTTCATTCCTTTAAGAAAGTTTTGATAACCAGGGTTGTATGACACCACCAACATAAAAGACGGCGGTGCCACTAATAATTCACCGGTACGATCTATCGGCAAAATACGGCGATCATCAGCCAATGGATGCAACACAACCGTGGTATCTTTTCGTGCTTCTACCACTTCATCCAAATAGCAAATGCCGCCTTCACGTACTGCCCGCGTTAAAGGCCCATCACTCCATACAGTTTGGCCATCTACAATCAGGTGGCGCCCCACCAAGTCGGCGGCCGTTAAGTCATCGTGACAAGCAACCGTATGTAATGGCAAGCCCAGCTTGGCTGCCATATGGGCGACAAAGCGCGTTTTACCACAGCCTGTTGGCCCTTTAATCAGCAAGGGTAAGCGGTTACGCCACGCCCGTTCAAACAACTCAATTTCACTGCCTTGCACTTGGTAAAAAGGTAGGTTTTGCATGATGATTCCTGTATTACTTTATAAGTGAGTAAATATAATGCTAATAAGCACTAAGCCAAACTGATTAAATAAGCGAATGCAATTAAGCCGCCAACAATTACAAAGTAGCCAAAAATGATAGCTCTCCAAATTAACCTAGTATGACGCAAGGCCATAAAATAATTCGCCACCATTTGGCTTTTAATCATAGCGATAAACAGTAATAGCAACATGGTGCTTTTACCCACCATCCCAGCTTCACCGATGCACCATGTGGTAAGCGTCAACACCACTAAAATGAGCCAAATAACAGTAGCGCCGATGTTTGATGGTGGATTAGCTTGTTTCATCATAGCCCTAGCGAATAATGTAAACCAATGGAAAAAGGATAATCCATAAAAAATCTACCATGTGCCAAAACGAGGCGCCCGTTTCCACACCCACATAATTATGTGCACTGTAGCCCCCCTTTCGCACTTTAAAGATGATGAAGGCTAAGATAATCATCCCCATCAGCACATGCATGAAATGAAAAAAAGTAAGCGATAAATAAAACATATAAAAAGCGTTAGTGCTCATGCTGATATCGGCGGCATACTTGGCATGAAACTCCACCAGTTTAATGCTAATAAATATGCCGCCAAGCAAAAAAGCACCAGTAAGCCAATATGCGCATTGCTTAGATAAGCCTTGTTTAATAGCAGTTACACCACGCACTACAAAATAACTACTGGTAATGAGCACTAAAGTGTTG
>CAJAQT010000117.1 GCA_903944165.1 uncultured Methylococcaceae bacterium | reverse complement strand
TGTAATGATTTACAGCTTGGGTTTTCTTGAACTAGCCCCGCGTTTTTAGATAATCTGCTCTATCCCAGGCGGCTAATGAACACAGCGTCATAGGGATTAATAGCTCAACGTAAGCACCGTCTTTAGTAATCGGCGAGCTAATCGGTAAGCCTATGGATTCAATCACTAATGGCGCGTAAGTGCGGGTTTTGTAAGTCAAACCAATAAACACCGGAGCAAGTGAGGGTAATACGGATTCCATTGCGTTTTTTGCAGTTAAGCCGCTATTAACAGCATTGAGTGAGTTGGCAACAATTCCGTTTTTTGATAGCTCAACGGGTAACGCCCATTTTATTAACTGATCCACTGGGCTTTCAACCTCACTGGAGGCGTTCTGCCACGCTCTAAATAGCGCGGTGACTTGTAGCTTTATTGGGGGCATGGAAGAAAAAGTTTGTACAGAGTTTAATTTAGTCAACCCCGTGCGCCCTTCTACTGATTTAACTGCACTTTTTAAGTTATCTCCGATAGCGTTAGCCTGGTCGTTTGCGCCGAATACATTCGCTAATTTATTGACCATCGGCTTCGCAGCGTCAATAATTCCTACTGCTTCGCCTGATTGCGCCATTGCTGCCATGCTTGGCTTCATAGATTCGGCGCCTGAGTTTTCAAAAGGCGATTGCCAATTAAGCGTCATGTCTAAATTAGATTCAGTAAGCGGGGCTTTCACCAGGGTATCACCAACCTGATTGCCTTCTTTGTCAACTTCATAAAAATAGGCGAGTAAATACGGGTTTAAGCCGTCCCATGCTGAGGATAAAATAGCCATTTTGTTTTTTAAATGAAAAATTAGACTGGATAACGCATAAATAAAGCCAGTGACCAACATTAAATGTTAATCACTGGCTTGTTTTACATAACGTTTAAAGATGTGCTTTTTTACGTAAGCGCATGGATTTCATACGCCCTAACATTGCGCGTGCTGAATGGCTTTTCATGTGCATTTTACGAATAGCCATTTTTTGTTTACCGCTTAATCTAACCGATCCAGATAAGCGTTTGCGTATACGCATTTTTTTACCGTGCCTTACTGCCATGACGTTTTTAAATGTGCTATCAAACAAGGCACTATTGTCTTCGTCCTCACTGAACGCAAAATTATTCATTTCAGTGATAGCGTCGTCTTCATCGGGTAATGAGCCAGTGACTAAATCCATTACTCGATCAGCTGCGCTTTCGTCCCAATCGTTGAGTAATAAATCAATGTCATCATCATCAACGCCTTTGCTTGACATATAATCCCAAGCAAAGTTTAAAAGAGCCTCAAACGCTTCGGCTTCGTCTTCGTCTATTTCGCCATTTTTGTTATCGTCAATAATGCCAATTAACAAAGCTTGCAGGCGTAATGCTGCGGTTTCATCTCCTTCTAAATCGTCGGACTCGCACCAGGACTGCACGGCAGAGGCAGCTTTTAATTTCATATCTTGTAGCGTGTAACGGGCTATTGACTCATTGCCTACACTGTCAAAAATAATCGATGTTCTTTTGATGGGGGCGGTATTTTCTTGCCCCATCGCTTGTCTTAATAAGTCTTGAATACTCATTTCATCCCCTATTTAGTCAATGTTTGCGTGACATAGATCTGTCTGACTGTACCGTCATAATGCAACCAATAGTTAATATCCATACGATCATAAGGACGTTGTTCGTTGGCCACCACTTCATACGCAAAAGCATTACCTGCTCCGGCAACTAACCAACCCGCTGACAACGCAGCATCAAACAAGCCTGCTAAAAATTCATCCATTCTTTTTATGGCTAAATCCATTGGCAGTTGTAAAACGTCTTTTGCATACGTTGTGACTTTATCATCAAGATCACAAGACATATCAGCCACGGCAATCAGTTTTTTAAGACTGCTTTCAACTTGTGCAGAGGTCAACGAATCACGAAAAACAAAACGACCGCCGCCTGAGTACGTTTCAAACAAAACTGGATTTATTTTAGCGCGTGCTAATTTGTTTAAGTCTTGATCGGTAGGCGTTAACACTTGCACAATGCCAGTGCGTTGCAAGGGATAATCACGCCCTGCAATCGGGAAGTTTTTAGGCGCAAAACCTTTTGTGTTGGTTTGTGCGTTACGCAAACACCGACGCGCAACTTGAAAGCCTGACGTGCCATAAAAGCCTTTGCCATTGACATGTGTTGGATCATCTGATTTAAGCGGCGCATAGTACGCTTGCAATAAATGCGCGGTAGGGCTTGCGCCAAAATTAAGCTGTTCAGCAAACGCAATGGCTGCATCAATACCAAGTGAGCCGTCAATATCAAAAATTAATTGCGTGTTAGTATCAAACGCTAATTGCGCTAATTCTGCTAAGAGTGCTACGTTTTGCGTACCGGCTGAAATTAAATAGCCAAACGTAAACGGCGTAAACTGCAATTTAGCGCGTGCAGTGCTGTAATCGCTTGACGTATACGCCGTGCCATTCTCTTCAAAGCACACTAACACGTCTGATTTTGCCCATTTGCTTTGTCCATTGGTCGCAAAACCGTAAGCATCTGAGGTTATCGCAAGCTCAGGCGTTGCGCCAATTTCAATTTCAATGCTATCTGTTAAGCGTGACACTAAGTCAGGCAAATAATCCGATACGCCATAGTCATCTTGCGATAACGGGTTTAAAGAGCCATAAAACTCAAACAATTTTTCATCTAAGCTGTCATACACTGCTAAAGTGATTTTGTCGTTGGCTAAATTAACACCGCCTGATGATTTAGGTTCGGCGTGGAAGGCGAATTTAATGCCGTCGTTAAAACAATCTAAATGTTTAATCGCGATAAAGAAATCTGCGGGTAAAGTGGTGCTGGTTGAAAAGACAAAATCAGTGCCTACGCCTGCGCTTGCTACAGCATATTTAATTACCGCAGCTGAGGTAATTAAGCGTTGTACCACGGCTTCATACGCGCCTTGATTCAACGCTTCATTAACGTGTACCCAAGCTTCGTTTAAGACTGTGCTACGCATGGATTCACCGCGTCCTAACTTGCGTAAAACATTACCGCTGTTGACGGAAAACGGCTTGTCGATACGGCCGCGTGTTGAGCGCATAATCACGCCAAACGTTTGATCAACCGCTACCGAGGCAGGTATTTCTGAATTATCTCTAAGAATGTTGAGCTGTACGCCAGACTCAGAGCCAAGTTGTCTTGTAAATGCTTGCATTAGTTTTCCCCTTTGGGTTCAATTTTGGGTTCAATTTTGGGTTTAGCGGGTTCTTTCAAGACGGGCGCGGGTGCAGGTGCAGCAACGGGTACAACTACTGCATCAGGGGTTAAATCGTCCAGCGTTACCGCGTGATCATGTTTGTTTAAAAAAGCAATTTGTTCTAACGATGAAATTAAGCGCGTTAAGTCTGCAAAGCTTTTAATCATCGCTTCGCCTTTGCCATTCAGAGGCGATAAAAATAAGTGCGCTTCAGGCAAAGACAAATTGCGCGGTAAATGATTAGTTAACTTGATTGCAAGTGGAAACTGGCTGGTTGCCAGTTTCGCAATTAAGTCAGTGTTGTCCGTTTTTGCACCGATCAGTAGTGTGACACTCATAACAGTCGCCTAAAATTAAGTTAAGTTGATGATGTTAATTAACGCGCAACCCATTGATGACGGAACATGCGGGTTAACTGTCGTAAAGTTACGTGCATAAAACGCCGCGCCAGTTTTTAAATCCATGTTGACGGCTAACGGAATTACAGACGGTGCAACGGCATCGCCCAACACAAACGGGTTACGGGTTACATCTGTTGCGCGTCCGATACATAACACTGACGCAGCTTGACGACCGCCGACAATCGATTCAGGAATCAATTTAGGTGCGTAATACACATCAAAACGCCCAAACAATTTACCCACGCGATATATACCTGGTCGAGCTGGTAAGCCGGACGGTGTAAAGATGTTATTTGGCATTGAAAGCATCATCGCGGCTAAGAATTTGCCGACATATAAATGCGTAATGCCATGATTCATAGTGTCATTTGCCATTTGTTGATCCGCTGCACCTAATGGCGTGGCAAAATCTTGGAACATTTCTGCGCGGGTTTTAGTGTTTTGTGATTCCCAGAAAAAGTCGTAATCTAATTGATTGTTTTGCGCCAAGCGCATAGCCATCCCCAGCACTTTGTAATGACGCTCATTAGCAAACTGTTGTTGAATACCGATCACTGACTCAGAATACGGGTCTAAGCCCAATTCGTTTGCCATCTGAGTTCTAGAATCAATAGTTTGTTGCGTGTAAACGCGCCAAGGATTCGCGTGTAATTTAAAGATATTGACGCTGGTGATGATTTTTGGCGTAACACCAGGGTTACGTTCGTAATCAATAAATGCCTCAACAACTAAGGGCGCAGTGGAAGGTAAAGCTGGTGTGGTAGTTAAAGCAATATCGCCGTTTTCAGGATTGATATAGCCCGCAATCGCATAATCCATACCCAAAATACTTGCTGTACCGCTGATTGCAGAATTGCCAGAGCCTGTTGATTCAACCTCACGCGCCACCACTTTACCTAGTACATAAACTAAGCTTCTACCGCGTAAAAGTGGGCTAACTGTCCCTGCTGGATTACACGTTTCTTCAGTTTCTTGGATACACGTAATTTTGCCTGTTGCATTCCCTGTTACAGTGTCAACCGTACACTTATGAATTCTTGACGATGAAATATAGGCATCACCCGAATGAATACCGTCTAACAGCGCACCGGCCGCATATTGGCCAAAAGCTGAATCAGTTTGGTGTTGCAAAATGGCTAAACGCGCTTCGTTGCTGCCAATGTCAGCAGGCAAGTAATGCGCGAAAGGAATCGCTTCACTCATCATAGACAAAATAGCCACGATTGCACGGTTAGGCTGTAAGCCCATTGGATCAGACGCATTATTGCTTGCGCTATCTAGCGTCGGTAATTGATATTTATTTTTAGCATCTGAAGTTGTGCCATAGGCAGCGTGAATAGCTTGTTCAACAACGTCCGCTGGAATATCACAGCCATGCGCTTCTTCATAAGCTTGAATGCCATCAAGAATGGCTTTAGTGATTTTACTATCACCCATTTCATCCATGATTATTTGTAAATTTTCAGGTATTTTAACGCTTGAATCTGATAACGTGGCTTGAATAGTCACGGCATCAAACGTGCCGTTAGTCGTAGTATTTTTTAATGCTTTAGTAAAGTTTGACACGTCAGCAGTCGATTGACGCTGATAGTTAAATTCAATTTTGCTCATGATAGAACCCTTCTCGTTAATAAAATAGACGGGTTCTATTATTTAAGACAAAAAATACTGTTTTTGTTGGATTTTCCTATTTAGTGATATAGCAATAATAATTTTTAAGCAAAAAAAACCCGCATGAAGCGGGCATTTTGTTTATTTTTGTTTAAAATGAAGGTTTTTTCCAACCGTGTTTTTCACACAAAGCGGACTCGATAGAAACTGCCCTGCTTTCAGGCAGGGCATCTAATTTTTTAATAAGCCAGTCGGGTAGTTTAATCCCGATTGGCCTTTTTTTTAAGGCTTCAGGTACCGGCTTCCTGCCAGCACCTTCGCGTTTACCGCCCATTATCCTTCGGTCAAAATTTCTTCAACAATTCCCTCCACTTGAATTGGCATTCCGTTTTCGTCATGTAAATCTACCACTACCTTATCGCCTATTTCAACGTCTTGTTCAGTTGTTCCAACGGTTTGGTCGTTTAAAAGTACAGTTTTCATTTTACTATCTCCAATTTGGTTAAGAGCCAATCCCTTAACGTTGAATACAGTATATACCTAATTATATTAAAATCAAACTATTTTTTGTGCTTTATATGACTTAATCCACGTCCTTGCGTTCCGTTTGGATACTTCATCATTTCGTTGTTATACGCATCGATAATTTTATTTGCGCTATCAATCTCTTCTTGTGTAGCATCTTTTTTTGCTTCAATATTTATTTGAGCTTTATTTGCTGCTTCGTATAATTCTTTAATTTTTCCTGTTAGATTTGATTTGTCTATAACTTCAAGTCTAGCCATACCAATCCTTGTTATTTTCATTGGTAAAGGATTGCTATAATCATCTTCATGGTCATTATTATCAGTTTGTGATAACTGACTCGATTTCACCGCATCAATCTCTTCCTGCACCGCTGCAATTGCGGCGTTTAAATCATCCCGTTTTTGCGTGAGCTTGATTAGCATCGTGGGCGCTGCTGTTTTAATGCTTTTGGGCAATTTAGTCGAGGCTTTGATTAACAGTTGCTGATACTTTGCGCGGTTTTTATCCAGGGCATTAATGACTTCAATAATAGCCTTGTTTTGATCATCTTGATGACGTATAGGCAGCAATTTTTTGTTAAGCAACACTTGATAAATATCACCCGTTTGTTTAATTCTTAGCGCCACCGTCTGACTATCAGCAAAGCCAAAAGTCATCTCACGATACGAAATACCGCTACTGCGTTTTATTTTAGTGTCTACATCTTGCGTCACTACCGCAGCGCCAGCCCTACTTAAAACCTGCATCACCTTACGCGCGGCTTTGTCTTTTACGCTTAAATCTTCAAATGAAAAAATCTGTTCTAATGCTTTCATGTAGGGGTTCCTGTATTGTCCGGGCCGCCTTTTACGCCGCCGTGTTTATGAGATTTACTAATATTTACACCATCGTGCGTTACGCCACCACCCGTTAACTTAATATCACCGTTTAAAGTAATGGTTTTAGCATTGAGGATTAAATTATCATCTGCCGTCATTTCAATGTTTTTATGATGCCAGCGTCGCCAATCGATAGCATTACCTGCTTGGGGATTGCGCCAGCCGGTAATAACAGGATAACGCGGATCACCGCCGATAAAATCTACCCAAACAGTGTCATTGGGCAAAATTTCAAGCTCTGTTTCCCATTTACCTGTGCGTGATTTATCGCCGATGGGGTATTCAATTTCAGCTTCGGTTAATGTATCCCCGCCGCTATTAATGCCAGGTATTTCTACCCTGCACGTTCTACGCTTTGCGTCATAACTTCGCACCACGGCTGGGTAGCGTCCAACTAAATTACCGTTATCCATATTATTCTGTTAACTCACTTAACCACAATTTTGTATATTGATCAGACGAGCTGCCGTCTGTGCCCGACTGAAACACATGGGCAGCGGTAATAATCACTAAAGGAGTACCCCCTTCAATGCTAATTAAATCTCCCGCGCATAATTCTTCAGAATAATAAATTTTAATTATTTTGCGCAATACTAAGCACCGCGTTAAATTTTTTAATTGCAATTCTGTCATGTGTGGCATAAATCGCGCTGAGCGTGCTTTGGTACGATTGCCATAAACAAAATCGCCCTTTTCGTTGATGGAATAAAAAGATTGTATTTCATGACGTTCAGAAAAGCCGCTAACAATGTCTTGACTGCTATTTGGCAGTGCCATGACAGATTTTTGTTTAAACAAATC
>CAJAQT010000116.1 GCA_903944165.1 uncultured Methylococcaceae bacterium | reverse complement strand
GAACAAACGACATTGCGGCAAGTGCTGCATTAATCGCCGTTTGAGTTCCTGTTATTGTCCAGACACCCGTTGCTGTGGTATAGCTTTCGCCATTGCCAGAACTGGCGGTTAACGAACCGATAGCACTGTTGCCATCTGCTAGCGTTATAGTTGCGGTGAGCAAATCCCCCACATTAGCATCAGTGATCACCATAGCAGCAATAGTTACCGGCGTGTCTTCGGTGTAGGTAATGGCTTGGTTGAGGTTGGTCGCGGTGGGGGTACTATTAACAGGATCTGCCACGGTATTGCTCCTAACTTAAGTAAGATAAAAGGTTAGCGAACATAGGGCTTGCCAACACGTTGGTATAATTGTCTAACAAGTTGAGTGGTACTTATTCAGTTATTCAGTACCCCTCATTCGAGCAGTCTATGACAGGTCTTTGGAAAAGAGCATCCAAAGGGAATAAAGGCTTAGGGGAGAGTTTATTAGATAAAGCCCTATTTTTCAAAGGGTAGAGGTGAATAGTTACGTTTAGTGCTTATTCCTTGAGGGCAATACGCGGGTAATTCATTCAGCACTATTTGGCTACTTAAGACTGTACAGTTAAAGCTTAAGCCGTTCGTGGTGAGCTGTGAGCGTGTCGAACCAGCTTAACCGTCCACCTCATTCGACCGGCTCAGGGCGGACGGTTAAGCCTTGTGTGTATCCCGTTTTAAGTGGGTGCCCGCGGTAGGCAGTAAATGTCTGACCAGCGTTGTGGCAATGCCTTGATGGCGATACGCGGGCAAGACAAACAGTGATAATAATTCTTCTGCTTCTACATTGGCTTGAATAAAACGTTCCGCCACAGCAAAACCGACCATTTGCCCCGCCACAGAGGCCGACACCGCTAATAATTCACCACGTTGTGCCTGTGTTTGCCAACGGCTTTGTAAGCTCGGATAAGTCATTGACTCATAAGCTGCGAGATTTTCTGGGTTGAGATGGTAAACCCGTTGATAATTAATCGTTAGTTTATCCGCCGCAGAGGTGTGTAGAGAACGCGGCAAGCCTGCTGTTGAGAGCGGCTGGCTTAAACTTGGACGTTTTACGGTAGGTTTGGTAATGATCAGCCCACCAGAATCAGGAAAGCTGACCAGGCGGTCAATTTCATCATCCTGAAAACCAACGGCTCTAGGCTGGCACACATTAGGTAACACCACTACATCAAATAATTCCTCGACGACACCCTCAATGTGTAACCAATGCACCACAGTGCCAGTGTTTAAATCGATCACGACCAAGCCACATTGTGAAGTGTTGCCCTCAGCAGCAAGACGGGTTTCTAATGCCAAGCCAGCAAACGTCGTTGAGCGTAATTTTGACAAGCCTACCAGTGCATAATCGCCAATAAAAGCTAAGCCGCGCACAAAACCAGGGCAAAAAGTGACGGGTATAAATTGTTCGCCGTCCAAAAATCCAAACTCACCTGTTCCCGAATTAAGCAGCCATAATTTGCCGCGATACCAGCGTGGCGAATGGGGCATGGATAAGCCCGTAGCAATGATGGCATTACTGGGGATGTGCATGACGATACCGCCATCGAAGCGGTGATTACGCCAGCCTGCTGCCGTGTCGGTACGGCTACAGGCGGTGACGTATGTAGGCTCACCGTCTTGCATGGCTAGACCATTAAGATGACAACGGTCTTCAGCAACCAGTTTACTGATAAACGGCGGTTGCCACACGGGTTGAAAACTATAACCAGGGCTTAAGGTGGCAAGACAGCTGAAATCAGTATTGATGAACAGCAGTTTTTGCTGCTTATCCAGCACCACATCATGCACATTCACATCGCCCGTGGTGTAGGCAGTACACGGCACATAAAGACGGTCGCCGCCTTGATACGTTTCCCCGGCTGCCAGCCTATTTTCCAACTGCCAAAGCTGATAACGGCACGCCATGTAAAGACTGTCGTTATGGGCATACAGCCCCATCGGCTTATCAAACAACCGTTCATTGACAGCTAACCGTCCTTCCGGCTTGCACCCAATTAAAAACAGGCGATTGGTTTGATAAGTGGTGAAGGCTAAACTAATGTGCAATTCGTTTAGCCACGCCCAAAGCTCGTTAGAGCCAAGCATGGTGACCTCTGGTTGTGGGCGAGTCGTAGAGTGTTGCTGGGTATCTGTGGAATTAGTCATGTGATGAGTATTTTGTGTTAGTTGATGCGTAGGTTATTGAGCATCAGCAGGGTTATTGTGTTAAACGCAGCGCATAGCTTGCAAACGCCTGAGAGACTGTGAAAATCTTGTGATGTGAGTGTCCTCTTTTATAAAAGTGGGATGGACGTAGGATTTGTAAATCATAGGTTAATGCCAACGTTTGCCAATTGGCTGGAAAGACGGCGTTACATTGCTTAATAAAATCAGTATTTATCGGTGTATCAATTTCACTGCGGTGATAAAGTTTTCTTAATTTCAACTCATAGTTATACTTCGAGCGGCAAAAGAGTGCGGTGTGTAGAAAAACCAATATAAGTGGGAGCGTAATTATTCAGACCCCTGCAAAACTAATGTTGTAAACATAGACGTCCCCCTTTGAAAAAGGGGGACTGAGCCTGTCATGAGCCAGTCGAATGACTTACGTAGGAGCGGCTTTAGCTGCGCCCACAATAAAGCAATTCATGGCCGTTCGGAGTAGTTAAAATACCAGCGCTTTCCAGTTGGCTGGAAAGACGGCGTTACATTGCTCGATAAAATCAGTATTTATCAGTGTATCAATTTCAATGTGGTGATAAAGCTTTCTTAATTCCAGTTCATAGTCATGTTTTAAGCTGTTTTCTAGGCTCTTTTTAGCTTTGCTTAGTGAGTTGGTTTTAAAATAGCTAAAGGCGGCTTCGGTAAAGAAGGCATCAGGTCGAGTTTGACCACGCGCATAACAGTTGATTAATGCCAATAAATAGTCAGTCTGCGGGGGCTGTGTCTGGCAATGTTCGGGTAGTAAGCATAGGTTATAATCTTTACTTATCAGGTAGGTGGTGGTGGGCTGATGGTACTGATTACTTATTAAATGATGCAGCCATGCCTCAAGAAAATCTTTACCCTTTATGTTGGCGTAACGATAAAACGCACTGCCGTGTTGGTAACGATGACTTAATTTGCCAATCAAACGAAAATGCTCAAGTTTAATATCAACGGTTAATTCTTCTTCGGGTGCGCCCAAGTCTAGTTGCTGAATGCGTTCACTAAAGGGCGTTAATAGCTTTTGTGTGGCAGAAAATTCAACACAACCTGGTGTACCAACTAACCATTTTCCCTGAGCTTGCAAACGTTGTAAGGAGGGGGCGGTATCATTAAGTAAATCGTTCAGCCAGTGTTGATGAATCGTGTATTGTTGTAAGGTGTCGAGTGCAAAAGGTTCGCGTTCTTCTGCCTTCGCGGATAACTCATCCAGGCGTAAATTAAAGCGTTGGTTTAAGAAATATTTTTGCGGGTGTTTAAAAAAACGCACGACATCATTAATGTCAATAAGCTCGGTGCTATCGGTAGGAATGCTCTCTTGCCACCAAGGTGTAAAGGTGTTGGCGGGGGGCGCTAAGAAGTGTTGCGCAAGGCTACAGTCACTATGAGAAAAGCTAATTAGATTTTTGGTGCCATTAAAATAACGCGGACTAAAGGCTTGTAAGGGTTCGTAACAGATCAGCTCGGTTAAACCATATTGTTCTTCTATTACATCAATCAATTCACTGACGATAATAGCAGGAGGAATTTTTCCATTATGACGTTGTGATTGCCCAAGAAAAGTAATAATTAATTGGCGGCGTGCTGACAGCAGAATTTCTAAAAATTGATACCGATCGTCGGTACGACGGGAGCGGTCACCTTTTCTAAAGTATTGGCTGAGTAAATCAAAGGTTGGCTTGCTGTCTTGTGTAGGAAACTCGCCTTCATTCATCCCAAGCAGGGCGATGACTGCAAAAGGGATTGCGCGCATGGGCAGAATCGAACAAAAGGTAAGTTGTCCGCGTAAAAAGCCATGGCGTGATTTTTGTTCGGTACTGGTCGATTCTAGCCAATTGCTAATTACTTCTAGGCTAACAGGGGCTTGATGGGCGACGGCAATGTCGACCTGTAATTGTAGTAGTAAGGTATTGACTTCTTGCAACTCTGGGCTGGCGGTGTTGCCAAATAAACTGGCGGCATAGCTGAGCAGTTGAGCACTCCAGTCGGGTAACAGTTTGGGGTGTTTACATTCTGTCGACGCATTAAATAGCAGGGTGATGAAGTCACACAGTCCGCCTAGTGCGTGAGCATCACTGCCTTCAATATCAGGGTAGGGCAGCACGTCATCAAAAAAACACTGCTCGTTACTCATCGCATAGCCCATCAGCAGACGATTTAAAGCGGCTTGCCAGGTATTTTCTGCTTGTGCAGGAAGTGCTAATTCTGCTTTGTGTGACGCAGATTTACCCCAGCGTACATTAAGCTGACTAAGCCAATGCTTAATGATGTCAAGATCAGTTTCTGCTAAATCAAAGTGGGTATGAATTTCAGGACGTTCAAGTAAATCGATAACATTTTGCCAACCAAACCGACTTTGACTGAGTTTTAAAAAGCGTATAAAACTATCAAGCAGTGGATTAACCAAGCGCAAACTACGATCGGCAATGCTGTATTGAATATCATGAAAGATTGCAGTAATCAATGGTTCGTAGACTTGGATATCAGGAGCCATGACGATGATGTCACGCAATTCAAGGGTGGGATTGTGTTCTAAACTTAGTAACAGTTGATTTTTAAGTACCTGAACTTCACGAAGTCTGGAATGACACGCGTGAATACTAATTGACTGTGGTTCGCCAAGGGGTATGGCTTCAAGGCAATATGCGTGAGTATGTAGGGTATTGGTTAATATGTCATTTTGTAACTGATGTAACAAATGTGTGTCGGGTGCAGGTTCAAAACTTTCTAATTCTAAAGAAAATTCAATGCCGCTTTCTAATAACATGGCGTAAAAGTCCCGACCTTGTTGACCTAAGCTGGCAAGTAAGGGATGACCGTTAAGTTCGGTTGTGGAGTGTTCAAGAAACTGTTGGCGACGCGTTACAACATCAGCCCAAAACGTTTCAGCTGGATTGAGTAAAAAACAATGAACTTGGCAGTGTCTTGCCAACCCTTGTAAAAAATGAAGAAATAAAGGCGGCAGACTTGAGATACCAAATAGCGTGATGCGCTCAGGTAAGCGTGAGCTTAAAGCGTATTCGGGTGTTGTCATTAATTTATCAATCGCGGCGAGCCAGAGTTCACCGCGATGTGGGCTGACGGTTTGTTGCAAAATCAGTCGCCATAACGCACTTTGCCAGCGTTCCGTATCGGTTTGATAAAGTAATTGCTGGTCTTGCCATGCAGCGAGTAGATCTGGGCGGAGTATTTGATATTGATCAAATAATTGCGCTAATTGTTGGGCGAGTTGGTAGCGTTTTAGGGCATTATCTTGCCCGTGTAAATAGTGCTGCAAAGGGCGAAAGCATTCATTATCCAGTGTGCGGAGCAGGGCTTCAATGCGCCACAGCATCAGCGTTCGGTCATAATGCGCATCATTAAGCTGGCTATCGAGCCGTTGTGCCATGGTACTAAAAAATCGCGCTGGGAATAAAAACTCTGCATTGGTAAATACGTTAAATTCAGTAGCTAATTGCAGTGACAGCCAGCGTTCCATGCCTTGGCTTTGAATTAAAAAAACTTCTTTAGCAAAAGGATTGCTTAAGGGAGCTTGGCGCATTAACGTGGTTAAATGCATCACGAGATTTTCAGTTTTATTGGAACTATGCAAGACAAACATAAGTGTAAGATTAAGGTAAACGTTAACGTTCCTGATGCCTAAATCGGTGCCTAACGGGTTTTATAAAAGCACAGTCTTGGCAGTTCAGCGTATATAATAGACAGTAATGTATTAAGGCTAAAGAGTTTTTATTTATGTATAGATATCACGGCGTATTAGTTTATCAAAGTCACGATGATGACGGAGTGTTAGAAATTATTGAGCGAGAAGGCGTGCGTTCTTTGCACTTTGGATCTTTTTCAAGGCAAAGCAGTATGCGTTTGGATGCCCCTGATAGCTTAGAATTAGAATATGTGCGCACACTGACCAGTTGGTTATTATTTAAACCTGAGTTAACTGGACAAACCTTACTTATTGGTTTGGGTGGTGGTTCAATCAGTAAGTTTTTGTGGCAGCATTTTCCTAATTGTCAATTGCGGGTGATTGAATACCGCGACAGTGTTGTAAAAATTGCGCAGAGCCATTTTGCTTTACCTAAAGATGCACGGATGAAAATCATTATTGATGACGGCGGAAAATATGTCCTTGAGCGTCAAGAAAGTCAGCGGCAACAGTATGAACTTATGATTGTTGATGCGTTCGATCATGATGGCATGGCCGCCTCAACCTATCATCGTGAGTTCTTTGATGCGTGTCAGGCCTTATTAACCCGTGATGGCATCTTGGCAATTAATTTGTGGGGCGGTACGGGGAATCCTATTTTTCAGCAAGTTGCTTTATGGCTTGGGCAAGTATTTGATTGGCGCATTTTGTTTATTCCTGTGCAAGGGCGAGGCAATATTATTGGCTTAGCGTTTAACAAAGCCGTGCCCACGTATGCCATGGCAGATTTAAAAGTGACCGCTAAACACTTAGCCGAGCGTTATCAGATTGATTTCCCTAAATATCTGAAAGAAATAAAAAAACATAATTCAAGCACCCTTAAAACCTTAATTAATTAAAGTCATGAATGCCACACCCACTCCTTCCTACACACCTCTTTTTAGTTACCGTAAATATTGGGCGCAGCGCTTTGGCGTTGCCCCTGAATTACCAATGTCACGCGCCGAGATGGACGCTTTGGGCTGGGACAGTTGCGATGTTATTTTAGTGACAGGCGATGCTTATATCGATCACCCTAGTTTTGGCATGGCACTAATTGGACGCTTGCTGGAAGCGCAAGGGTTTCGGGTGGGTATTATTTCACAACCTGATTGGACGCACGTTGCTGAGTTTCAACAACTTGGTCGACCTAATGTGTTTTTTGGGGTCACGGGGGGTAACATGGATTCAATGGTCAATCGTTACACTTCAGATAAAAAAATTCGTTCAAACGATGCCTATACGCCTGAAGGTGTAGCAGGTAAACGTCCAGACCGTGCCGTGACTGTTTATTCACATCGTTGTAAAGAAGCGTTTCAGGGTGTTCCTGTCATTATTGGCGGTATTGAGGCAAGTTTGCGCCGCATAGCCCATTACGATTATTGGTCAGATACCGTGCGTAAGTCAGTTTTGTTAGATGCGAAGGCTGATTTACTGGTGTATGGCAATGCTGAACGACAAATTGTGGAAATTGCGCATCGATTGGCAGCGGGTGAGACCATTGCACAGTTACACGGTATTCGTGGCACGGTGCATTGTGTTAAGCAATTACCAGATGATTTTTGGGTAAAAGATTCTACTGATATCGATAAGCCTGGGGTGTTAATGCCCGTGGTTGATCCCTATCAAGAAGCCCCTGCCTGTGCGCCGCAAGCGTCTGACTCAACACTGCCCGACGGTGCACAGACTGTGCAATTTACGCCACGCCTTGCTAAAGACGTGGCGCGTGACAATATCGTTATTCGTTTGCCCTCGTATGAAGACGTTAAAGCTGACCCCATTTTATATGCTCACGCGTCTCGTGTTTTGCACGGTGAGACGAATCCTGGTAATGCGCGAGCCTTAATTCAACAGCATGGCACACGGCAGGTATGGGTTAATCCTCCGCCCATTCCGTTAACCACAAAAGAAATGGATGGCGTGTTTGCGTTGCCGTATTCCAGAGTGCCGCATCACGCCTATGGTGATGCCAATGTACCCGCGTTTGAAATGATTCAGCATTCCGTTAATATCATGCGCGGGTGTTTTGGCGGCTGTACATTTTGTTCAATTACTGAGCATGAAGGACGCATCATTCAAAGTCGTTCAGAAGATTCCATTATCAAAGAAATTGAAGCCATTCGCGATACGTCACCACACTTTACCGGACAGATTTCTGATTTAGGGGGGCCAACGGCCAATATGTATCGCTTAGCCTGCAAAGATGAAAAAATCGAAGCGGCGTGTCGGAAACCGTCTTGTGTGTATCCTGGCATTTGTCCAAATTTAAATACGGATCATAGTCCGTTGATTAAGCTGTATCGCAGAGCGCGTGCATTACCGGGCATTAAGAAAATTGTTATTGCGTCAGGATTGCGTTATGACTTAGCGGTGGAATCACCCGAATATGTTAAAGAATTAGTCACACATCATGTGGGGGGGTATTTAAAGATTGCCCCTGAACATACTGAACACGGGCCGTTATCCAAAATGATGAAGCCAGGCATGGGCAGCTATGATCGTTTTAAAGAAATGTTTGATAAATATTCTAAGGAAGCAGGCAAAGAGCAATATTTAATTCCCTATTTTATTGCTGCACATCCTGGCACCACCGATGAAGATATGTTGCAATTGGCTGTTTGGTTAAAACGTAATGGTTTTCGTGCCGATCAAGTACAAGCCTTTTTGCCGTCGCCTATGTCAATTGCGACGGCGATGTATCATTCTGGACAAGATACTTTGCATAAACTTAATCGCCAAGAAGATACTGTTTATATTCCTAAAAGTGTTAAACAACGGCGTTTGCATAAAGCTTTTTTACGTTATCACGACCCTAAAAACTGGCCGTTATTGCGTGATGCCTTAAAAGCTATGGGGCGTGTGGATTTAATCGGCAATGGCAAGCAGCATTTGGTGCCTTCATTTCAGCCCAAAGGCATTAATGGCGAGGTGCTTAGCAAAAAAGGACAGCGCGTATTTAATACCAAATATACCCATGCCGATCGCCCCAGCACGCCGCGCCAAAAATCGCGTGGGCAACGTAAAAGTAATGCGTTACTGTTCAAGTGATAAACCCTAATTTTATGCTTAATAAGAATCTTTTTTGCAAACTTTTGCCTGGTACCTCTCTTAACAAAGATTGAACGTGCTCTCATTCGTTCGCTTTTTTGAATAACGGAAATTTATAGCATCACATGGGACAAAAAGACATTATCTCTAAGCAGATTTTTAAACGCATCTTGATTGATGTGGCAACCCATATTTTCAATTTACACTTAGATACCGTTGAGCTTATTGAAACCGAGCAGCAGCGTATAGAAG
>CAJAQT010000115.1 GCA_903944165.1 uncultured Methylococcaceae bacterium | reverse complement strand
TGCCTAACATGGCAGGTGCATCACTGGCGTTAAAGTAGTGTGCGCGGTGTGCGTGCCATTCGGCTGTGCCTTGGTCTACGTCGTGCTGAATCATGCTAATTCTCCTTCAATGACGGGGGCTTTGCCCCAGGAATAAATGGTATTTTTTTGTTCGTCTGTTAGCTCATATTTGCTTTTTAAAAATATGATCAATTTTTCTGGGTCGTTATCCTTTTCTACTTTTGTTCGCCATGATTCGGCGTTTTTTGCAAAGTTTTCATCACTGCAATACACCACTACTTTTTCAGCAGGTAGGGGATTGATGACTTTTTCAGCAGGGACTTCTTGAAGTTCGTCTTCTGAATACACGCCTAAGATTGCACCTGGGCAATACAGTCGCGCCCAGTTTTTTACTTGCAAATAACCAAGCTGCTGTTTGGGATTCGTTTTCCATAACGGTGAGTTTTGGGTGGCAACTTTGCTTTTTTCCAGCCATTCGCTCCACACTATTTCGGACTCTCCTTTTATGACTGCTCCAACGCGGCAGGCCAGATTGTTGGTGTCTTCACCTGTATATTGGTAATGGAAGCGTCCGTGTATTGCGCCTGAGGATTGAATCACCGCATTAACAAGTTGTGCTTCATAGCCCAAAACGCCATTAACTAAATGCGTCTTTTGAGCAACACTAAAGGGGTTCATGCCCCACTGCGCGGCTTGCATGACGATAGCAAAGCAATCACCAGGGTGGTTTTGCAAGTGCTTGGGTACCGTTATTGTTGAAGAGCTTAAAAGCTCTGCTAAGGCGTTAAATTGCGCCATCATGCCTGGGTTGCGTATGAGTTCGCTGGCACTGACAAGCTGTGTGCCATTGGATTCGGCTAGTGCGTTCATAGTGTTCTCGTGTGAGTTAAGTTAACGGGTAAGCTTTGTTGCTTTGCTTTGTTTTATGTACGTTTTTAGGGTTGCTTTGCTTTGCTTTTAAAGTGTTGCCCGTGCCGTGATACGCTGCCCATTCGGGCGATTGCGTTAAGGGCGGCACATCGTTGGCACTGTGTTCTTCTTCTGAAAAATTGGTCATATTTGTCCTATTAAATATTTAAAAAATAAACTGTGGTAAGCACGATTGCGCTCACTGTTAAAAAGATGCGCCAGCCTGCGGTGTTGTCGCGCTGCCATTTTTCGGCGTGCAGTTGGTTAAATTGATATTCAAGGTCTGTATGCCTGCGCCAGTCGTGGTTAAGCACGCGATTATTGGGGATAGGTAGCAATTTTTTCATGGTTATAGCCTCCGCTTGATTTAGGTAATTTTGTTAATAATGCCTGTAGCCGTTGTGCGGTGTTAAAGCCGTAGTGTCGGCTAAAATCAACATTGTGTAAGCCTTGGGTGATGATGCTTAAAGCGTACAGTTGGTGGCGAGTAAGCTGAGCTTTGCCTGGACAAGATTGCGTTCTTGTTCTTTTTCTTGTGTGGCGCACTGGCTTGGCCGCTAAATATTCAGGTAAACAACTTTTATTATTGATGTGTAGGCTGTCAAACCCTGCGCGTGCTGCTCTTGCGCATAAGGTTTTTCTGTTGATGCCATATTTTTTACATGCTTCTTCTATCGTGATGTACTTCATTTTTACTCAGCATCGTAGTCATCTACTACGGCAGGGTGATAGGTGTCGATATAAGACTGCATGTCAGGGCTTATCAACGCTTGATCAGCGAGTAAGCCTGTGCATAGCAAGGCTAAGAGTATGACTGCGGCTTTTTTGCCGCGTTGTACGTCTTGGTTTTCGTAGGGTTCCATGGTTGTCTCTTTATTTTTCATTGTTATGCCGCGTTAATGTTTATGAAGTGTTTGTTAAAAATCTTCAACGATCTCGCACGTGTCATGATCTACCCAGATGCTTGAGCCTTGATCGTCTGTGTATCTGCTTAATTTGCGGCCTTTATCTTCAAGCCATTCTAAATTTTCTATTACTTGGTCATAAGTCATGGTAAATCCTCGGTGGTGAGTTAAGTTCGTGTTTAACAGGCTTAAAAAATAATCGTTTAAAAAGCCACGCTTTTTGCAAAGCGTGGTAAAGGGAGGGCACATCTCAAGCCTTCGCAAAGCCGACTTGTTAGAATCGACTTTACGCTGAATTTAAACAGCTCCTTGCCTTGCCTTGCCTTGCCGAGCCCTGCCCTGCCGTGCCCTGCCTTGCCTAGTAACTACAAAAATCTAATCCCACTGTGAAACGTAAAACTTCCCGAAAACTCCTCTAAAAGTTCCTAATCCCAGCGCTCTGCCACCGTCTTCAAATAAATTCTGTATTTCAACTTCTTTAATCTCCTTGTTCGGGTAAAGCATCATGTCAAATGACAATTCCCACGGAGCTGGCAGTGTGGGGCGTTCCTTTGGGTTCGGGATACCTTTGTCCAATCTAGCCACTGCACGATGCACGTACATGCCACTCACTGGATCAACGTCATCGACAAACTTGCCAAACTCAATCGGCTGCCCGTCTCTTAAAATCGGTATAAACGATTGCTTGATCTGAATGAAGCTCAAACAGGCATTAGCAATCTTTTTAAACTGCCGCGCGTCTCGTAGACGCTTGGGTGCAGAATTGGTGTTGTGCGCCGAAAGAAACGACATAATGTTGAGTGCCGGTAGACCAATAACTTTCGTGCCTGGTTGAAAATAGAGCTTCTGGTACGGCTCTAGTTGTGTCTTGTTGTCGCCCGCGTAACGGTCGAACATGATGTCGGTTATCCCGCATAGTGTTACCTTTCTTGTGATGATGTCTGTTGGTTTGCTTATTTTTACTAAATCTTTGTCGCTCATAATTGCCTCGTTGTTAAAAGTGATGGCCGCGCCGTGCCGCGCCTTGCCCCGCCGTGCCCTGCCTTGCCTTGCCTTGCCTTGATGGTAACTACTGTCACCGGACTAACCCCTTGTTAAAAGGGTTAGCCCGCTTTGGTAGCCTTGCCTTGCCATGCCTTGCCTTGCCATGCCTGGCCATGCCATGCCGCGCCGCGCCTTGCCTCGATAAAGTCATTACTGACTTTTTAAAACCCACTCATTGAATAACTTTTAAAAAATCTGCTGTCTTTCCAGCGGTCATCTGCAACACCTATGCCCACATAATCTGGGTGAAAACGCGTAATGTCTTAAAAGTAAGACACGACGCGCTAGGCTTGCAGTATCCGGCCGTTATATCCCGACGGGCCGGTGCGGTTATCTGAACCAACCACCTTTTAAATCATTACGCTATTTTTTTTAACGGTTCAATCGCACTTATAAAACCGCTAACTTCTTTATGTAGAAGTTCTTTGCGCGTTTCATAAGGTATTTTTGCGCCAATCAATACGGAATTACGGTTTTCTATGGATGCTAGCAGTGACAATTCATCGACTGATAAGTCATCACGATTACGTCCTTTAAATTCCCCAGTTAAAACAAAATTAACCAGCCTAGCTTCGTTTGAAAAATGATAATGCTTAGTAACTTTGCCTTCTTGATCTCGCATAAGTTGTATTATTGCGTTTTGCACCTTGTTGGTTGATGCGGCGGCATGGCGAAGCTTTACACGATCCACTTCCATCAGTTTGTTAGTGATAACCGCATCGAAAGTATCAATTACTTTGAAATTGAACTCAGGGCTTAACCACATGGCATAGTCATAAACCAGTTGCTTACAAACGTAAGTCCCCTGCTTTTTGCCTTTACCAAGTATTTTTGCAATTGGTAAGCTCCCCTGTTTAGTGGAGCTTAAATAATCAATTTTTTCTTGAGTAGTTTTGCTATCAAGCCAGTTATTAGGCTGATTCTTTTTTTCGCCACCACTCGCTTTCCATAAATCAGTCAATGAATACCTGCCGTCGGCATCTTGATTAATTAACACGTCATCAATCTCTATTACTTCTTTTCTCATAAAATCCTCACATAAATTGATCTTGTTAAACCCACTCATTGAATAGGCTTAAAAAGAGCGTGTGCTGCGTGGTCTATCGGTGTGTGTTCCGGTCACGCTAACCTTCTACGGGGTTAAGCCGTGCCGCGCGTCTGGCGGCTGATGTGTTTATCTT
>CAJAQT010000114.1 GCA_903944165.1 uncultured Methylococcaceae bacterium | reverse complement strand
TAACAAAGTGATTAAAAAGCAACAGTTCCATCCCAAGATAAAAAATTCTTGAGCAATTGCAAACCCACTGTTTGACTTTTTTCTGGGTGAAATTGAACAGCAAAAATATTATTTCTTGCTATCGCGCAGGGAAAAGAGTGTGGATAATTGGCGGTGCCAGCAATAAAGCAATTATCATTTGGCTGCACATAATAACTATGGACAAAATAAAATCGACTATTTTGGGGGATGTTTTGCCATAAAGGATGCGGCGTTTGCTCGACATGATTCCAACCCATGTGAGGGATTTTTAAGGTGTTTCCTGCATTATCATGTAAGTGATCTGAAAACCGCAGCACTTGACCTGAAAAAATATTTAAGCATTCAGTATCGGGAGCTTCAGCACTTGTTGTCATTAACGCTTGCATTCCCAAACAAATACCAAGTAACGGCTTAGTAAGCGCAACGTGATTGATTACCTCCACTAAACCTGCTTGAATCAAGGCTTGCATACAATCACGCATGGCTCCAACACCAGGAAAAACAACTTTATCCGCTGATAAAATAGTTTTTGGATCACCAGTAATAACAATAGTTTCGTCATTACTGCTGCTATGTTGTAAGGCTTTGGCAATAGAATGTAAGTTCCCCATGCCATAATCTATCACTGCAACAAAGGCCATATCAGTTAACAAAAATAAGTAAAAAAGTTACAGTACACCTTTAGTCGACGGCATCATTCCTGCCATACGCGAATCTACAGTGACTGCCATACGCAAAGCACGTCCAAGTGCTTTAAAAATTGTTTCTGCTATATGATGAGAATTCGCACCTTTTAAATTATCAATATGCAAACTTATCTGTGCATGATTAACAAAACCTTGAAAAAATTCTCTAAATAAATCGACATCAAAACTTCCTACCATTCCTTTAGGAAAAGCGACTTCGTAAAATAATCCAGGCCGCCCAGAAAAATCAATCACCACACGACTTAAGGCTTCATCTAACGGCACATAAGCATGACCATAACGGGTAATTCCTTTTTTATCGCCGATAGCTTTAGCAACTGCTTGCCCTAAGGTGATGCCAATATCTTCAACGGTATGATGAGCATCAATATGCAAATCACCATGCGCTTCAACACTGATATCTATCAAGCCATGCCTAGCAATTTGCTCTAACATGTGATCGAGAAAAGGCACGCCTGAGGCTAATTTAGCCACGCCAGTGCCATCTAAGTTAATGCTAACCGTTACTTGAGTTTCTAAGGTATTACGCTCAATCTGAGCTTCACGTGCATTCATGAGTTATTCATTACGTAAAATAAAATCAAAAAAATAGTGCTCGCGGCTTAATGCAGGTATCGAACATCAACAAAATGTCCTGCAATCGCCGCTGCTGCTGCCATGGCTGGACTAACTAAATGCGTACGCCCACCATAGCCTTGTCGACCTTCAAAATTTCTATTAGACGTTGAGGCGCAACGCTCACCAGGCTCTAAACGATCCGCATTCATGGCTAAACACATTGAGCATCCAGGTTCACGCCATTCAAATCCAGCGGCTAAAAATAATTTATCAAGCCCTTCAAATTCAGCCTGCTGCTTTACTAAACCTGAACCTGGCACAACTAACGCCAGCTTAATATTTTTAGCAATATGTTTACCTTTTACAACCTCTGCGGCGGCGCGTAAATCTTCGATGCGAGAATTAGTGCATGAGCCGATGAAGACTTTATCAACGGAGATATCCACTATTGCTTGCCCTGCTGTTAAACCCATATACTCCAACGCACGCTGCATACTTTGACGCTTTACCGTATCGGATTCTTGCTCGGGGTCAGGAATACAGCTATCGATAGCTAATACCAATTCTGGTGAGGTTCCCCAAGTGACTTGTGGCTTAATTTGCGTGGCATCGATCTCAACTGTGTTATCAAATATTGCATCATCATCAGAATGCAAACTTTGCCACGCCGCCACGGCTTTGCTCCAGTCATCACCTTTGGGCGCATAAGGACGCTTATGATAATAGGCAAAGGTTATTTCATCTGCTGCAATTAAACCCGCACGCGCCCCCGCCTCAATGGCCATGTTACACACTGTCATTCGCCCTTCCATAGACAACGCACGAATGGCTTCACCCTGAAACTCTATTGTGTAACCGTTACCGCCTGCCGTGCCAATCTGACCTATGATGGCTAAAACAATGTCTTTTGCTGTGATACCTTGCGTTGTTTTTCCCGTCAAGCGTATCAACATGTTTTGTGCTTTCTTCTGCAATAAACATTGCGTCGCCAATACATGCTCTACTTCGGAGGTGCCAATACCAAAAGCCAGAGCACCAGACGCACCATGCGTTGAAGTATGCGAATCACCACAGACAACCGTCATGCCAGGTAAGGTAAAACCTTGCTCAGGCCCCATTACATGCACAATACCTTGGCGTAAATCGGTCATCGAAAACTCCGTGATGCCGACTTCGGTACAATTTTTACTTAATGTTTCCACTTGCAGGCGTGCAATTGGATCGGTAAAACCGTGCTCGCGCTCGGCGGTAGGGACATTATGATCCGCAACGGCAAGGTTACTGGAAGTGCGCCACGGCTTGCGCCCTGCTAAACGCAAACCTTCAAAGGCTTGCGGAGAGGTTACTTCATGAACTAAGTGCCGATCAATATAAATAACCGAGGTGCCATCGTTTTCTGTGTAAACAACATGATCATCCCATAATTTATCGTAAAGAGTTTTGCCTGACATAAGGTTTTTCTTGATTAATGTAAACTATCTAATACTTTTTGAGTGATTTCTGTAACGCTACCTACGCCATCAATGGACAAAAATTTATCAACCCGTCCTGGAGCTGAATAAAAACCAACCAATGGTTTTGTTTGCTCATGATAGACCGTTAAGCGTTTACGAATTGTGGCTTCTTTGTCATCATCACGTTGAATCAGGGCTTCGCCAGTTAGATCATCAATTCCCTCTTGTTTGGGCGGATTAAATTCTACATGATAGCTTCGACCTGAGGCCTGATGTACACGTCGACCCGCAATGCGTTGAATGATCTGTTCATCAGGTACTGCAATTTCAATGACTGAATCAATACGAATACCTAATATCTCAAGACCTTCTGCTTGTAAAATGGTGCGTGGAAAGCCATCTAATAAAAACCCATTGAGGCAGTCTTCCAGAGCAATACGCTCTTTAATTAATCCCAAAATAATATCATCAGACACTAAGCCACCAGCATCCATCACTTGTTTAGCCTCTACTCCTAAAGGCGTCCCAGCTCTTACCGCAGCTCTCAGCATATCGCCTGTTGAAATCTGCGGAATGCCAAATTTTTCGGTTATGAATTGTGCTTGAGTACCTTTACCCGACCCAGGGCTCCCTAACAAGATGATACGCATGAAATACTCCGTTTTACTTTATCTATGACTAACTAAAATGATAGTTTCTTTATTTGACAGAATTTTACAAATAAAATTTAGCTGAGTATTTTATAGTATTTTCTAGCGAATCTCTTTTAAAAAAAATTGAATATCGCAAAATAATTATTCTCAACACAAAATAATGCGCTAATTAAATAATACTTGATATGCTTTTACTGCTAACGCTGGTTCACTGGCAAATAAGCCATCAATCACTGCTAAAATATCTGCGCCAGCAGCAAGCAACTCAGTGGCATTACCAGGCAAAATCCCTCCAATAGCAACAATAGGAATAGCTATATTCTGTTTCGCTTCGGTTAATAAACTCAGTGCAGCACGCTTTGCTAAAGGCTTAGAACGTGATGGAAAAAACCGCCCAAAAGCAACATAATTAGCACCTTGCTGCTGAGCCAATTGCGCATATTCAAGCGATTGATAACACGTGATACCGATGATTGCTTGATCGCCCAATAACGCTCGTGCCTCGTGTAATTCACCATCATGCTGTCCTAAATGCACACCTTCAGCACCAAGTGCCTGCGCTAAGTGCATGTCATCATTAATGATTAATGGCACGTGATAACGCTGACAAAGTGCATGCACATGCGAGGCAATAACGTAATGATTAGCTAGACTTTTATTGCGATATTGCAACATCACTGCACCGCCATTAAGAACAGCTTCTACCTCATATAAAATAACCGCCATGCTTTTATTCTCTGCCTGAGTAATAGCATAAAGTCCACGCACGGGACATTTCATGCCTCACCTTCCACCCAAAAGAATCGATTGGGCAAATACTGCCCGCGACTGATTTGGTAACCACTTTGCAAAGAATTCCAAGTATATTCCTGCGCCTCGGCTACGGCTTGAATAGGATCTAAACCATGCGCCATTAACGCGGCTATACTGCTAGCAAGGGTGCATCCAGAGCCATGATAACTGGCTGGCAATCGCTCCCATGAGTAGGTTTCCCATAATCTACCGTCATAAAACATCATGTTATGAACCACATCAGTTGCTTCATGGGTTCCTGTAATCAACACATAACGACAGCCCATTGCCAACAACTTTAAACCACATTCTTCTAATGAATCCAAGCCTGTTAATTGTCGCGCCTCATGACTATTTGGTGTTAACACAGTAGTACAGGGTAGTAATAAATCAATAATACTTGATAATAATCGCTCATTAGCTAAACACGCACCACCACCAGCCGCCAACACTGGATCTAAAACCACGGGTATATTAGGATATTGTTTTAAGAGCGCATAAATAGCCAACACAGTTTCATGATGCCCAAGCAATCCAATTTTAAACACATTCACTGCCAAATCAGCTAGCAAAGTGGTTGCCTGACTAATAATATTTTCTGAACTTTGCGGAATACATTTCTTAATATTATGCGTATCCTGCTCAGTCAATGCAGTAATGACACTGGCAGAATGACATTGGTGACTACTTAACGTTTCAATATCTGCTTGAATTCCAGCCCCACCACTTGGATCATGACCTGAAAATGACAATACCACTGGACGAAATAACATCATGGGTTTACCTTAAAATATTAGTGTTGACGATGACCCTAACCGCACCAAAACAAACCTTTAGCACACTGTTTTCTTAACTTCACGCATAAAACCCAACGCAATGGATTCACTTAAATTTACTCATCGACTGATTGTTTTAGATACAGAAACCACCGGCCTTAGTTATCAAGACGGACACCGTATTATCGAAATTGGCGCCATAGAACTGCTTAATCGACGCTTCACTGGCAAACGCTTTCATGCGTATATTAATCCAGAACGATTTATTGACGAAGGCGCATTAGCTGTGCACGGTATCAGTAATGAATTTTTAGCTGACAAAGCACTGTTCAAAGAGATTTCAGGCGATTTTATTGACTTTATCGAAGGCGCCGAATTAATTATTCATAACGCTCCATTTGATGTGGGCTTCATTAATTATGAATTTTCTTTATTAGAAAACTTCAACAAAACCATTGCTGATTATTGCACTGTATTTGATACCTTAAAATTTGCTAAACAAAAGCATCAAGGGCAGCGTAATAGCTTAGATGCGCTGTGTAAACGCTACGGCGTAGATAATAGTCAACGCGAATTACATGGTGCATTATTAGATGCTGAAATTCTTGCCGATGTTTTCTTATTAATGACAGGCGGACAGTTTTCATTATTAGAACAAACGACTCAAGACAACAAAACACGCCCCACAACAGTCGCGCAACCTCTCTTCAATGGGCAGAGAAAACCATTAAAAATCATTTATTGCTCAGAAGAAGAGCGCGTGCAGCATGAAAAATGTCTAGCTGCAATTGAAAAAACTGCGGGCACTTGCCTTTGGAATGCAACAACGCCTTAAAATAAAGGAGTCGAATGCCATAGCGAGTGCAGTGAATACCCTACTGCACCGCTAAGCCACTTCAACTCCAATTTAATTAGCTTAGTTTAGTCTTCAGCTTTTGGTTTGGCACGACGCGAAGGATTACCTATACGTTTTTTGCTTTTATCTACTTTTTTAACGTTCATGCCATCAACTTTAGAAATATTCAGAGGTTGTCCAGCAACGCGCACGCGCCGTAAATCTTGAATCAATTCTTTAGGCATTCCAGCAGGTAACTCAACCGTACTGTAATCGTCTTCAATTTTAATTCTTGCAATGTGCTTACCATCAATACCCGCTTCATTAGCAATGGCACCCACAATATTACCAGGCTTCACACCATGCACATGCCCAACTTCAATACGGAAAACCTCCATTTCAATATCTCCACCCATGGTATCGCGACGCGGCCCACGTTCATTCCGTGAACGCTCCACTCGAGCACGGACAGGACGCTCTTCATAAGGTTCTTTCGCTTTTTTAGGTGGATTTTGTATCAATAAAGGCGTTTCACCTTGTACTAATTTTGCTAACGCTGCGGCAATTTCAATCACTGCAACATTGTGCTCACGCTCATATTGCTCAATTAATTGACTAAAAAAGCTTAATTCTTCAGCGGCTAAGGTATCGGTGATGTTCTGCTTAAAACGAGCAATACGTTTATTATTAATAACTTCTGTAGAAGGTAAGCCCATCTCTTCCACTTTTTGTTTAGTGGCTTTTTCGATGTTCATTAATAATTTTCTTTCACGGGGGGCAATAAACAAAATAGCATCACCTGTACGCCCTGCCCGACCTGTTCTACCAATACGATGCACATACGATTCTGTATCGTAAGGAATATCATAGTTGACCACGTGAGTAATGCGATCCACATCTAAACCACGTGCCGCAACATCAGTAGCGATCAAAATATCTAATTTACCCGCTTTTAAATGATTGATAGCACGTTCCCGCAAGGTTTGTGACATATCCCCATTAATCGCTGCAGCTGAATACCCTCTGGCTTCTAATTTTTCTGCTAATTCAACGGTAGCTGTTTTAGTTCTAACAAAAATAATCATGCCATCGAATGTTTCCACCTCTAAGATACGGGTTAAGGCATCTAATTTGTGAATACCACTGACCACCCAAAAACGTTGGCGAATATTTTCTGCTGACGCATTAGTGACTTTAATCGTAACTTGCACTGGCTCATGCAAATATTCTTGCGCAATTTTTCGAATAGCCGTTGGCATTGTTGCGGAAAATAACGCAATCTGCCGATTATCTGGCGTTTGTTCAAGAATCCATTCAACATCATCGATAAACCCCATACGCAACATCTCATCGGCCTCATCCAAAACCAACGTGGTCAGTCCACTAAGATTTAACGTGCCTTTGCGCATGTGATCCATTACACGACCAGGCGTACCCACAACCACATGCGCCCCGCGTTTTAATTGTCGCAATTGCGTGCTGTAATCTTGACCACCGTAAATAGGCAAAACATGAAAACCGTTTAAATGTGCGGCATAACGCTGAAAAGCTTCAGCAACTTGAATAGCCAATTCACGGGTTGGCGCTAAAATTAATACTTGTGGGTCTTTTTGTTTAAGATCGATACGTGACAGAATAGGCAGCGCAAATGCAGCTGTTTTACCTGTCCCTGTTTGTGCTTGCCCCAATACATCTTTACCTAACAACATATGGGGAATAACTTGTGCCTGAATCGGCGAAGGTGTTTCATAACCAACATCTTCCAATGCTTTTAGCACCGGTTCTATCAGCGCTAAATCTTGAAAAGTGGGTAATGTAGAAACATCATTGAGCATGGATTTACCTTGTAAAATTGAGAATGCGCGAATGCGCGGAGAAATATTAATAGCTGCGAATTGTAGCGCATTCAGTTTAAAATTGCAGAAAATGATAAGGAAAATAAGATTTTTTGCTGAAAAGCTAAATTAATGACGCTTATAACCTTCAGTATTTTCAGCAACCCAACGCGCTTGTTGCCCGGTTACACATTCTTTTTTCCAGAACGGAGCTTGCGCTTTCAGCGCCTCCATTAAAAACCGACACGCCTCAAACGCATCAGCCCGATGCTCCGCCCAGACCGCCACTAACACCAGCACATCTGTTGGAAAAACCTCGCCTACGCGATGCATAATCAGGCTATCAATTAGCGACCACTGCTCATTGGCTTGTGCAGCAATCATCCCTAACTGCTTTTCAGTCATGCCTGGATAATACTCCAGCACCATGCGGTCGACTTGATCATCTTGGTTAAAATCACGCATTGACCCAACAAATACACTGGTCGCGCCTAGTTTACGCCGCACCCTAACCGCCATCTGCTGTTGATACGCTTGCATAACATCCCAAGGATTAAATGCTTCTTGTACAATGCTTATCATGATTTAACTAACCTCCTGTAACAGGTGGAAAAAAAGCCACTTCATCACCTGGCTTGACAACCCAATCCCAGCTAACATAATCCAAATTCACCGCCACTTTAAGCTGCTCTGGAGGTGCTATCTCAGGATTAACGTGTGCCCACACATCACTAACAGTCATGCTTCTTGTTAACGTAAAATAGTCTTCAGAACGCCCTAACTTTTCTTTTAAACTAGCAAAATATTTAACTACAATGTCGCACTGCTGGTTCATATTAACTCCCTAAACGTACCCTAAATTTTTTTTAAATAAGCGATGACAACCTTGACACACTTCAATGCCTTGGGCGAAGCTCACATGGTAGATGTAGGCAACAAAGCCATAACACAACGCCTCGCCGTCACAGAAGGCAGTATTTCAATGCACCCCGCCACCCTGCAATTAATACTTGCCGGCGCACATAAAAAAGGTGACGTGCTGGCTGTTGCCAGAATTGCTGGCATCATGGCAGCAAAAAAAACGGCTGATATTATCCCGCTTTGCCACCCTTTACCTTTAACACATATTGATATTCACTTTACCCCTAACCTTGAAAAAAACCACATGGTTTGTCGAGCCACGGCTAAAACCAATGGTCAAACTGGCGTAGAAATGGAAGCACTTACCGCAACCACCTGTGCATTATTAACGATTTATGATATGTGTAAAGCAGTTGATCGTGGCATGATAATTCAAAATGTACACGTAATAGAAAAGCAAGGTGGTAATTCTGGGCATTGGCAAGCCAACACGTAAACGAACAAAATAGTAATGACTCCGCCCTCTTTTTTGAAAAAACATCCAGAAATTAAAGACCATCATTACACAAAATTTATTCACACTGTAACAAAACTGTTAACCCTAAATTGATACACTTAGTGCATCAGAATACTCATTGTTTACACTATTTTTAACGCGGCCATTAATATATGTCTATAACTCTACAAGAACTCGCCACGCACTGCCATGCTCGACTTGAAGGCGGTAATCCAGATGACCTAATTGACTCAGCCGCAGATATTACCACTGCCCACGCGGGACAACTCACCCAACTAACCAATCCTAAATACAGCAAATACCTTGAACACTCCACAGCCAGTGCCTGTATTATTGGCGCAGACTTTAAAATCCCGTCCGTCCCAAAACAACTTGCCTTGCTGATTTGTGCTGACCCAGAAATTAGTTTTATCCATGCCTTGCACCTACTCCATCCTGCCCCTACCCCTGCCCTTAGCATTGCCCCACAAGCCGTCGTTGCAGATAACGTAAGCTTAGGCGAGGCGATTCATATCGGCCCGTATGCAATTATCAATGATCACAGCAGCATAGGCAGTCACAGCCAAATTATGGCAGGCGCATATATTGGTCAACACTGCAAAATTGGTCAACACTGCCAAATTCATCCTTATGCTGTTATTTATGACAATGTAGAGATAGGCGACCATGTCATTATTCACTCTGGCGCGATTATTGGCGCAGATGGCTTTGGCTATAAATTTAGAAATCACCAGCATATTAAAGTCCCTCAAGTGGGCAATGTACGCATTGATGATCATGTTGAAATTGGTGCCAATACCTGTATCGATCGCGGCGCATTAGGCAGTACCGTCATTGGTCAAGGCAGCAAAATTGATAATTTAGTACAAATAGGACATAACAATCAAGTAGGCAAACACGTCATCATGTGTGGTCAAGTAGGTGTTTCAGGCTCCTGCACAATCCATGATTATGCCATTTTTGCTGGCAGTGCCGGCATTGCCGATCACCTTACCATTGGTCAAGGTGCAGTCATCATGGCGCGTGCCGGTGTAGCGAATGATGTCCCCGCAGCAAGCCATGTGTTTGGCAGCCCCGCTAAAGACAAACGAACCGCCTACAAAGAACACGTCGCGCTGACTAAATTGCCAGAATTACTCAAAAAAGTAAAACATCTTGAAGACCAACTGCATGACTTACTGCAGCATAAAAACTAAAAAATCTGGCTGCCATACAATAGCATTCAGACCTTACCCAGAAGCTTAATCGTTTGCCTCGCAACCTGTTGCAGCCAGTGCAGCGCGGCATAGCGTCATTAATAATAAAGTCCAAATTCTTTAATGATTGCAAGGCTTTAGCCTTTTGGCCACCCACTTAAGCAGGTGCAGCTTAAATAGACTATGACGAATAGCGTGAAGTACACGCTTCGCCTAAAGCACCTACTGTTGGTCATTGCCTGTATTGACTTGCAGGCAAAGCCTACACTCCTCATTTACGTTGAAGCTCATAATAAGCATTACTGAGCAGTGCTTACACTCCACACGCTATAACTTAATTTATGCTACCCCCTTCATTGCTTAATCTTATCCGCCTTATTTTTAATTAAGCTGTCATCATTTTCCACTACAGTAGAACGAAATTCAGTACAAAATAAAGGCATTTAAATTGCCCTTAATCCTCATAAAATTATGTTTGAGCAAGCACCCTCCTTACATCAAAGTAACGTACAAAATTTTTCCGAACCTTGCGTTCGCGATTTAACTTATCAAGTTCAACCTATCTCCATAAACGCTTATATTTTAGATGTGCTACACCTGTTTCAAGACCAAAGCACACTCTCTGCGTTACCTATTCTGGACGCACATAATCGCTATTTTGGCATCATTTCCAGAAAAAATTACCTCAATCTCATGACTCGCGCCTTTGCACGTGAGTTATTTGCACGCAAAAAACTATCTTTTCTATTAACCAGTCACGGGCATATTTTTATAGCTCCGTTAATTGTCGAAGCCAATGATCGCATTGACCAAGTCATTGTTAAATTTTTAACCATCGACCCAAACTTCACCCACGAAGCCATCCCAGTTATTGATCAACACGACCTCTTAGGTCTGGTAAAAATTGCAGATTTAATTCTCAGAATGTCGCAATCACAAGGCTCACTTATAGAAACCATGGTGAAATTAAGCGCTCGCTTAAACGATGAAGTAGAAAGTGCTGCCACCTTACAAAAAAACTTATTACGCCCAGCACGCATTGAATTACCTGGCCTACAAGGTCAAGCCACCATGCTAACCTCTAGCGAAGTGGGCGGAGATTTTTACGATTATTATGTTGTTGACGCACGCTGGATCATTATCTTAGTAGGCGATGTCAGTGGTCATGGCATTGCCGCCGGCACAATTGTCTGTGCGGCAAAAGCAGGGGTTAACTTTTTAGAATCTGAACAAGAAAAAGCCCCGCATCTTATTCTTGCTCGCCTTAATCAAATTATCTTCAAAACAGCACACCAATCGTTGTTAATGACCATGTTTGCGGTCTGCATTGACAGCCAAACGGGTGAATTACAATATGCCAATGCGGGGCATCAATTTGCATACATCTATCGCTCCATACTCAGCCAACTCGACAGCCTAGAATTAGGCGGCTTACCCTTAGGTAAAAATGAACACACTCAATACGAACACGCCAGCACTGAAATTGATATTGGCGACCGCTTATTTCTGTACACAGACAGCATTGTCGAAGAAGAAAATACTGACGGCGAATGTTTTGGCTATGACCGCTTAGAAGCCGCATTGATTGAGCTATGCGACAACGACATTCACAGCCTCAACACAGACTTACTGCACCTTCTTACTCAATTTTTGGGGCGTACCGTATTTTATGATGATGTCACCTTATTTAGTATAGAACACCTAGAGCGCACCCTAGAACGCACCCCGCACTTAACACTCAGCACTACCGAACTCTCCGAAACCAACTCAGACAGCAGCAAGCTCACGATATTTACTGACAGTTATTTCCGCGACACACAGCCCACCATTTCCGCCGACCTTCAACGTCAAGTGGTTATCCTGCTCGCTGAACACGATTTTTCTGACTTAATTCCCAGCTTGGCTCAACAAGGTATTCGCCGTGTTTTAATGCCCTCACACCCAGTACATCAGCATCTAAACATAGCCACTTTACGCAACCAACACCTCACGCCGCAGCGCGATGACTTAGTCTCCTTACTACGCCACCCAGATCAACGCCGTGAATTTCAACTCACGCACACGGAAGACAAATATTTCATCCTCAATGAAATTCAAGCGTGGCTAGAAGAACAACCCCTGCCCTACCCTGATCGCATTGATACCGTTATCTTTTTACTTGACGAACTCATTGAAAATGGCGTTTGTGCTGCACCGCGTGATGGCAAAGGTCGTGCCTTATACCCAAAAGGACAGCCCCGTGAATTGGCTGATGATGAAATCTTAACCCTTGATTTGTCGCTGCAAAACGGACTACTTGGCATTTCATTACTAGACAACTGGGGCACTTTAACGCCAAAAGTATTCTTAACTCGTTTAAGCCTACATATTCAAGGACAAGGCTTAGAAGCTGGAATAGGCGGAGGTGGCTTATACTTAATTTGGCGCATGTCAGATTATTTACAAATACGCGTTTTTCCGCATCAACAAACACAAGTTTGCGCATTTATTGACTTCAATACGCCCTTCGAACCAAACGCCGATAAAAGCTATCAATTTCTCTACCACAATGAATTTTACGAGGTGTTAGATAATGCATAACGCAACATTAACTATCCAACAACACACCATCAACGAGCCCTATTCGCAGCAGTTTACCCTCATTGGCAACATTGACTCTAACAGCCAACCTGCCTTAAAAAATTTATACACACTGCCTTCTAATACCACGACAGAATTAAATTTTTCTCAAGTAAACCGAATGAATTCGCTTGGTTTAGCCGAATTACTAAAACTAATTGAACACTTACAAAAAAACAATATTACGGTCCGTATTACCTCAGCAAATCAAACTATCGGCTTAATGTTTAACCAAACAGGGCTAACACATTTACTTAATCAAGACAGCTTAACCACCGCAACCAATCAGCCAACAGCAGAGCTATCTCCAAGTGCCACAGCAATGCTACACATTATCTTCCCTACCGATCGTCAAGCCTCACCGCAACGCATTCAGTTAATTGGCAACATTGATGCAAGTGCTGCAGAAACCTTTTTGCCACTATACCGCGTGCCTGAACAGAGCCACATTGAGTTAGATTTTTCCAAAGTAGAACGCATTAATTCAATGGGTTTAGCGCAACTGCTACAACTATTTGAAAACTGGCAAAAACAACACATCACCATACAAGTAAGCCATCTTAACCGCATGATTGCTGTGCTCTTTAAAATGACTGGCTTAACTCGTTTTATAACCGACGCCCCCAGCACCGCCTCAACAAAGCTAGCGACCACCCCCCAAACGCCCTCATTTACTCCCGCCAGCACCACAAACAAAGCCCCACACTACATCATCCAAACGCCAACACTGCCCCCGTTGCACACTCCTCATTACCTTACTTTATCAGCACAACCAGAACACCAACTCACGCAAGAGAATGGCTTACACATACAACCTGTCGCCCACGCAGAGCCACATAAGCATCATTTTGATTTAATAGGCATTATCGACGCCACTGCACTGCCCATATTACAAAGATTATGGCTTGTTCCGCCTAATTCTCACGCACAACTAAATTTTGCACAGGTCTTACGTGTTAACTCGATGGGGCTAGCGCAACTGCTTAAACTCTTTGAACACTGGCAAGAACAACAGATTCAAATTCAAATCATCAACACCAATCGTATGATTGGCATTCTGTTTAAAATGACTGGCTTAACGCGCTTTTTAACCGATAACACTGACGCCACGCCCACCGCTGCACCGCAGCACCCTGCACAATCAGCAGCAGACTATTCAGCTCCACAACATGCAGCCCCCGCCACCGCCATTAACTCAGCAAAACTAAACGTGTGGATTCATGTACAAAGCAGCCAACACATACATGCTTGGCAGTTTTTCTCAACATATTTACAACAGCACTTAGACAAAACCTTTAACTTAGAACTCATGCACGGCACTGTTACTGAGCCCTCTAAACCCATTGAAACAATGGACATTGTCTACACCAACCCATTTATCGCAACCCAGTTACAACTGATGCATCACTATCAAGCTTGCCAACGTCCGCTCAACCAATATGAAGAAGTGACGATACTCATTCGTGCCAATGATACGCGCCAAAGCCTAGAAGATTTTCAGCACAGCACCTGCGCCGCCACCTCCGCAAACAGCACAGTTTATTTACAAGGACGATTTATACTGGAAGAAACACCCGGCAATGCCAACACCATACATTATGTATTTACTGGCCATGACATCAAAGCCCTGCAATTACTGCTTAAAGGCAAGGCAGACATACTGTTCATGCTCAGCCAAACCTATCAAGGACTCTCCTCACTAAGCAAAAAAAGTCTTCGAATACTTGGCCAAAGTGAAACTAAATGCGCCTATCCTATGTTCCTCACCGCACCGCACAATGCGCACCTCAACACCACCTTACACGATGTGTTATTAAATATGGGACTAAACAGCCAAGGCAGACAAGCACTTGCAGAACTAGGCTTTAGTGGCTGGAGCAACCCCACCCACGATGAATGCGCACAACTTGCTCAACTTTATACACGCTTTAATGCCAACCAAACTTCTTAACAACATAACAACTTTATGCCCACAGCAATTGTCATCACCTCATAACTACGCTTAATCCATTGATTTCCTTTTAAAATAGCCAAATGCGCACCAAGATAACCGCCCACAAACGAACCCAATAACAACACGGGCAGCCAGCTCCATTTAACCGTTGCAATCATCGCCAACACAACCGCACCCGAGCCATTCCAAAATAAACCAACAATTACCAAGGTATAAGCCACCGCACGCTTATAATCCATACCAAACCAAGCTATCAACACCAACGTAGCAAATAAACCTGTACCCGAAGCAATCGAACCATTTAAAAAACCAATCACAGCCAACGCTACGCCACCTTTCACCAAGCCCGTTAAATCACGATGTGCAGGTTGATACACCGCCCCCAGTTGTTTATTAACTAAAGAATGCAGCCCTAACGCGATAGTCAACACCCCCAAAATGGCTTTTGCCAAAGACTCTGGAATATGCACCACAGTAAATGAACCCAAAATGACCGCAGGAATACCTACCACAGCCATAAAAAAAGCAAATTTTCGCTCCAACACATCTTCTTTTAAATACCGTACCGAGGCCCCCACGCCCAACGCAACAGACGCAATTTTATGCGTTGCCAACGCCACGCTAAACGACAACCCTAAAAAAATTAACACTGGAAACTGAATTAACCCCGCCCCACCACCCGCTAAAGCAGAAAACGTATTGGCGACTAAGGACGCACTAAACACCAGAAACTGCTCATAATAATTATTCATAGTATTGTGATTGATGATATTAATTTCCCTCTTTGAAAAAGGGGGACTGAGCCGGTCATGAGCCAGTCGAATAAGGGGATTTATTTAATAGCTATACTCCGAACGGCCATGAATTGCTTTATTGTGGGAGCGGCTAAAGCCGCTCCCGCGTAAGTATTCAGTCCCCCTTATTCGACTGGCTCATGACAGGTCTTTGGAAAAGAGCCCCCAAAGGGCATAAAGGCTTAGGGGAGATTTGATTTGATTAGATAAATCCCCCTCAATCCCCCTTTTTCAAAGGGGGAAGCCGGTGCTTACAACATTAGTTTTGCAGGGGTCTAAATAATTACGCGCCCACTTATATTGGTTGTTCTACACACCGCACTGTTTTGCTGCTCGAAGCATAACTTCCCCCTTTTTCAAAGGCGGACTGAGCCTGTCATG
>CAJAQT010000113.1 GCA_903944165.1 uncultured Methylococcaceae bacterium | reverse complement strand
CACCAAACAAGTTAAAACGCCGATCCGACCACCAACCAAGCGGTACGCCCATAAGCGTTAACGAATCAGCGAAAACATGCGAGAACCCGCCAGCACTAAACGCCGTAATTGCATAATGGAAATCCCAAATCCCCCTTAATCCCCCTTTTTTAAAGGGGGGGCTACCCACTTAAGCAGGGACACAGTTCAAGGTTTAACCGTTCGCCCTGAGCCTGTCGAAGGGTGGGCGGTTAAGCCGCTCATGGTTCGACAAGCTCACCACGAACGGCTTAACCTGAAACTGTCCAGCCTTAAGTGGGTAGCCCAAAGGGGGAAGTGAATCGTTACGTGACTATAAACTTTTTTGTCGCACATGATTGGGTGTTTTAGCAACGTGTTTAATACACAAGGGGGCAGGTATTTTATAGTTAGCCACAACGCGTCGTAATACGTTCACGCTATTGCGACCTATGCAGTAACTTACTCATTTAATGACAGTCAACCAAAGCGGGGATGACCGCCTATAGCTTGCTTTCAACAGTCTGATACACCGCAGCGTGCAACGCTTCGGCACCATCTAAAATAGCATTTAATTCCGTGCGTTTTGTTGCGGCTAAGGCCTCATCTTTAAGGCAATTAGCATTGATATGGACATTTAAAGCGGCACTTTTTAAGCCTGCATAAGCGGCCATAATGGCTACGCCGGCATCACTAATCACCCCTAAATTACCTTTTTCACCTGCGCTTTGGCATAAGTCCATCGCTTCTCTACAGGCTTTGGCGCAGAGCAAGGGGACTTCAATTGCTTCTGTTAAGACGTGTTGGATTAGTTCACTGCGGGCGCTTATTTCTTCATCGGTTTCTTTGGGCAGACGGTAGGCGGCCATTAATTTATCAAATACATCAATGTCAGCTTGAATCATCTCTGTAAATTGTTTGCGTAATGCTTCTGCTGAAATCAATAAGGCTTGCATGTCTGCTTCTACATGCTCGTAATTGGCTTTTCCCAATGTTAGATTGCATACCATACTGATTAAGGCTGCGCTTTGTGCGCCCATTAAGGCCGCAACACTGCCGCCACCTGGCGTTGCATTTTTACTGGCTAAATCATCAAGAAATACGTGGAGTGATTGATCTTTAATTGCGTTCATGGGGTTCGGATTGATGGGTAAGTGAATAAATAAGTGGATGAGATTAATGGTAATTATTCAGTTCCCCCTTTTTCAAAAAGGGGGCGCTAGTTACGTTTAATGTTCTTGTCGCCAAGTAGTTTTGCCGTCAGGCGTATCTTCAAGAATGACATTCATGGCTTTTAGTTCGTCACGTAGTTGATCGGCTAAGCTCCAGTTTTTGGCTTTTTTAGCTTCTGTGCGCAACTGAATTTTTTGTTCAATTTTAGTATCTTGCTGATCGCCTTGTAAAAAAACGTCAGCCTCCATGTCTAACAGCCCTAAAATGTGTGCTAAATGCGTTAAGGTGAGGGCTAAGCTGTTTACTTTTTCAGTGTGTTTTTCTGTTTTTGCAGTATTAAGCTCTCGGGCTAGGTCAAATAAGATGGCTAAGGCAACTGGGGTGTTAAAGTCATCGTTCATTGCGTCTTCAAAGCGCTGCACATAGTCAGTGGCGAGGGCGGTGGTCGTGGCTGCTGCGGTGCCGCGTAAGGCTATATATAAGCGCGTTAAGGCGGCTTGTGCTTCATTTAATTGTTCATCTGAATAATTAAGTGGACTGCGATAATGGCTAGATAAGATAAAAAAACGAATAATTTCTGGGCGATACTGTTTTAAAACTTCTCTTACGGTAAAGAAATTACCTAAGGATTTAGACATTTTTTCTTCGTTAACACGAACAAAACCATTATGCATCCAATAGTTAACAAATTTTTTGCCGGTCGCGCCTTCTGATTGGGCGATTTCATTTTCATGATGTGGAAATTGTAAATCCATGCCGCCGCCATGAATATCAAAATGCTCACCAAGACAGCAGGTTGACATGGCGGAGCATTCAATATGCCAGCCTGGACGACCTAAACCCCAGGGTGATTCCCAGGCGGGTTCATTGGCTTTAGCCATTTTCCATAATACAAAATCTAAGGGGTTGTGTTTGGCGTGATCAATGTCAACGCGCTCGCCCGCCTGTAAGTCAGCTAGATTTTTTCCTGATAATTGCCCGTAACCAACAAAATTATTCACGGCATAAAAGACATCACCATTGCCGCCAACATACGCTAGATTTTTGTTAAGAAGCTGGTTAATCATGGTGATGATTGCCGCAATGGAGTGTGTCGCTCTTGGCTCTATATTAGCGGGTAATACATTGAGTGCGCGTTCATCTTCGTGCATGGCGGTAATAAAACGCTCAGTTAAGTGCTGATAAGGCTCATTGTTTTCTATCGCGCGGGTGATGATTTTATCGTCAATATCGGTGATATTACGAACATAAGTGAGTTCATAATTTAAGTGTTTAAAGTATCTTGCTACGGTGTCAAACACCACCATAACCCGAGCATGACCAATATGGCAGTAATCATAAACCGTCATGCCGCAGACATACATGCCTACTTTGCCTGGGATTAGCGGGGTAAAATGTTCTTTTTTTCGGCTGAGGGTATTATAAATTTTCAACATGGTTAACTAAGTGGGGTAAGGGCACTGAGAGGAATATTCTGTAAATATCTGTAAATAGTAGCGCAATTTACCAAGCGTATACTTCTCTTTCAAGATAAAAACACATAAAATCGCGTTTCTGTAACCTTTCAACAAGGAAGAATTATGCTTCAAATTTTTTTAGCTTTCGTGTTGCTATTTACGTCAACCTTATCATTTTCAAAGGAAAATAAAATGTCAGATGCGTTTACAAAAGTTCAATTAACCACTTCATTAGGTGTCATCACCGTGCAATTGAACGAAGAAAAAGCACCCATCTCCACCGCCAATTTTTTAACGTATGTTAAGGATGGCTTTTATAACGCAACTATTTTTCATCGTGTTATAAAAGGATTCATGATTCAAGGGGGCGGCTTTACGACGGCTTTTGAACAAAAGCCAGTCAATAAACCTATCAAAAATGAAGCTGATAATGGTTTAAGTAACAAACGTGGCACTATTGCTATGGCACGCACACAAGTGCCTGATTCTGCTACAGGTCAGTTTTTTATCAATTTAGTGGATAATCGTTCTTTAGATTTTACTAGCGCGACAACCAGTGGCTGGGGCTATGCGGTTTTTGGTGAAGTGCTTGACGGGATGGATATTGTCGACACGATAGCTAAACAAGCCACGGGGTCACGTCAAGGTCATGGTGATGTGCCTAAAGTGGATATTATTTTAGAAAAAGCTGAAATTATCGATTAATAGACCGTGAAATCAGAGCTTATTTTTTTATCTGATCTTCATCTCGCTTGGGAAAAGCCTGCTATTACCGCGCGTTTTACTCATTTTCTTCAGCATCGTGCTCGGCAGGCCAAGGCGATTTATATTTTAGGAGATTTGTTTGATGCGTGGATTGGTGATGATGATTTTACTCAGCCAGCACGGGTGATTCGTCAGCACTTAAAACAGCTTGTTGCGTCGGGAACTCAGGTGTATTTACTGCAAGGTAACCGTGATTTTCTGTTGGGGGCACGTTTCGCCGCAGCAACGGGTGTGCAACTGCTTGAAGAGTATGCTGTAATCGATATTTTTGGCACGCCCACCTTGCTCACACATGGTGATTTGCTATGTACTGATGACCACGCGTATCAAGCTTTTCGAGAAAAGTCGCATAGCCCGCATTGGCAGCAAAATGTGTTATCTAAGCCTTTGATAGTCAGATTATTAGCCGCTCGATGGTATCGTTTACAAAGCCATTTACACAAACGTTCCACCAGTTATACTGTGATGGATGTAAATCAGGATGCAGTTATTGACGCCATGCAGCGTTATCAATGTTGGCGTTTAATTCATGGTCATACCCATCGTCCTGATGTGCATTGTTTTGAAATTAATGAGCACTTAGCGCAGCGTTTTGTGTTGGCTGAATGGCACAAAAATGCCGCATACGTTTTGTGCTGGAATAGCACGGGTTATAGCATTGAAGTTGTTTAGGAAACAATAGGCTAAGTTGAGTGAGTAATTCTAAAGTAAAATTTTATGTCAGATTTTAGCGTTGTCTATTGTCTTTTAAATGTTGACTTTTTAGCTAAAATCATTAAATCTAGGCACTTGGCGAAATAATAAATATCCTGTTAACAGGGGATCAAACCATTCAGCCAAACAACTAATATTAGTCAAAAAAACACAATCAGTATTTTGTTGTACAACAGAATATCAGGAGAAATAAATTATGAAGAAGCCTTTAAATAGTTGGCTGCTTGCTGCCAGTGTAGCTACCTTACTTGCTGCGCCAGCAATTTCAACTGCAAACAGCGGTGTTGAACAACTGACTCAAAACCCATCTAACTGGGCAACTTGGGGTGGTAATTACGCAGGTACTCGTTACAGTGAATTAAATCAAATCAACGCTAGCAATGTTAAATCGTTACAACCAGCCTGGTCTTTTTCAACAGGTGTTTTACGTGGCCATGAAGGCGGCCCATTGGTTGTTAATGATATTCTTTATATCCATACCCCATTCCCTAACACTGTTTATGCGATTGACCAAAAAACACAATCAGTAATTTGGGAATTTACTCCAACTCAAGATGCAGATGTTACGATCCCTGTTATGTGTTGCGATACCGTAAACCGTGGTTTGGCTTATGGTGATGGCAAAATTTTCTTACAACAATCTAATACCGTATTAACTGCTTTAGACGCTAAAACAGGTAAACGTATTTGGAGTGTGCAAAATGGTGATCCTAAATTAGGTATGACCAACACTAACGCTCCTTTAGTTGTTAAAGACAAAGTGTTAACAGGTATTTCAGGCGGTGAGTTTGGTGTACGTGGTTTCTTAGCCGCTTATGACATTAATTCAGGCAAATTAGCATGGAAAGGTTATAGCGTTGGTCCAGATAGCGAGATGTTAATGGATCCTAAAAAAACCATGACCTGGAAAGACGGTAAAGTTGTGCCTGTTGGTGCAAACTCAAGTTTAAGCACTTGGGAAGGTGATCAATGGAAAGTCGGTGGTGGTACAACATGGGGCTGGACAAGTTACGATCCAAAATTAAATTTAGTGTATTACGGCTCAGGTAACCCTTCTACTTGGAATCCAGTACAACGTCCTGGTGATAACAAATGGTCAATGTCTTTGTGGGCACGTGATGCCGACACAGGTGCTGTAAAATGGGTTTATCAAATGACGCCACATGATGAGTGGGATTTTGATGGTATCAACGAAACAGTATTAGTTGATCAAGAAGTTAAAGGAAAAATGCATAAAACTATCGTGCATTTCGATCGTAACGGTTTTGGTTACACGTTAGACCGTGAAACAGGTGAGTTATTAGTTGCAGAAAAATTTGATAAATCTGTTAACTGGGCAACTCATGTTGATATGAAATCAGGTCGTCCAGAAGTTGTGTCAAAATACAGTACTGAACAAAATGGTGAAGATGTTAACACTAAAGGCGCATGTCCTGCGGCTTTAGGTTCAAAAAACCAACAGCCAGTATCGTATTCACCACAAACTGGTTTGTTCTATATTTCTGGTAACCACTTATGTATGGATTATGAACCATTCGAAGTGTCTTACACTGCTGGTCAGCCTTATGTAGGTGCGACTTTATCAATGATGCCAGCTGGTGCTGACGTGATGACTGGTAAACCAGACAATACGACTAACCTTGGTCAATTTACTGCGTATGACGCAAAAACAGGTAAAATTGCGTGGTCAAACAAAGAACCTTTCTCGGTTTGGTCAGGTTCAGTTGCAACAGCAGGTGGCGTAGTATTTTACGGTACTTTAGAAGGTTATTTAAAAGCTGTTGATGCAAAAACAGGTAAAGAACTGTACCGCTTTAAAACACCTTCTGGAATTATCGGTAACGTAAATACCTGGCAATATGAAGGTAAACAATACGTTGGCGTACTTTCAGGTATTGGTGGTTGGGCAGGTATTGGTATCGCTGCTGGTTTAGACGACGGTACTGACGCTTCAGGTTCTGAAGGTTTAGGTGCAGTGGGTGCTTATAGAAGTTTAAGTTCATTCACTAAATTGGGTGGCGTATTAACTGTATTTGCATTACCTAACAATTAAGTCTTAAGCTGATTTTTTTTTAGAAGTGTTAAAGCCCTGGTAGAGTCATCTTCCAGGGCTTTTTTGTTGTCAGGTCAACTGGAATAAGATTTCATGAGCGTTTATTTAGGTGTGGCTATGGGGATCATAGTAACGGTATGTTCACTCGCGCTGGCTGCTGAGGATGTCAGTGAAAACGAAAAGCCAGTCTCTCGCGTTGTCGAAGCTCAGCTTCACCTTAATGAATATACTCAGCAACTAGCCGGTATTAACGTTATTACGGTTACGCAGACAACACATACTGATGAAATAATCGCGTATGGTCATGCACTGTTTTTGCCTGCAATGTTGTCATTGCATCAACGCTATCTTGTTAATAATACTGAGCAACAGCGTTTGGCGGCGCAACTTGCCCAAGCAACACAGGCATTAAAGCGGGCGCAAGCACTGTATCAAGAAGGTGTAATGGCATTGCGAAGTCGTCAAGAACACTACACACAGTGGCAATCGGCTAACGCTCAGTACGAGCAAACTTTATTAGCGCATGATGCGCTGGTGGCGGAGGCAAAAATAACTTGGGGCGATAGTATCAGTGCTTGGCTGCTGGCAGAGAAAGCACCACAATTGGCTCAGTTGTTAGCCGCAGAAACATGTTTATTGCAAATCAATGTCTCCACTAACGCACCGTACACTGAACCCAATCCTCATATTCAAGTGAGTGTGGCAGGTAAGCGTGAGTATTCCCAGAGTGCAGACTATATCTCAAGTGCACCGCAAGTTGAGATAGCACAGCAGGGCGTTAACTATTTTTATCAAACGAATGGTAAATATATTAAACCTGGCATGAAAATTACCGCTTGGTTGCCGCGTAGCAAGGACACAAAAACCGGTGTAGTTGTGCCAAAATCAGCTTTAATTTGGTATCTTGGACAAAGTTTTGTTTACCTTAAAACCTCCAATGAAAGCTTTATGCGTCATCTTATTAACGATTACTCGGTGGTTGCAGAGGGAGTTTTTATTGATCATCGTATTCTTTCGCCTGGCGCACAGGTGGTAATTACTGGCGGACAATTGTTGCTTTCAGAAGAAATGCGCTCACACCTTCCAAACGAAGATGATGAAGACTAAGTGCATGAATGTACATAATCGCTCAATAGTCTTTTAGCAAGCGTAACGCAACGTTAGCTATTGGATTCCAGCGTAAATATTAAAAGAAATTAGCTCGTCCACATAAGTTGTTGTTTGCCATATTGCACATCCATGCTGTTATTTAATAAACAAGCGTAAAACGACGTTATTACGTAACGTCAGTTTTTAATTTAAAAACGTTTAGGGTCAAAATAAATGAATAAAAATTGGCGAACCGCATTTGCTGTTTATCTACAACCCTCAGTCATCGCTATTGTTTTTTTAGGCTTTGCCTCGGGTTTACCGTATGTGCTTGTGTTTTCAACCTTATCGGCGTGGTTAACTGAAGCAGGGATTGAACGTTCAATAATTGGCTTTGTAAGTTGGGTGGGGATTACCTATTCAATTAAAGTATTTTGGTCAATGATTGTTGACCGCTTACCAATACCGTTAGTGACACGTTGGTTAGGAAAGCGAAGAAGCTGGATGTTTGTTGCTCAAATAGGTGCTGCGTTAGGGCTATTAGGGATGGGCTTATCTAATCCACATGAGCAATTGCAGCAGATTATTTTACTCGCTATTTGGGTGTCGTTTTGTTCCGCAACACAAGATGTGGCTATTGATGCTTATCGAATTGAAGTCTTAAGTGCTGAATATCAAGGGGCAATGGCAGCCGCCTATGTCGCAGGGTATCGAATTTCTTTACTTACCGGAGCCGCAGGGTGTTTATATTTAGCTGAATATACAAGTTGGAATGTGGCTTATTCAAGCATGGCAGCAGCTATGTTAATTGGAATTATCACAATTTTATGTATTAAAGAACCGCCCATTAAAAACGATGAACAGGCCGTACAAACCGAGCATGAGTTAGACGTCTTTTTGGGAGTGGCTCAACCAACAACACTATGGCAGCGTGGCGTGGCAGGATTTTCCAATATTGTGCTGAGTCCGTTTGTTGAATACTTTAATCGTAAGGGTAAGTTAGGCTTATTAATTTTACTGTTAATTGGTATGTATAAAATGAGCGATATTATGTTAGGCGTAATGGCCAATCCCTTTTATTTAGATATGGGCTTTTCTAAAACTGACATTGCTCAGGTTACTAAAGTATTTAGCTTTGTAATGGCGATTACGGGTGCTGCTGTGGGAGGTGTATTAGTAGCAAGATTCGGTTTAATGCGACCCTTATTTTATGGCGCGATATTAACAGCAATGACTAATTTGCTTTATGCCAGCTTTGCAATGAACACGCCCACCCTTGCGGGTTTAGCGCTGATTGTTAGTACAGATAGTTTTTGCGCAGGCATGGCAACCTCAGCGTTTATTGCGTATTTATCAAGCTTAACCAGTACCGCATACACGGCAACACAATATGCCTTGTTTAGTTCATTAATGACCTTACCTGCGCAACTGCTAGGTGGCTTTTCTGGTGTGGTGGTAGAAAATTTTGGCTACCCATTATTTTTTATTTACACCACAATTGCAGGGCTTCCAGCTATTATATTAATAATGATTTTAATGCGTTATCACCCTAAGCATGTTAATCGTGCTGAGTAGGTTTATAAAAACGCACATTATTATGCCGGCTAATCGTTATATTCTCTTTAAGTAGAGTAAAGTTTTAATGCCTTTGTTGTGTTTTATTTTTATTTAGTAAGTCATTAATAATGATTGCAGGTTGCTTCTTTAGTTATATAATCATTAATATTAATGTGTAAATTGAAGTTTCATCAATTAGATGTGCGTGTATTTTTTATTTTGCTCTTAATAAATAAAGAACATATTTAAATTTAATTCTTATTAAAGAATAGGAGCGAATAAATGAATAAATCAAATAATAAAGTAGCTATGGGCGGGGTGACATTTCATCATCCACTTGCCTTTTGGTTTGGAGTCATTGCAGTGACTGCTGGCGTGGCTGCTCATATTCCAATGTATTTAATGGCTAAAGATAATGGATATAAATTAGTAGGGATGACAATGGATATGCCGATGATTGTGGGTATGGCATTTATTTTCATAGGAATGATTAGTAGTTTATATGGCCTATATCCTAAAGCTAATACCGTCAATGATGCTGCGGTTTCAAAAATTCGTGTGAGTGCCTTAGATGATGCGCCACTTAATTTAGCGCATGTAGGACTTTTATTAGCAATGGCATTAGCCGTTACCATTGATGTGATGAAGCCAACAACCTTGGCTTTTGTTATGCCCGGCATGAGTGTGGAATATGGGCTTAAATCACCTTTAAATCCACTGGGAAGCTATCCAGCAGTTTGGTTAGCTTTGTCAGGCATTACTGGCACGGTGCTGGGTTCTATTATTTGGGGCTGGATGGGCGATAAAATTGGGCGTCGCGCATCAATACTTTATGCGGGCATCGGTTTTATTGGAACATCAATTTGTGGCACTATGCCAGATTTTTTTGGCAATGTGATCATGTGTTTCGTGATGGGGATTGCTGTGGGTGGAATGCTACCGATTTGTTATGCGTTATTGGCAGAAACAATTCCTGCACGTCATCGTGGTTGGTTAATGATTTTAGTCGGTGCAGATATTGCGGGTGCTTATATCATCACCAGTTGGCTTGCCGCTTCACTTATTCCTGAATACAGCTGGCGCATCTTGTGGTTAATCGGTATGCCAACTGGGGTTATTTTTATTTTAATCAACCGCTGGATTCCAGAGTCGCCTCGTTATTTATTGGCCAATGGCAGAGAAGAAGAGGCTAAAGCAGTGATGACGCGTTACGGTGCAAAAATCATTCAAGAAACATCGGTGGCGGCAGAGTTGGAAGTTAAAATCAAAGGTCAGTGGAAACAATTATTTACGCCACAATTTCTTGGCACTACCTTATTAGTAACGGTTTTAGGAATAGGGTCAGGGCTGGTTTTATTTGGCTTTAATCTTTGGATACCCACAAACCTTAGAGCCATGGGGGTTACTGATGCAGATCAAATACTTAGAAATGCAGCGATGATGGGTTTTCCTTTGTCATTTTTGGTTGCTTGGATGTATGGCTTCTGGAGTAGTAAAAAAACCATTGTTATTTTATGTGCGCTCACGGCAATAGCACTGTTTGGTTTTGTTTTTGTGGGGAATGCCATTATTGAAAATCGTCCTTTACTTTATTTGCTTTTAGTAGTGCCTATCTGGGGAATAAGCTCAGTGGTTGCCGTATTATCAGTGTACAGTTCAGAAATTTATCCAACGCGTATTCGTGCGCGCGGTACTGGTTATGCAGCAAGTGCAAGTAAAGCGGGTGGTGTCTTAATTATTGCCTTTATGTCTTTTGGTCTTGCCGCGCCTTCGATTACAACCGTGGCGATGATAGGCGCTATTCCTATGGCGTTAGCGGTTATTTTAGTGGCTTTTTTTGGCACAGAAACGCGACGTCGTGGCTTAGAAGATATTTTAGTGGATTCTGTTAAAATACAGGCCGCGTCATAAGCGTTTAGTATTTATTCTTTATAAGAAGCAATACTTTATAACAAAATATTTATTACCTGAATTCAGCTTATCTTGATAATTGGAACTTAAGTTTTAGGTATTGCTTTGTTAAATAGATTAAATTATT
>CAJAQT010000112.1 GCA_903944165.1 uncultured Methylococcaceae bacterium | reverse complement strand
TCAAAGACCTTATTATTTAAAATAGGCTAACCACTAGGTCAATCTACTTCACTAAGGAATTGGGCAATAATTGCCAGTTTTAATTTTTTATCGGCTTGTTTAAAATCTTGCTGAGCTTTAACAATGGATCTCGCCTGCTCTCTAAGTTGCGGATTTAAATACGCAATTTGATCAGTTTCTCCGTCTTTGTTGACTACCCGAAATACAGTGACGTGGGTGTCTGCATTAGCTTGCAATTGATGCGCACGAACCACGGCTAATTGCTCCAGGCGGCCACACAAGTCGATAAGCCGATATTCTGCCTCCAAGCTATTATTTTGCAGCCATTTATCAGGAGGCATTTTCCCTAGGAAAGCCGCCACTGATTCCAGCCAGGCTTCGTCAGTTTCTTTATTGTTTTGCAGCCTTAAGATAAAGGCTTTAAGACCTTGTAAATCAACGGTGTATTTTTCTAAGCCTTTATATTTTCTGGCTATACTAGACCTAAGTTCAGCAAGGTTTAAATCGGCCGGTTCTTTAAGAGCGGTAGCGAGTTGGACTTTAAAAGTGTTTAGTAGATTTTGATAGGCTTTGTTCAAAAGGTTTAAATGCCTGACCAATTCATTTAAAAAATCATTTGGATTGTTGTTATCCAAGTCAGTACCAATATACGATGGATAACCACAAGCCAACGGCAACGTTTCAAATAAGAGTGTCATGGGGCTTTGCGTATTCTGAAAAGCATCACGTACCGCAATGGTTTGCGCATCCAGGGATTTTGTTGCAAGCGTGTATTGAGGTAACTGGCCAATAAACTTCGCCAAGGGTTTGACGATATCGAGCAAGGTACTTTCTTCAGGTACTTTACCGATCAGTTTTTCCAGGTAGCTATTGAACAAATCAGCCCTTATTCCGGTAAAGTCAAAAGCTTCAACTGAAAATAGTTCAGGCCGTTTAGCTAAAATCTCAAAAAGTTCTTGGGTAACCAGCGGGCAAAAGACGCCACTTTCGTAGAGTGCCAGTGACCGTTGATTGGCCAAATAATAGGCTATAAAAATTAATGACCACACGCCGTTTTGAACACCATAAGGCGGCTTTTCCATAAGCGCATAGATGTCAGTCAGTAACGTTGGCGAAGAATTATTCGCCAATAACTTTCTGATACACTCCCAGACCCTTGAAAAGTGATATTTATTATCATCAGACGGATTAACCAGCTGCCAGACATCGTTTTTTTTGATATGTATACCAGGTTCTTTAAACACGGCACGGTAAATGGTTTTCTCAGCGGGATATTTGCTACTATCAAAACCGAGATCTTCTAAATGGCTTTTGGATAATAATGCCGCTATCAGTTTATTTTTAGCGCCATTGGCTTGCCCCGAAACTTTGTTGCGGTTTATTAGTTCATTTTTAACCCAGGGTGCTTGGTCGTACACCGTTTCTAACACTTTGGATAATTGATGTTGTAAGGTGCGCCGTGTAGGTAACTCCAACCGCCCCCCTTGCCAAAACCACTGATTCGCTTGGGGTTGCTCAAGATATTGACTCAGCAATTCCAATTCGGTCTGCTTAATAGTGGCCAAACGATCTTTTAACTCCCTTTGTGCAACCGGATCAGATTTAATCTCTGCGCGTTCGGATTGAATGTTTTCTAAAGCAATAGCCTCAGTAACAATGGCTTTTAATTGAGCAGCGTTATCGCATAAAACGTAAATGCTTAATGGATTGCTGTGTTTTTTAACAAGGCTCTCAAAATTGGCGGCGTCGTCTTGGCTCTCAGATAAGAATAAGAGAATTCTGGGCTGATCGGTGTTTTTGTAAAAATCCTGCTTGGTTGCTGTGTCGATGTAAAAAAGACTAAACACTCGCAATGTGGCGTTCTGAATCGAATATTTCCTGGCGACTACAGGTGGCAACTTGTTTCGATGCGTGAGCGTTTCCGCTAAATTGAAACGCCCTAACTGCTGAATGGTTCCTTGTAACACCACTTCTAGGTCAAAATCACTGCCTTCCCATATCCGATATTCGGAACTGAACTGTCGGTAGTTGATGATAGACTTGTTTTGTAGATTGGTTAGTAGGTGATCAACATCAACTGTCTTTGGAAAGCACAACGTTAATAATTCCTTACTCGCTTTGAACCCCGCCTGACTGCCTATGATATTAAACAGGCCGATGGTTTTAACCAGTTGATTTTCTAAATCGTCTGCATCACCCAAGCGTTCTAAAGCAGTAATAACCTCGGCCCAGCGTCTGTGGGTAAGATGATCGGTCGTTGATGAGGGTTGATTTTGGATGAAGTATTCAAAAATCTCCCAAGGCAAAACCCAATCGCCTACGTCTTTTAATCGTTGTATGCCGTGTTTAAATCCAAAGTATTCCTGACTGCCCAGATAACTAAACAAGGTTCTTTCGTTTTGAGCTACTTTTTGACAGAGTGTCGGTAAGATTAAAGCTGCAATAGGATGTAAAGGATAACATTGGCTTAGAATCTCTATGGCAGGCTCAACATTTAGTCCAGGTAATAATGCATTTTGCTGGCCTAAAACTTCAACTATGACTGCTGTATGCTGTTTTATCTCTTGTTGCTGTATTGCCGTCAGCTGGTTACGAAACGCAGCAGCAATAACGCGTAAAGTTTGTTCTGCTGACTCAAGGAAGGGGACGCTCTCAAATCGACCTTGTACTTTTACCCATTCGTTTTTCAGGTTTGCACCCAAGCCTTTTGAATACTGCTCAAAAGCTTGATGCATCAACACCAACAAGAGAATGTTGGCTTCTCCACCGTCATAAGCCACTTCGGCAAGCGCTTGCAGTAAGAAAATATCGTTTGC
>CAJAQT010000111.1 GCA_903944165.1 uncultured Methylococcaceae bacterium | reverse complement strand
TACCATGAATTATCACGAATACATTATTTTAGGCGCAGGTCCAGCAGGCTTACAAATGGGCTACTTTATGGAGCAAGCGGGCCATGATTACCTGATTTTAGAACGTAATGATGGTGCTGGTTCATTCTTTGAACATTACCCGCGTCAAGGAACATTAATTTCTTTAAATAAGGTTTATAACTTTTATCCTGAACCTGAGTTTAATTTACGACATGATTGGAACTCTTTAATTACCCACGATTATTCTCATTTATTTACCGACTACACTACTGAGCTTTATCCAAAGAATTATGTATTAGTGCGTTATTTAAATGATTTTGCTAAAAAATATAAAATAAAAATTAAATTTAATACTTCAGTAAAAATGATAGCTCGTCAAAAAAATGAAGAGCGTCTGTTTGTTTTAACTGATGACAATGGTGTTGAATACAGCTGTAAACGTTTGATTTTAGCTACAGGGCCGGTTAAGCCAAATATTCCAGATGTAGAAGGCATAGACTTAGCTGAAGGCTTTGAAGATTATGATGTTAATCCAGAGCGTTATAAAAACAAACGTGTGGTTATCTTAGGTCGTGGTAACTCAGCCTTTGAAGTTGCAAACGATTTAGCCGGACATGCGGCACTTGTCTTTGTCATGATAGGCAATCGCTTAATTCGTCATGCGTGGAATAGTCATTTCGTGGGCGATCTGCGTTCTTACAATAATACTATTCTGGATATGTTCCAGTTAAAAGCTTTGCATACCGTCACAGGTACTACTTTAACTAAATTAGTACGTCAAGAAGATGGCACTTTGCAAGTTCATTACACTGAAGAATTACCGCATTGGAAAACTCCAGGCACTGCATTTGGATGGTTTGAAGCTGATCATGTTATTCGATGCACAGGTTTTAAATATGCTGACACCAGTATTTTTGCTGAAGATATTGCACCAGAAATGGATGCAATGAACAAATACCCCATATTAAATACAAGCTGGGAAAGCAGTACGCCAGATATGTATTACATTGGTACAACAACCGCGTCACGTGATAAAAAATCAGCGTCAGGCTTTATTCATGGCTTCCGTTATAATGCCCGCACTTTATTCAGGATTTTGGAAGATAAATTCCATAATCAACCGTTGCCATCTGATTGTTTTAAATTAGAAAATGAAGACGATTTACAAGCTTTAGGCGATCATATTATTACGCGTTTAAGCCTTAGTTCAGCGTTATATCAATTATTTGGTACATTGTGTGATGTCTTAGTTCTTGAAGACGGTAAAGCGGAAATGTTTTATGAATACCCCGTTTCTTATGTCTTAAAAGATTCAATGTTTGCTAATAAAAAGATTATTATTTTTACCTTAGAATTAGGTTTTGATACCTTTGAAAATGGCTTTGAAGATTCACTTAATTTTATTCGTCGTAATGATCCAGAACGCCCTGCGAACGTTGCTTATCTTCACCCAGCGTTCCGTTTATATGATCAAGGTGACTACATTAAAGGCAGCAATACGCGCAGTTCGATTGTGACACGTTTTGATGCTTCTTCTGATTTAATTGATGGTGATTTAGCCAACTTAAAACCACGCAATATGTTACTTAACTTCATTAATAGCATCGTCATGGTCACCACAAAACAATACTCCCTCGAGCATTTCACCGATGATGAATCACGTGGTGGTTTCAGGCCGTGGGCAGCAGATGATCCACGTATAGCCAACCATGGGTTGCAACGTTGTAAGCTAAACCCAGATGGTTCGCCATTAGCCGTAGCGCCACTTGAATACAAAAAATAAAGCGTTTAATTACCCTTAACATATCAAAACTGTCTGATAGCGCATATCAGGCAGTTTTTTATTGCCAATATCAAATTTTTTAAGACCAAAATTATGACTATGATTTATCACGACTACATTATCCTTGGTGCTGGCCCTGGCGGTTTACAAATGGGTTATTTCATGGAACAAGCTGGCCATGATTATTTAATATTAGAAGGTACCCGTAGTCCAGGTGCATTCTTTAGACAATATCCACGACACGATACCTTGCTGTCATTAAATAAGAAAAATAACTTTTTCCCAGAATCAGATTTTAATTTGCGTTATGACTGGAATTCATTAATAACCTATGATTCCTCACTATTATTCACCAAATACAGTGATGAACTTTATCCAGACAGACGTGATTTAGTGCGTTACTTAGAAGATTTTGCTGATAAGTTTCAATTAAACATTCGCTATAACACCGCAATTAAATTTATCGCGCGTGAAACTAACGTTAATCGTCATTTTGTATTAACTACCGAATGCGGTCAGCAGTATCAGTGCAAGCGGTTAATTTTAGCAACAGGTGCAACTAAACCGATTATCCCAGACATAGAAGGTATTGAAATTGCTGAAGGCTATGAAACTTATGATACCAACCCAAATCGCTTTAAAAATAAACGCGTTATTATTTTAGGCGGTGGTAATTCTGCGTTTGAAGCCGCCAATGATATCGCCGGTCATGCGGCCATTGTGTTTATTATGATTGGCAACAACTTAGTTACTCATGCGTGGAATAGTCATTTTAGTGGCGATTTACGCTCGTATAACAATACAATTTTAGACATGGCGCAATTAAAGGCCTTGCATACCGTAACAGGAACCAGCTTAACCAAGCTTGAACGTCAAGCGGACGGCACGATTCGCGCGCATTTTGAAGAAGAATTACCACATTGGAATACCCCAGGTACGGCTTACGGCTGGTTTGAAGTTGATCACGTTATACGTAGTACGGGTTTCCAATACGCAGACCCGATGATTTTCTGTGATTCTATTGCGCCTAAAATGGATTGCAAAAATAAATATCCTTTATTAAATTCAATATGGGAAAGCACAACTCAGGATATGTATTATGTTGGCGCAGCAATGGCCTCTCGTGATAAGAAAACCACGTCAGGATTGATCCATGGTTTTCGTTATAATATTCATGCTTTATTTAATATTATTAACAATCGTTATCATAATAAACCTTTCCCAAGCGACACCTTCGAGTTAAAAACAGAAAACGATTTACAGGCCTTGGCCACGCATTTAATTTCTCGCTTTAGTACCTCGTCTGCGTTATTTCAATTATTTGGCTTAATTTCAGACGTGTTAATTATTGATAATGGTAAAGCTGAATTATTCTATGAATTACCGGTTGAATATGTGGTTAAAGAATCCATGTTTGCCAATAAAACCATTATCTTACTAACGTTAGAATTAGGCTTTGATAAATTTGAAAATGGTTTTAAAGACACGCTTAATTTCATCAGACTTAATGATTCGCAAGAACGCCCAGGTTGCGTTTCTTATTTACATCCTGTCTTCCGTTTGTATGAAAATGGTGAATTTATTAAAGGCGCAAATACCCGAAGCTCAACGCTAGTGCGTTTTGATCCAGCGGCTGATTTAATAGATGGTGATTTAGCTAATCTTAAACCACGCAATACCCTGTTAAATTTTGTTAATGGCGTTGCTAACGTGACGGATACCCATTTTTCAGAAGAGCACTTTTGTACAGACCCCGATCGACATGGTTTTATTCTGTGGGAAAAAGATGATCCACGCACCCAAAATCATGGCTTACAACGCTGTGCGTTAACGCCTGAATGCCCACAAGTGACGGCCATTGATTTTGAATCTTTTTATAAGAGAAATTCATTACATAAATAATATGGTTTTTGTTTGCTGAAAATCTTGGCAGCAGAGCACTAGCGAAGTGAAGATTTTTAGTTTCTGCTAGCACGTAGCGTGCAAAGTAAAATTGTAAGGCAGTCTGTACTGCGTGAAGTCTTTTTGAACCTATTTCTCAATCCCTTGTTGGCTTGAGACGAGGCGACGAGGATGGGTCTGTTGGTATGAAAGACATAAGCGGTCGCGTGTATTTTTGTGGACTTTTTCTAGTGCGATGCTGGAAAAATATTTTGCGAAAATCGCTATTCTATTTATGTAGATAATATGTTTTTTTTGTTAAAAGACATGTTATATTTTTGCCGCATTTATGAGGCTTATGTACTCATTTTTAAATCGTGGATCCAGGTGCAGAGTTACCTACTTCTAGTAATGTTGATTTTCCAAGTGTTCGTTTTGCGTGGATAACAGTGAAAGTGAATAAGCTATATTCAACATGCAAGCCAACAGCTTCGATTATGTTAACTGGAACTACAGTGAGCGGCTTCCCTATTTACGCGCCACCAGCAGGAGCACCTTATGCGTTTTCATTTAGCTACACAATGGACGCTAAGCCCGTATTTAACGACATTGTTTCGTTAAGCGCCGGTGTTGCCTTGTTGTATCACGACACGGCACCTGGCACTATTACTTGGACAAAAAAAGGTCAATAATTGATTTTTTCTTGAGTTGAAAAGCTAACAGGCAGCAATGTCTGTTAGCTTTTTTATGCCGGAAAGTTTAATAAAAAGTGGGCAGGATAAATTATAATCTTTAGTTATTAAAGTGTTATCGGCATTATGGTAGACGTACTTCTAGTTATGATTAGTGTAGTTAAAACCATTCCTACAATTTTTTAAAAACTTAACTGAAGATATGGGAATAGAGTGTAGTGTCTGATATAACTCATTATTTTATGCTTTACACAAAAAGCATTTATGTTAATCGAAATAGTTTTGTAAGACAGTTTCTAAGGAATGTTAAAGATTTTTTTATATGAATGGCTGAGATATGCTTTTATTAATATAAATAGTTTTACTTATCAATAAGTTATTTTTTTATTAAGGATGCTTAACAAAACAAAATAATGAAAATAGTATCTAAGTGATTGCGTATAATTAATCTCTTGGTATAATTCACAAATCGAATTAATTGGATTTAAAAGGCACGTAGCTCAGTTGGTTAGAGCACCACCTTGACATGGTGGGGGTCGTTGGTTCGAGTCCAATCGCGCCTACCAGAATTAAAGCACTGCAATGCAGTGCTTTTTTTTTTACACATAATTAACACTAAACATGCCGATTATTACTCTTCCTGATGGCTCGCAGCGTAATTTTGACCACGCCATTAGTGTGATGGATGTAGCCGCATCAATAGGTGCAGGGCTAGCAAAAGCAACATTAGCAGCCAAAATAGATAATGACTTAGTTGATGCGAGCACTATTATTGACAAAGATGTTGTTTTGCAGCTAATTACCTCAAAAGATGAAGATGGTTTAGAGATTATGCGCCATTCCACTGCGCATCTTTTGGCGCAGGCAGTTAAACAGTTATTTCCTCATGCACAAGTTACCATTGGTCCAGTCATTGAAAATGGCTTTTACTATGATTTTTCTTGTGAGCGTACCTTTACCCCTGAAGATTTAACTATCATTGAAGATAAAATGCGTCAATTGGTTGCTGAAGATCATCCAATAACACGCTCTATTTTATCAAGAGATGAGGCCGTTCAGTTTTTCACCGATTTGGGTGAAAACTATAAAGCCGAGATTATTTCCTCAATTCCAGAAGAGCAGTCACTAACGCTTTACAAACAAGCTGAATTTACTGATTTATGTAGAGGGCCACATGTGCCAAGTACTGGAAAAGTGGGTGCGTTTAAGTTGATGAAAATCGCGGGTGCTTATTGGCGTGGCAATTCAAATAATGAAATGTTGCAGCGTATTTATGGCACTGTCTGGCGAGATAAAAAAGAATTACAAACGTATCTTGAGCGTTTAGAAGAAGCAGAAAAAAGAGATCATCGTAAGCTTGCTAAAGTATTAGACTTATTTCATTCGCAAGAAGAAGCACCGGGCATGGTGTTTTGGCATGAAAAAGGCTGGTTGATTTATCAACAGGTAGAGCAATTTATTCGTGAAAAATTGCGTAATAATGGTTACGCTGAAGTTAAAACCCCGCAGCTTGTTGATCGTTCCTTATGGGAAAAATCAGGGCATTGGGAAAAGTTTGGTAGCATGATTTTTACTACTCATTCCGAGCATCGTGATTATGCAATCAAGCCCATGAATTGCCCGTGTCATGTGCAAATTTATAATCAAGGGATTAAAAGTTACCGTGATTTGCCAATTCGTTTAGCTGAATTTGGTTCGTGTCATCGTAATGAGCCATCAGGTACCTTGCATGGCTTAATGCGGGTAAGAAATTTTGTACAAGACGATGCGCATATATTTTGTACAGAAAATCAAATTCAAGCAGAAGTTTCAGACTTCATTGATATGCTCTTTGATGTCTATAAATCTTTTGGTTTTGAAGAGGTGATTGTTAAGTTGTCTACTCGTCCTGCAAATCGCGTGGGCGATGATGCGGTTTGGGATAAAGCAGAAAATGCCTTAGAAATTGCTCTTAACAACAAAGGTTTAAAATGGGAGCTTCAGCCTGGTGAAGGTGCTTTTTATGGGCCCAAAATTGAGTTTTCATTAAAAGATTGTATCGGTCGAGTCTGGCAATGCGGTACTATTCAAGTTGATTTCTCAATGCCACTGCGTTTAGATGCTGTGTATATTGCTGAAGATGGTAGTAAACAAGTGCCGGTGATGCTACACAGAGCCATTCTTGGTTCACTAGAACGGTTTATCGGCATATTGATTGAGCAGTACGCAGGCTATTTTCCATTATGGTTGTCGCCGATTCAGGTAATGATTTTAACTATTGCAGATCGACATGCTGACTATGCATTATTAATTGCTCGAACCCTTGAAAAACAAGCTGTGCGAGTAAAGCTAGATTTGAGAAATGAAAAAATAGGATTTAAAATCCGTGAACACTCAATGCAAAAAATACCGTATTTACTCATTGTAGGTGATAAAGAATTAGAAGAAAATGTAGTGACGGTAAGAACGCAAAAAGGTGAAGATTTAGGTGGTTTGTTAATTGATGATATTATTCAAAAACTGAGTAATGAAATTAACAACAAGGTATAAACATTGTTTGGAGGATTAGAGTATCGCTGCAAAAAAAGATGAAACGCGCTTAAACGACTCAATTACAGCAAGAAGAGTTAGGGTTACAGGTGCGGAAGGAGAGGTCTTAGGAATTATTTCTTTAGATGAAGCTAAGCAAATAGCGTATGCCGCTGATTTGGATTTGGTTGAAATTTCACCTAATGCAGATCCGCCAGTATGTAAAATAATGAATTATGGCAAATTCCAGTTTGAGCAAAATAAAAAACTGGCAATAGCTAAAAAGAAGCAAAAACAAATTCAAGTTAAAGAGATAAAGTTTAGACCTGGTACTGATGAGGGTGATTACCAAGTTAAATTAAAAAGTTTAACTAAATTTCTTAACGACGGTGACAAAACAAAAATAACAGTACGTTATCGTGGGCGCGAAATGGCTCATAGAGAGATTGGTATGGAACAGCTTAAACGTATTGAAAAAGACTTAGAAGAAATTGCCATTGTTGAACAGTTTCCAAAAATGGAAGGGCGTCAAATGGTGATGGTCATGGCGCCTAAAAAGAAAAAATAATCAGTAAGTTATTACTCAGTAATTAGGTTTTGTCACACAGGGCGTGTAGCAAAGGTGTTTAGCTTTTTATTAGGCAACCGTATGTCGTTAGACATTAAAAAAACACCGTCAATTCATTTTGGGCTCAGCATTTTGCCTTGATTGATTTGTTCTCATGGATTTTTATTAATTGATTAGTTGGAGCAAACAAATGCCAAAAATTAAAACTAACCGTGGAGCCGCTAAGCGTTTTAGGCGTACTGGAAATGGTGGATTTAAATGCGGTCAGTCACATCGTCGTCATATTTTGACAAAAAAATCGACTAAAAGAAAAAGACAGTTACGTAAAGCCGCTGTTATTCATCCTTCAGATGTGCGTATGGCTATACGCATGATGCCCTATAGTTAATAAAGGAATATAAATCATGCCTAGAGTTAAACGTGGCGTTACTGCCAGAGCAAGACACAAGAAAATTTTAAAACAAGCAAAAGGTTATTATGGCGCGCGTAGTCGAATTTATCGCGTAGCTAAACAAGCTGTTATTAAAGCTGGACAATATGCTTATCGTGATCGTAAACAAAGAAAACGTCAATTCCGTGCCTTATGGATAGTTCGTATCAATGCTGCTGCGCGTATTTATGGTATTTCATATAGTCGCTTAATAAACGGCTTAACAAAAGCAAATGTGGGTATTGATCGTAAAGTCCTTGCCGATTTAGCTGTGCGAGATATTACTGCTTTTGGTGAAATTGCGAAAATTGCGATTGCACATCAAAGTCAGCCATAAGCTAACTCAAAAGAATCACTCTGATCTGTATTGTTGTGTATTATCGTGCAGATTAGAGATGAGTTATCCGTTAATTAAACTAATCTAGTAGAGTGCTTTCGTGTCAGTGAGTATTGAAGATATTCTCAAGCAAGGCTTATTAAAGCTTTCACACAGTGAAGATATTAACCAACTAGAACAGTTGCGTGTTGAGTATCTGGGTAAAAAAGGTTTTTTTACTGATAAGATGAAAGCATTGGCATCCTTAGACCCTGACTTAAGGCGTTCAGTCGGTCAGGTTATTAATCAAGCCAAGGATCAATTTCAAACTGAATTAGAGCAAAAAAGAATCCTTTTAAATCAACAAGTATTAATAGAGCGACTGATCAGTGAACGGATAGACGTTAGTTTGCCAGGGCGTGGACAAGCGCTTGGTCGATTACATCCAGTAACGACTACCTTAAGACGAATCAGTGAATTGTTTCGCAGTGTAGGTTTTGCGGTCGTCGAGGGTCCTGAAATCGAGGATGATTATCATAATTTTGGTGCATTAAATATTCCTGCTCATCATCCCGCACGGGCAATGCATGATACGTTTTATTTTGATGCCCACACGGTTTTACGAACACACACCTCGCCAGTACAAATTCGAGTCATGGAGTCTTCAGCGCCACCATTACGTGTAATTGCACCAGGTCGAGTTTATCGTTGTGATTCTGATATCACGCATACACCTATGTTTCATCAGGTAGAAGGCTTTGTTGTTGATCAAAACGTGAGTTTTGCAGATTTAAAAGGCACTGTTTACGACTTTTTGCGTAATTTTTTTGAAAAAGATATTCAGGTTCGCTTTCGACCTTCCTATTTTCCATTTACCGAGCCTTCCGCTGAAGTAGATATTGAATGCGTTATGTGTCATGGCAAGGGTTGTCGTGTATGTAGCCAAACAGGTTGGTTAGAAGTTATGGGATGCGGCATGATCCATCCTGAAGTCTTCAAGTCAGTCAATATCGATAGTGAAGCATACACTGGTTTTGCGTTTGGTATGGGCGTTGAACGCTTAGCAATGCTACGTTATGGAATTAATGATTTAAGATTATTTTTTGAAAACGACCTCCGTTTTTTAGAACAATTTAACTAACAGTGAGAATCTTTAATCATGAAAGTGAGTGAAGCCTGGTTACGAGAGTTCGTTAATCCACCCATTACGCTAGACCAATTAGTCGCTCAATTAACGATGGCAGGTTTGGAAGTTGATTCCGTAACACCAGCAGTTGCATCGTTTACTCATGTTGTCGTTGGTGAAGTGAGTGCGATAGCTCAGCATCCAGATGCTGATCGATTACATGTGTGCCAAGTTAACATCGGACAAGATGCATTATTGCAAATTGTGTGTGGTGCTCGTAATGTGCGTCAGGGTTTAAAAATACCTGTGGCACTATGTGATGCGGTGTTACCAGGTGATTTTAAAATTAAAAAATCTACATTACGCGGTGTTGATTCGTATGGCATGCTGTGTTCTGAAAAAGAATTGGGTTTAGCCTCTGAGTCACAAGGCTTAATGGAATTACCCGATGATGCGCCTCTTGGTTTATCTATCAGAGATTATTTAGCCTTAGATGATACGATTCTTGAGATTGATTTAACACCCAATCGCGCAGATTGTTTAAGTGTTGAAGGTCTTGCTAGAGAGATTGCAGTATTAAATGAAATAGATTGGAGTCCAGCGCTTATCCCTTCAGTTGCTGTTCAACATCAAGATATTTTATCTGTGCGTATTGATGATTCAGCAGCGTGTCCGCGTTATCTAGGTCGATTGATAAAAAATGTCGCTATTACAGCCTTGACTCCACGATGGTTGAAAGAGCGTTTAAGACGATCGGGTTTGCGCAGTGTAAATCCTATTGTTGATGTAACTAATTATGTCTTGCTAGAAATGGGGCAACCTATGCACGCCTTCGATGCGGCAAAGTTGCAAGGCGGTATAGTGGTTAGGCGTGCTAACGATGAATCAATTACCCTACTTAATCAGCAAACACTTACTTTGGATGCGCAAACTTTAGTTATTGCAGATGGTCATACACCTATTGCTTTAGCGGGAATAATGGGTGGAATGGATGCTTCCGTAACAGATGCAACCTCCGATATTATGCTGGAGTGTGCTTTTTTTATGCCTGAAAGTATTGCGGGTAAGGCGCGTAATTACGGCTTACATACCGATTCATCACATCGTTTTGAGCGTGGTGTTGATTATACGTTGCAAGCACGAGCAATGGAGCGCGCTACGCAATTAATTGTAGAAATTGCAGGTGGCGAAGTAGGTGTTGTGTTTGAGGCGACTGCGCACGCACAATTGCCTAAAAGACAGCCTATTATTTTAAGAAAACAACGTATAGAAAAAATACTAGGAACAGTTATTTCAGATGAAGTAATTGAAAACATCTTAAAGCGCTTATCGATGTTAGTTGAACGTCAAGATAATGCTTGGCAAATTACAGCTCCAGGATGTCGTTTTGATATTGCTATCGAAGCAGATTTAATTGAAGAAATTGCCAGAATTTATGGTTACAATCAATTACCAAGTAATTACCCTTTAGTACAGGCAAAATTGCAGTCTGTGACAGAAAAAGAAATTAGTGTAAATAGATTTGCAGATTTATTGGTTGATAAAGGTTATCAAGAAGCGATTACCTATAGTTTTGTAGACGAAGATAGTCAAAAAATAATTGCCCCTAATGAGGCGTTTATTCGATTAAAAAATCCAATTTCATTAGAAATGTCAGTGATGCGTACCACTTTATGGTGTGGCTTAATAAAAGCAGCGCAGCATAATGTTAATCGGCAACAAACTCGTGTCCGTTTATTTGAATCAGGCTTATGTTTTACTAAACATAATGACGCGCTGCATCAAGAACCTGCTTTAGCAGGTCTAGTGATGGGGTCAGTGACACCCGAACAATGGGGTGAAAAAATACGTAGTATTGATTTTTACGATGTGAAAGCAGATATAGAAAGTATTTTTGCCTTAACAGGCATAAATGTTCTATTTAAACAAGGCCAGCATCCTGCACTTCATCCTGGACAAACGGCAGAAATATATACACAAGATGGTGTGCTGCTTGGTTTTTTTGGTATGTTACACCCAACACACGAAAAACATTTTGGTTTTGAATCCGTGGTTTTTTTATTTGAATTTAAGTTGAATCAATTAAAAATCAAACAACAAAGCGTATTTACACCGTTGTCAAAATTTCCATCCGTAAGAAGAGATTTAGCGTTATTAATTAAAAATGACGTTTCTGCTCAGGAGGTTATTGAGTGTATAAAATCAATTGAAGCGAGTAATTTAAAAGAAGTAAAGATTTTTGATATCTATCAAGGTAAAGGTATTGAAGAGGGCTTTAAAAGCATAGCGTTAAGCTTGCATTTACAAAACGATGCACAAACATTAACTGATTTGGTCGTTGATGATACAGTGAAAAGTGTATTAGCTACATTGACTTATAAAATTAGTGCAAAACTAAGGGATTAACAAATATGGCATTAACAAAGGCAGAATTTGCAGACTGTTTATTTGAAGAAATAGGCTTAAATAAGCGCGAAGCAAAAGAAATGATAGAATTTTTTTTCGAAGAAATAAAAAGCTCGTTAGAACGTGGTCATCAGGTAAAGATTTCTGGATTTGGAAAATTTGAGCTGAGAGATAAAAATAGCAGACCAGGACGCAATCCAAAAACGGGTGAGGAAATACCCATTACTGCACGCAGGGTTGTTACTTTCCGCTCAGGTCAAAAACTAAAAGCGCGAGTCGAAGCTCATGTTGGAGCCGAGTAATAACAACGATTTACCACAGATACCCGATAAGTGTTACTTCACTATTGGTGAGGTAAGTGAGTTATGTGCAGTAAAGCCACATGTTTTACGTTACTGGGAGCAAGAATTTCTTGAATTAACTCCAGTAAAAAGACGTGGCAATCGACGTTATTACCAAAAGCATGATGTTTTAATCATTCGTCAAATTAGATCATTGCTTTATGATCAAGGCTATACAATTGGTGGGGCTAGAGCCTATTTGGTTCGTAGTGAGGTTTCCGTTACAGTAAAGCCCCAAAAAAAATTAATAGTGCAAATTATTAATGAATTAGAAGAGTTATTTGAATTATTAAAATAAATTTAAGTAAGTCTTAGATTTTCGTTAGAAACAATTATATGTCGGGGCGTAGCGCAGCTTGGTAGCGCACTTGTCTGGGGGACAAGGGGTCGTAGGTTCAAATCCTATCGTCCCGACCAATTAAATCAAAGGCTTATGATTAATTTCTTAAGCCTTTTTTTGTGCGTGTAGTAAATTTGTCTCAGGCATAGTCGGCATTGTTTTTGAATTACTCGCATAGTCTTCAAGATGCTTACTCGATAAATGCGCGTAACGTAATACCATCGACAAATCACTCCAGCCACCAAGCTCTTTTAAAATGTGTAAAAGCGTTCCGTTTTGGATGTGATGACTTGCCCAGGTGTGTCTTAAGTCATGCCAGCGAAAATTCTCAATGCCTGCGCGTTTTAACGCCTTGCGCCACGCTTTGTTATTAGCAACAATAAGCTTATTGCTTTTATACGTGAACACATATTCATGATGTTTTCCCAGCTGCTCAAGGATGACTTGAATGGCCTCATCGTTTAACGGCACTGAGATGCCTTTGCCTGCTTTTGCTTGATTAGCATGTATCCACGCGCAACGTCTCTGTATATCAAGTTGATCCCAACGCAAGCCGGTGACATTCGACTCGCGTAAACCTGTTGCTAAACTGAATTTTGCCAAGGCTTTCACGTGTTCGGGCAATTCTTGCATTAAACGTGATTCTTCATCCTCAGTTAACCATCTGACAATTCCAGACGGTTCGGGCATGTTGAAAAGTCACGGGCTACTTCTAAAAATGTGTGTAATGTTCTTGCATCACAGGCGTTAGTCATCACGCCGCCTATGTCAGCTTAGAAAACAGGGATAAGGTCTTGGGTTGCCACTTGGGCAGATATTGTGTTCATGGTAGTACCTATTAGTTTTTTCGATTACAGACAATGGTGTCAGGAGCTCGAAACTGTTAATAGACGGTCAGGCCTACTCCCGACATTGATCTGAACCATATTGTTAATATAAACAAAAAGGTTGAAAAAATGGCTGGCACAAAAAAATCGCATGGTCTGTCGGGTGCGGTTGTCCGCTATTAGAGGAGATTTCGAGACTCCGGCGCAAAGCACTGGCCCAAACCGGCGGCAGTGTCAATGCCAATTGTCTATTGAAATAATTTCGATACAATAGACGCCATGACCACACAACAACGCTTCCTTAATAAATACCGCCTTGAACTCCGTGAAAACGACCATGAACCCATGCACGTTCATTTTGTCGGTGGTGACATCAACGCCAAAATTGATTTGGCAACGTTAAAAATTGTAGCGGGTGCGATTCATGCCAGTTTAAAAAAGGAAGTTTTGATAGGGCTACAAGAAAATCAAGCCCACATGATTGAGGAATGGAAAAGATGTCAACAACAATGAAACGCCCCCGACTTTTAGCGGTTGAAGCCCTTGATGATTACCAGCTACGTCTGCATTTTATCAATGGCAGCATTTACACGGTGTCAATGGCCGGGGAGCTGGAAAAACCGCAAGGCTTCGTCTTTTAAAAGACCCCACTGTGTTTAAAAAAGCCGCCATCGTTGCGGGTGAAGGTTGGACAGTTGAATGGCAAGATTTGGATATTCAATTTTGTGCTGATATTCTCTGGCTTGACGCACAAGCCCAACACACCACCGATGAAAATACCCGTATTTTCGCCACTTGGCGGGCGCGTTAACGGCTTGTCGCTTGCCGATGCGGCAAAAGCATTGGGGATGACCCCGCGCATGAGTGCTTACGGTACAGGAAAACGTCCCGTGCCGCGCTATATCGCGCTTGCCTGTAAAGGTTGGGACGCGGATCGGAACGGTCTTGAATGAGTTGCTTGATTTCATCCTGCGTTGCTAACGACAAACCGCCTTCTACGGCTACCTTGGTTTTTTTTAGGGGGAGGGATTTTAGTGTGGGTTGTGTTGTTGATAATGCCTCGATTACGCCCACATACTAAACCACGCTTTGATACCATTGCTAGAGTTATCAAAGCATGGGGCATTAAACTTCTTTTTAGCCTGTTGTTGTGTAGTAAAAACGTCACAACACAAGAAAGCAGTTAACGTGCAGTGTAGTAAACATGTAGTGCTGAAATTCATGGAAATTATTTTAAGCTATTGAATTTGTTGTATTATTATAATTATTTCTTGTACTGAGCACAAGCGGGTGTAGGTTCACATCCTATCGTCCCGACCAATTAAATCAGTAAGTCCGATTTTAATGGTTAAGGGAAGTATGCGCTTTATTAAGTGTTTATATTAGGCAGCCTTGAGGATTGAAAAATGTCTAAATAATTCAGTTGGCATAGCGTTATTTAATTGCCATGTAATTGAAATAGGTTTTTCACCTTCTGCTTTAACTAAGATAACTTCCCCTAATGACGCATAAGCAGTGTCTTGATTTTCACGTACGAAAAGAAAAAATCGCCAGCCATTTGGGTTTGTTTTATTCACGCTTTCAAGATAGCGCTGTCCAGTTGGATTTTTAGAGCCGGCTACATTTTGAGATTGCCAATGAAATAAGGTCGGACTAATTGCATAATCATGATATTGAATACGCTCAGCAAAGCCGGAACTTTTATCTAACGTAACAAACATTAATTCTATTTTGTATTCTGATAACGGTAAACAACCCTCTCTAAAAGCAGGACGCTTAGTCGCGTTAGCATAGCCGATTGCCGTAATAATATCTGATCTGGAATAACGGTTATGCAGACAGAGTACCCATGTTAAGGGAGTGTTATCTAAAGGTGAAGGCTGATGAAAAGATTGCTCTAAGCGCCAAGCAATGACTTCAAGTAGTTCGGCTTTAATCGCAGGATGTTGCGCTATCAAGTTTATAAAATCAACTGGTGTTATCAGTTCGGTTTGCTTTACTAAAAAGCTATGAGCCAGTATTTGTAATCGGGTTTCATCTAGTGTGTTGACAGCTAAAGCGTTACACCATGAATTTAAAATAGTAATATCATCTACATATAAAATACTGCCTATTCGACCTAACAGTTCTGATTCTCGCGGCCCCTGCTTAAGTGTTGGAAGTTGAGCTCGGCGTTTAAGCTCAGTCCAAGAATATTTGCCAGAATATACATCACTAATTTCTAAGGTGTTTTCAATTAAAAAATTTTTAAGCGTAATTTGGTTTTTATTTTTAGTGTTTGCCCAAGCAATTAGTTCTGCTGTTAGTCGAGTGACATTGAGTTTTAATGCGGATTTAAGGCTTTCTAAAACACGTTGTCTGGCCACCCGATCAAATTGAATATGGCAACCGGTGGGTAATAAGCCAAAACCCTTTTCAACGGACTCTTTTATCGCCAATCTTGTCTGTCCGGTTAACGTTCTTAGTAAAATATCAAATCTAAATTCTTTAGAATAACTGCCTACAAAATCTAAGACTAAACAACTGGTTTTATCTCGGGCTAAACGAAGTCCACGACCTATTTGTTGTTGAAAGATGACGGGGCTTTGTGTTGGACGTAATAAAAGTAAGGTGTTAACGTCAGGTATATCCACGCCTTCATTAAATAAATCACAGGTAAAAATAATTTTGATTGTTCCGTGTTTAAGTTGACTAATGGCGTGATCGCGTTCCTTTTGAGTATGTTTGCCTGTTATTGCTAGGGCAGGTAATGAGTGTTTATTAAAATACTCAGCCATGAAGTCAGCATGATTTACACTAATACAAAAACCAATTGCTTTTAGTTTGTTGAGGTCACTGACATAGGTGTTTATCGCTATCAGTGCTGAGCGAGCACGAATGTCACTAGCTGAAATGATTTTATCAAGTTGCACATCAACATTGGCTTGCTTCCAATTAATACTAGATAAATCAATTTCATCATGGCTGGCATAATATTCAAAAGGGGCAAGTAATTCTTGATCTAAGGCATCCCATAATCGTAAGGTCACTGCAGGTGAGCCATCGGGTCTTGGATCAAAATAGTGATTTAAACTTTTGCCGTCCGTTCTTTCTGGGGTTGCTGTCAGTCCTAGCAGTATTTTGGGTTTAATTGTCGACGCTACTTTATCAAAAGACTGCGCCGGTAAATGGTGTGCCTCATCAATAATGACCATATTCCAATAATCAGCACCGTAGCGTGAAATTAAATCACGACTATGTACTGTATTAATTGTCGCAAATAAATGATCATGTTGACTGGCTTGATTATTACCATCTAATAAATCAGCAAAATTAGTGTCGTGTAAAACCTGTCTAAAAGTGCTGATCGCTTGTTGTAATATCTGTATGCGGTGAGCGATAAATAATAAGCGAGGTTGACCGCCTTGTTCTTTAGCTAAACGAGCATAATCAAAGGCGGCGACAACCGTTTTACCCGTCCCTGTGGCTGCGACAATTAAATTTCGATACCGTTGATGAGCTCTTTCTGTTGCTAAACGATCTAGCATTTCTTGTTGGTAAGGTTTTGGGCTTAAATCAAACCATGTTTGGATAGCAATGGGTTCAAGATTATTGTTAGCGTTAGTTCCTCGATATCTTTCAGTCTGTAAAGCTTTTTCTAAGGCGTCACGGTGCTCTTGATTGTTGGGGTCATAATGAAGAAATTCACCATCATTCCAGAGTGTTTCGAAATGGGCTTGGGCATTTTTAAAAATAGCTGCGTTTGAAGCTTGGGTAAGTTTAACTGTCCATTCGATACCGCTAATTAAGGCAGATTCTGAAAGGTTTGCACTCCCAATAAAAGCGGAACCAAAACCACTTTGGCGCTGGAAGATCCAGGCTTTTGCATGTAAGCGAGTGCGCCGACCATCTAAGGATATTTTTAAATTTACATTGGGTAATTCGGCTAATGCGTTAACGGCTCTTGCTTCTGTTGCACCAATATAGGTGGTGGTTAAAATTCTGAACCGCGTTCTTGATTGTCCTTTAGCATCCACGGCAGTGGCTTGTTTTAAAATATCAATAATTTTTCTAACACCGCTCCAAGTAATAAAGCTCACTAAAATATCGACGTTATCTACAGCGTGTAATTCGGCAATGAGTTCTTGTAGTAAAGAGGGTTCGCTTCGAGAAGAACTAAATAACCAGGGCGTCCTTAAGCCGGTGATAGGAAAAACGCCAGGCATATCTTTATCGTGTATGGATTTTAAAATTTGTGGTGGATGGGCTATTTGAACTATTTCAACTTCATTTTTTGCTGCAAGGCGGGTGGTTTTTAGCAGCGTTGAAATAAACTGTAATTCTGTTTGTGATTGTTCAAAGTCTGAACCAGTCGCTGCAGACATTTTGTCTAATAACTCAGGTAAGCGGTTAATAAGGTCATTAATAAGATACTCTCTTGTTTCATGAGCGGAAGACGGGCGAACACTGGCTTGATTGTTTGAAATTAATCGCTTAATGTCATCTAATTCATCTTCACTAATAAGACGATCATAGAGTCCTATGGGTAATGTAGTCATTCAAAATCCTTTAGTTAATTT
>CAJAQT010000110.1 GCA_903944165.1 uncultured Methylococcaceae bacterium | reverse complement strand
TTTGCTGATCATGAGGCTTTCCAAGAGTTAAGCGCTTAAATTTAAAGCTGTAATTCTAGCATTTAGTCATAAAAAAACCGCTCATAGATTACTGGAAACTAAGGGCGGTTTTTAAAAATAGAGCAAATAATTATTTATCCCGACGCTGTGCTCGGCTACCCACTTAACATGGATCAGCTTAACCTTCCATCCTTCGACTGTTCGATAAACTCTTAACTCAGGGCGAACGGTTAAGCATAGTAACTGGCCCCGTCTTAAGCGGGTAACCCTGTGCTCCAATGTTTTTTTCTTGCAATCAACGTAAAAAACCTAGTTCAAATACCTTTGGTTGTAGTTTTTCTGTCAAGCTTGCGTAGGCGTGTTCAAAGGGTTCAAAACTAAAGGGTAGGCTGTCTGAGCTAGCGTTGCGTTTTTTTAAGGCATTACGAATTTGATACCAGCCGACATCGGGTCTATTTAACTTTAATTCTTGACGTACAGTATAAGAGTCGGTTTCTGAAAAATACGTTTGCCAACATAGTTTGCCTGCGGCTAATACCGCTTTGGCTTCTGTGGATAATTTCTTTTTCTTTAAATACTGCACCATCAAATCAGATTCAAAGCGATCGGGCGCGTTAACGTCTGCTTCGGTGAACGGGATAAAATGATTGACGATGCTCCATGTGTTGCCGTTCCATTCTAAATCGTTAGCGCTGGCGGTTAAATTACTGCCGTTAAATAACATCCAAATTAAACAATCGTTTTTAAATTCGTCAGATAATAGCTCGGTGGGTTGTAAGAATTGGTCGCGGTCGTTTATCCAAGTGGGTTTTATAAGGCGGCGAACTGAAAATATGATGGCGGCTTGCCAGATGTTTTCTGGGGTTAGATAAAAGCCATCTCCTTGTCCATAAGGTGAGGAAAATAAAACAGTTTGTGTGCTGGCATGTTGCATATCATTTTTTCCACAATACATATAAGCAATTGCATTATCTGACCATGAAGCAACTCGCGGTACAGAAGTGGCCGGTGTAATAGCGTTTTTTAGCGGAAGTACATTTTGATTGTTTCTTTTAGGACGTTTCAACCAAACGTTAAGAAAGGAATTATTTGGTAAGTTATAAAATAGCTTCTCGCCAATCGGTTGTACTTTTTTATCCAAAACATCGACGATAATTTCTGAAATTGAAGTTTTCTTTTTGGTATTTTGATTTGTTGACCAAACTAAAAATCCAATTGGGAAATTACCTGCCAAACCATCAAATACTTTGCTGTGAACAATAAAACCACCTAGATATTGAGCGTTCCAAGCTTCTCTAAATTTTTCAAAGTTCGGTGCATTGACATATTTTAATGTGCTAAACATAGCTATCGTAGCAGTGGGTATTTCTTGTGCAATACGTGCGACAAATTGGGTGAAAAGCTCATTACTGGCCTTGCCATAATCAGCCATTGCCGTTGCTGAGAATTTGGTTTTTGCCACCCCCGCTTTATTACCACTATTTATCCCAACTCCTGATTCCGCATAAGGCGGATTAATCAGCACCAAAATCTTTTTCCCTTCGCTAATCGCCTTACGCAAACTCTCAGGGATTTTATTGGTAAGGCTGTAATCAATCTGCCCAGTCTGTCCTGAGCCTGTCGAAGGATCGGTAATATCGTCATTTAAATAGTCATATTGAAATCGTTGCGCCGACACACAGGTTTTGGTGGCTTTCATGACATCTACATCGGCTTGGTCGAGCGTACTCATGTAAATATTACGTGGGTTGGAGTGCTTGACTTCCAAATTGCCTACACCACAACACATATCCCAGACGATATAGTTTTTCTGCCAGTTTTTGCCCAAGGTTTCGGCCAGTTTGTCATAGGCTTTATCGACGACAGCCAGCGGCGTGTAATACGCGCCTTTAAAACTGCGCTCATTCAATGGGATTAAACTGTCACGGCGTTCCAGTAAA
>CAJAQT010000109.1 GCA_903944165.1 uncultured Methylococcaceae bacterium | reverse complement strand
CGTAAGCTCGTTTGAACAAGAACAAACCCGACTCCAAACTTTATTAGCTTATCAAATCCTTGATACACCACCCGATGGTGCGTTTGATCGTATCACACAGATGGCTGCGGACTTATTAGCGACGCCCATTGCCATGGTGAGTTTAGTTGATACAGATCGTATCTGGTTTAAATCGCATTATGGTCTTGAGATAAATGAACTTGAACGCGCACCAGGTTTGTGTGCCTCAGCAATTTATAGCGATCATCCTTATATCATAACGGACGGACGCACGGGCTATAATTTAGGCACCTTATGTTGCCTCGATTTTCAACCGTGTGAACTCACCGCGCAGCAATCCGTTATTTTAGAAAATTTGGCACAAATGATGATGGATCAAATGGAATTGCATTTACAAGCGCGACAAATACATGAACTAAAGGAAGCGGAGTTTAAGGCCAATGCGTTTAATGTCAGTATCTTAAATTCCTTAACGACGCAGCTCTGTGTATTAGATGTAAATGGCATAATCATTCGGGTTAATAAGGCATGGCTTAAATTTGGTCAACAACATGGCTTATCAGACTCCTATTATGAACTTTCCGCTTATTGGCGAGTGTTTCCAGCCGTACGGGCACAGTTGTTTTCACTCGCCGAGCTGGAGCTCAGCGTTCCCTGCTCTGGGAATGCTATGCCAGAATCAACTACTGCCGGGAACGCCAAGCCCCAGCTTGGCAGTCAATCAGACTACGCCGAGCTGGGGCTCAGCGCTCCCGGCAATACCCCCCTGGAATTAACATGAGCAATGTCGGTCAAATAGAAAAGAAAACCCAAGCCCGTGTGGTTAAGTTGTTTTGCGAGTCCTTGGGTTACGAGTATCTGGGTAACTGGATAAAGCGAACGACTAATCGCAATATTGAATCGGAGTTGCTGCGCGTTTTTTTACGCAAGCAGGGTTAAATTCAAGCCGTACCCACCGCGAAAAGGTTTTAGGATTGATGCCTTGCTGGCGACAATAATTTGCCTGATTCAATCCGCTTTCATGCCACGCTTTTACATGATATCGATAGTGTGCGTTTATTTTCATTACTTATCCGCACTGTGCGACTGAATGCGCACCTACACATGCACAACGCGTTTAGTACGCGTCCTTAGTTAAGGTAACTACGAATTAAGCTAATTAATGCAGGCACCTTAAAAGGTTTGGTGACATACGCTTGAAAACCTGCGTCTAATCCAGCATTCACGTCTTCTGGCATAGCGGCTGCACTGACCGCAATAACTGGTATTGCTGCAGTTAATGGATCTTTTTTTAGTTTATGCAATAATTCAAAACCACTCATTCCTGGCAAATTAATATCCAATAAAATAAGCACTGGCAGTTGCTGCTTGATGACTAATAAGCCTGCCTCTGCGCTGTCGGCAGTCACCAAGCTTAGCTCGTCGAGAAGTTTAAACACATGCTGCATAACGCTGATATTTAAAGGATTGTCTTCGATATAAAGCACGTTTGTAGGGCTTTGTGAACGGCTTAATGGCGTTATAACGGCTGGCGTGGTGATCAGTGGCTCAACCTTAGCTGGCTGAATTGGCGCATGTGCACACGGCAACGCAACCCAAAATCTACTGCCCAAACCAACAATACTGTCAAAACCAATATATCCATTCATTGCTTCTACTAAGCGTTTACACACAACTAAACCAATTCCAGTGCCTTCTATTTTTTTATCGTCTACACCTAAGCGCTGAAAAGGTTTAAACATTTCTGCTTTATGCGCATCTTCCACACCAATTCCGGTATCAGTAATGATGATACGAACTTCGTTAGTCATGCGTTCTAGTGAGAAGCTAACTTTGCCACCCGCCGTATTATATTTGATTGCGTTAGACACTAAATTTAACAACACCTGTCGTAAACGCAAGGTGTCGGCATACACGTTAAACACACCGTCGGCCGTGATGTCACTCATGGTGATGCCATGAGTGACTGCAAAGGGGTGCATGACGGCTCTAACCTCGCGTAGCAGTTCGACTAACTCTATGTCTTCAAAATTTATGTGTAATTGATCACTTTCTATTCTGGCTAAATCTAAAACTTCATCAATTAAGGTTAATAAATGATGGCCGCTGGACATAATATGTGCGACGGCGTGTTGTTGCGCTTCTTGTAAAGGATGCGCCGCGTCCATTTGCAAGATTTGTGCAAAACCAATAATCGCATTAAGCGGAGTACGTAACTCATGACTCATGTGCGTTAAAAACTTGGACTTCGCTAAATTGGCTGCTTCTGCCTGTTTCTGGGCAATCAATGCGTCATTTTCGGCATTTTTTTGCTGCGTAATGTCAACATCCATGCACACAAAAATGGGCACATCATATCCAGGAATTGCAAAGAGTGTTCTGGAAATCGTTAAGGCATGACCGTCACGATGCACGCGCTGATTTTCAACTGGGCCTATCGGTGCGTTGCTCTCCAAGATGCTCTGAAACAACAGCACTAATTTATTTGTTTCGACTTGATTGACTGTATTACCTAGCATTTCCTCAGCACGCCACCCATAAATTAATTCGGAGGCATGATTCCAATAACGCACGCGTCCCTGCTGGTCATACCATTGCACCGCAACATTGGGTGAATTTTCTAGCGTGGCTGTTAATTGCTGTTTTACAAATTCGATTTCCATATTTGCTTTAGAAATACTTTCTAAGGAACGTCGAATAAACACAAACGGCCCTAATAAAAGTAACGCAAGCACTGCAAAACCTAAGCGAATTATGGCGGCATTATCAGCCGAACTTGGCCAACCATCTCGTGGAATAGCAGCAATAACCCATTTACCTTGTGGTAAAGACACATCAGCTAACACGGGTTGTTGCTGGAAGATAGCGGGGTCTCCCAAAAAAACATGCTCTGTGCTCTCGTTACTGGCTTCTTTTTTTAACGCAATGGCTAACGGTGCATTAACTTGTAATAAACCGCTGTCTGCAAAGATACCATCTGCATCGATAACGGCAGAAATCTGGCCCCAGTAATAGTCTTCAGCGCCATTATGTAAATACACGGGAAAGCGTGCAATTAAACCATTGCCGCCTTGCACTAAGGGCACGGGGCCTTCAAAAACTAATTGATGAGAAATACGCGCT
>CAJAQT010000108.1 GCA_903944165.1 uncultured Methylococcaceae bacterium | reverse complement strand
GATGCGCTTAGAGCACAAGCCTAAGCCTTGATAAGCTAGGGTGGACAGCGTTATAAAGCCCCCCATTCGACCAACTCATGACAGGCTCAGTCCCCCTTTGAAAAAGCGGGGCAGACTTTTTTATACCGTATCAGAGAAAAGTCAATAATTCCCCCCTTTGAAAAAGGGGGGTTAGGGGGGATTTATCAACATAACTCGCTGCTTTATAGACAATTTTCCTTAATTTAATGGCAGTGACCCACCACGTCACCACCTTCAGGAGTTTAATTATGGCCGTAAAAATTATTGAATCTTGCGTTAATTGTTTTGCCTGCGTACCCGTTTGTCCAAGTAATGCCATTTACGAAGCCAAACCGCATTTTTTAGTGGACAGTAAAAAATGCACCGAATGCGAAGGCGCATTTGCCGATTATCAATGTGCCAGCATTTGCCCCATTGAAGGGGCTATTTTAAATGCTTTAGGTGAAGCCGTTAATCCACCTGGCTCCTTAACGGGCATTCCACCCGAACGTATGGCAGAAGCCATGGCTGAACTGCAAGCGCATTAAGGAAATATCATGGCGACGGTAATTTTTTACGAAAAACCTGGCTGTCGAAATAATCTGCTCCAAAAACAGATTCTTACTGCGGCAGGGCATCAAGTCATTGCCAAAAACTTACTAACAGAAGCCTGGCATCCAGAGCAACTGCGCAGTTTTTTTGGTCACTTACCCGTACAACAGTGGTTTAACCCAAATGCGCCCGCGATAACACAAGGTCATCTCAGCCCCGATACGCTTAACGCGCAGCAAGCCATACGCTTAATGCTCGACAACCCGCTATTAATTCGTCGTCCGTTAATGCAAATAGGCGAAAGGCGATGGGTTGGTTTTGACTTAGCACACGTTGACGCGTGGCTAGGCTTGGCAGGCATTGACACCCAACACGCACAGGAAAGCTGTCCTAAACTAGCAACTCAGCCAGCGTGTCACCATGACTAAGCCACAGCTTTTAAACAGCAACGGCAACGCACAAGCGATTGCCTTATCCGAGCGGGTGTATTGGATAGGTGCCTTAGATCCTAATTTACGCACCTTTGATATTATTTTAAAAACCGCCAATGGCACCAGTTATAACGCCTACCTGATAAAAGGCAGTCACGGCGTTGCTGTCATTGATACCGTAAAAGAAAACTTTGCAGAGGATTTTTTTGCCCGCTTAGAAAGCGTTGCGCGTTATGAAGACATCAGCGTTATCGTCTTAAATCATCTTGAACCCGATCACACTGGCGCCTTACCCGAACTGATGCGTCGCGCTCCACACGCACAGTTATATATTTCTCAAAAAGCACAAACAATGCTTAAAGCCTTGTTAAAACAAGAAGATTTACTGTACACCTCAGTCTTAACAGGTGATTGCGTGAGCTTAGGTGATCGCAGCCTATACTTTTTACATACCCCTTATTTGCACTGGCCTGATACCCAATGCACTTATTTACCAGAAGAAAAAATTTTATTTTCAGGCGACGTGTTTGGCTGTCATTTTTGCGATAGCCGCTTATTTAATGATGAGGTGGGCGATTTTAGATTCTCCTTTGAATATTACTACGCACATATCATGCGACCATTTAAAGACCATGTTAATCGAGCACTTGAGTTAATTGAACCGTTACTGCCCTTAACAAAAATCGCCCCAGCTCATGGTCCAATCTTACGCGATCAGCCGCAACGCTATGTGCAACGCTACCGTGAATTATCGCAATCGACCTTACAAAGCGAAGTGCCTGATGGCGAAAAAACCCTCCTGATTTTCTATCTAAGCTCTTATGGCAACACCCGCCGCATGGCAGAAGCCATTTACGAAGGCGCGATGAGTATCCCGCAGGTACGCGTCTCCTTGTACGACTTAGAAGGCAGCGAACTGACCCCCTTTGTTGATTTGATTGAAGGCGCAGACGGCATTGTCTTGGGTACGCCCACCATCAATGGCGACGCTGTTAAACCCGTGTGGGATATGCTGTCCTCCTTAGTCGTCATTAATCTTAAAGCAAAATTGGGCGGCGTCTTTGGCTCTTATGGCTGGACCGGAGAAGCGGTCAGAATGGTTGAAGATCGTTTACGCGGACTTAAATTACGCGTACCCGTGCCTGGCTTGCGAATAAAACTGATCCCCACTGAAGAAGAACTTAAACTTTGCCACCACTTTGGGCAACAACTGGCGCAAGAATTAGTGGGCTTACGGCATAACAAAATCATTGATATAGCAGATTTGGGGTGATTGCTTAAACGCTTAGCGAAGCTAAACGTCAATTAATATCCCATTGGCAGTGCAGTAAAAAAAGCCCGTTGACAACCTGGTAACACGTGCCTTAACGCTACATGCGCGTAAGCACGTCGGTTATCTGCTAATAAACGGCATCGTAATAAAAAAATAATGTTAACAACCAGAAAGGAGCACAACAGATGGCAAAAGCAACGATTACCTTCGAAGACATTAACGTCACCGTCACCGCACCAGCAGGAACGCGGATTATTGAAATATCAGAAAAAGTTGGCTCAGGCATCACTTATGGCTGTCGAGAAGGCGACTGTGGCACCTGCATCATGAAAGTCACTGAAGGCTGGGACAATCTCACTGAAGCCTCGGTATTAGAAGATAAAATTCTGCGCGAAAACATGGCGGGCAAACACAACCGACTCGCCTGTCAAGCCCAAGTGCTGGGCGGCGTTATCAAAGTTAGACCCGTTTAACGCAACGAAGAGGCCGACCAACTTAACACCACACACTATCGGCTTAAACCGTTCGTGGTGAGTCATGAGCGTGTCGAATGATCGAACCATGAGCGGCTTAAGTTTAAATCAACACATAACAAAGAGAACACTATGGCATTAATTACTTTTTCAAACCCTGAATACCGCGATAAAACAGTGTATGCGGTGGCCGGTAGTCACACGCAAACCTTACTAAAACTGGCGCGCGAAAATAAAATCCCCATTAATTTTGACTGCGAAGATGGCGAATGCGGCACCTGTTTGGTAAAAGTCAGCAGTGTCGATAAAAAGCTTGAGCGCATGGGCGGCAGCTTAACTGAAAAAGAAATAAGCGTATTGCGACACTGTGGAAAAATGAGCAAAGAAGAATTAGAGCAAATCATCGTTGATGACTTACCGCCACCTTGGCGTTTAGCGTGTCAGATGATTGTTAGAGATGAAGACATTTTGGTTGAATATTAGCCATGACGACCACGCTTCAGCCTAAAGATAATCGGGACGATCCGTATACTCACGCAGACATGTCAAACCAATTCTGGCTGACCTGTATGCTGACCAGTTGGTCTGATGGACGCGGCGTATTGCCCGATTACCTTGGCTTGGAGCGCGAACAGTTTATGGACTTAAGTGCCTATTTTTTTTCAGGTAAAGTATTCCCAGAACGTGCGCCCTCTGGCAGTGCGCTTGATTACAGTCGGATGCTGGAAAAAGAAGATTTGATCACCCTGCTTAAACACTACAGCACAGCAGACACACCAGAAACAACGTGGATGATTACAATCATTGTTGCGGGGTGTTTAGGCAGTAATCATTTATGGCAAGATTTAGGATTGTGGCAGCGATCGCACTTAAGCGCGCTGCTACAGTACAACTTTCCAGAATTAGCGGAAAAAAATACCCACGATATGAAGTGGAAAAAGTTTTTATACAAACAACTCTGCGAAGCGGAAGGGCTTAACCTATGCCGTGCGCCATCGTGTGAAGTGTGCCTTGACTACCCACAGTGCTTTGGTACGGAAGAGTAACTAAATAAGAATTCATAAGCTTAGGCACATTATGGCTATTCGTGGGCGCGGCTAACGTTGCGCCCACGTAAGTATTCAGTCCCCCTTTTTGGCTTCCCGTTTAAGGCGGGACACATAAAAGGCTTAACCGTTCGCCCTGACCCTTCGTCTATGCTCAGGACTCAAGACCTTGTCGAAGCCTGTCATGAGCGTGTCGAATGAAGGTGGACGGTTAAGCCGATCATGGTTCGATCATTCGACACGCTCATGGCTCACCACAAACGGCTTAACCTCAGACTGTCCCTGCTTAAGTTGGTAGTCCCCTTTTTTTAAAGGAGGAAGTCTGTGCTGACAACGTTAGTTTAGGAAGGGTCTAAATCATTACGCGCCCACTTATATTGGTTTTTCTACACACCGCACTCTTTTGCCGCACAAAGTATAGCCCTGCGATTTATGCACGGTGTTTATCGGTGTCCAAACTCATGCGTTTGGGCGCCCTACAACGCTACTCTTGGAAAATACGGAGTCCAAGGGCTTTAGCGATTGGTTAAAAAGGCTAAAGCCT
>CAJAQT010000107.1 GCA_903944165.1 uncultured Methylococcaceae bacterium | reverse complement strand
TTTTTTTATCTAAACCGTTACTAACACCATAAAAATCCAATGCAATTCGTGCAGGGTTTGTGGTACTAAACACCTTAGGGAGCGGTGCTGAACCCGTCATTTCAAACTGGATTTGGAGTGAATCATTGGTCAATTGACGAACAACCATATCGGTAAGGGTTACATTATTTGCTTCAACTGAGATACTTTGTAACAAAAAAAATACGCCACAAAAACTGATCCAGAAATAGCGAAACCAAGCATGTTTAATGACTGCATTTAATTCTTTTTTCATTTTGTTCTCACATCACTCTGTTAAGGCTAATTGAACTGACTGTTCTCGCCATCCAACCTGTTTGTCTGACACTAACTCTTTAATCTCAATAAGATTTGCACTAATCTTAATAATTTTTCCATAATTTCTGCCCATATAATGCCCAATTGTCACGCGATAAATCGTATTGTCATTTGCTTTAATTAACGCCCAAAGACTGTTACTACGCTTGACTGTGCCGACCATCTTTAAGGTATCAACAGGAAATGCTTCTAAGGCTTCTTTTTTTCGATGCATATCCGGTCTTAAACTACTGGACAATGCCTCATTTTTATTATCAACACTATATTGCTGAAAGGGCTTGAAAGGATCACGCAACGCTTTAGGGTTAAAGATAAAGGAATCAATCACTTTAACACTTGGCAAGCGCTCTATTTTTCCTTTAGGACGATTCTTAACCTGCTGAATATAAGCGGTTAAATCTGAAAAATCGGTGTTATTTGTTACGACAGATGATGATAACAAGCTCATGAGTACGACACCGCACACAACTCCAGCTCCAATCTTATACGCGAGATATTTATTGATAAATCCCTCAATACTTGCCACGAATGAACTCACTTGATCCATCCTTTTGTCTTTAATGTCTTGTTATTAGGTAACAAAACGGCATTATTACGTTCATTGTACGTTTTTACTATTGCCGTCATCACCATTAGCCCGTCAGCAGTGTTTTGCTTACGCTCTTGCCTTTCAAGCACTAAACTCACGTCATGAAGCGTTACAATTCTTGGTAACATTGATAAACCACTAACAAACATCCCCAGTTCCTCGTATCGCCCAACCACTTCAATATTTATGGGTAACTCAGAATAAAAATCTTTTGCTACCGTAGGTGCTGGCTTAAATAATCGAAACTTTAGTCCACTGGATACGCCCGCTCTGGAAATATCGGCTAGTAAATTGGCTAATTCTTCTTGCACGGGCATGAGGCGAATCATCTCTTGTAACTGCGCTTCAATTTCCAGTAATTGCTTTTGGTAATCTTCTAAATTTACCGTTTGTTTTTGCTTATTTTCGAAGGAACGCTTCAATTCAATTTCTTTTTTTTCCAACCCATTCAAGGCATCTAATTGAGTATAGGTATCAAAATACAAACCCATAATAAAACTAACCACGCCCACCACACTCAGCACCATTACTTTAACGGGCGTAGACCATGAGCCCACTGCATTAATATCCCAATTAACTTCAGAAAGATTCATCAGTTATTCCTTTCCAGCTGTAATACGCTGTTCTTTATATGATTGTTCGGCACGTAAAATGAAATCACTCGCTTCGCCTGACGTAGCACTATTGGTTGATTTGATTACCTCTAGCACAGGGGAGGCAAACCATAACGACTCTTCAATAGCTTTCATAAACACGGGGATATTCGCATTAGATTCAGAATTACCTTCAAAGACAATACTGTGATTAGTTTGGGTGATTTTTTTAAGATAAACACCTTGCGGCATCAGTTTAGGAATTTCATCAAACAAATGGACTATCTCTGGACGACTCCATTGCAACTGCTGAATTAACTCAATTTTTGCTAATAACTTTTGTTTTTTTACTTCGATATTTTTAATCGACACAATGTTTTTATCGAGCAAAACAATTTCTTGGCTTAATATCTGATTGCGTTGATTTTGATACGCCACTAATTGGTCAATGTAAGCATGGATAACGACAACCATAACAATCACCGCAAGCAAGGTAAGTCCTAAAGCAATAAAAAAATCTCTTTGCTTTTTTTTTCGCAGAGCTTCTCGCCAAGGCAATAAATTAATTTTTACCATTAATTTATCCCTCTCAATGCTAATCCACAGGCAATCATCAGTGCGGGGGCATCGTTATTAATGCTCAACTTCTTAACTTTGCTAGACAACGTCATGGAGGCGAAGGGATTGGCGACATACGCTGGAATGCCTAAGCTTTTTTCCACCAACTGATCCACCCCCTCAATGGAAGCACAGCCACCCGCCAAAATCACACTATCTACTTTACGATCAATGTTTGACGAGACAAAGAATTGCAAGGCTCGTTGTACCTGTTGCACCATGGCACGCTTAAAAGGTTCTAAGACATCAACGACATAATTATCTGGCAAGCCTCCATGCCGTTTAGCTAAGCCTGCTTCTTCATAAGACAAACCATATCGCCGCTGAATTTCTTCTGTTAACTGCTTACCACCAAAGCCTTGTTCACGCGTATAAATTGTTCTGCCTTGATACAATAAATGCAACGTGGTCATGCTCGCGCCCACATCAACAATCGCCACAGTGTGATTTTTCAACGCGTCGGTATATTGATCAGCAATTAAAGAAAAGGCATGCTCCATGGCGAATGATTCAACATCAACTATTTCAGCTTTTAACCCTGCTTTCGCAAGCGCCTCAACCCGATGATCAATATTTTCTTTTCTTGACGCGGCTAACAATACATCGACCAGCGCAGGGTTTGCGTCATTAACTTTTTGTACTTCAAAATCAAAATTAACCTCATTAAGTGGATAAGGCACATATTGATCAGCTTCAATCATAATCCTTTCTTCCATTTCATCGTCATTTAAGGAAGCATCTAGGGTGATGATTTTAGTCATTACCACCGAATCTGACACGGCAACTGTCGCCTGCTTTAATTTTGAACCCGAATATTTCAAGGCTAATTTAATGCTATCTGCTATTAAATTTGTATTGGTGATATTTTTATCAATGACTGCGTCTTTAGGCAAAGGAGCAACTGCATAACTCTCGACACGATATCCTGAGGAACCTTGACGACTTAATTCCAATAATTTAACTGCCGCAGTACTTATATCAATACTTAATACTGCATTATGCTTAGGACTCAACCAGTTCATACGCTACCTTACAAAAACTCACAGTTTTAAATTATTTATCATGTTTCACTCTACGCTGACCACAACCACTGACGGATAACGGTTGATGACTCTCGCTCTTTATGCTTTAAAAGTATAGTAGGGTTTTTTTTTGCTGCTAAAATTTTAACCGTGACGATAAGGACATGTTAACGTTAACATCACCGCTTAGTGCTTATTTAAGTTCACTCAACCTTTTAAAACCAGAACCCCCAAAAGGACTGCCTCGATATCACTATCTTGGTTGTTTTATTCTCTCCCACGCTAACATTTTTTATACTAACCCAAGCTTATGAGTGCATCCCAACTACATTGCCCAGTCCCGTTACCTTATGATCATATCACCATGGCACACGGTGGCGGCGGTCGCCTTATGCAGCAACTGCTTAGCACAATTATTCAGTCTGAATTCACCAATCCACTGCTCAATCAACATCATGACAGCACTGTATTTGCTGTAAATACAGGAAAATTAGCATTCACCACGGATTCCTATGTGATTAATCCCATTTTTTTTCCTGGTGGGGATATTGGTCAGTTAGCTGTTTGTGGCACCCTCAACGATTTAGCAATGAGTGGTGCAAAACCACTGTATCTAAGTTGCTCTTTCATTTTGGAGGAAGGTTTTCCAATTACTGACTTAAAACGAATTGTAGCGTCAATGCAAGCAACTGCGGCTCGAGCGGGCGCCGCCATTATTACTGGCGATACTAAGGTGGTTGATAAGGGGAAAGGGGATGGCATTTTTATTAATACTGCGGGCATTGGCGTTATTACTCATAATCAAACCATTAACCCAAAGCAAATTCAGCCAGGCGATAACATTATTTTAAGCAACGATATTGCCCGACACGGCATTGCCATCATGTTGGAACGTGAAGGCATTCGCTTCAATCATAAAATAGTCAGCGATTGCAATGACCTCTCTGGCTTAATTAATAACTTACTTGAAAAAGCGCTGGATATTCATTGTTTAAGAGATTTAACGCGAGGCGGTTTAGCAAGTGGCTTGATTGAATTGGCCGCCACGTCAGCATGTGAATTTGAAATACTTGAAAAAAACATACCTATCCAAGACGATGTGCAAAGTGCCTGTGATATTTTAGGCCTTGATCCACTGTATATTGCCAACGAAGGCTGCTGCGTACTATTTATTCCTGAAGCACAAACTGCACAAATGCTTAAGCTATTGCAGGCAAATCCACTTAGCCACCATGCCAGACATATTGGTAGCGTTACAGCGAAGCACGACCGCGGAAGAGTAAGTATTAAAACGCACTTAGGCAGTCATCGTGTGTTGGAGTTACTTTCTGGTGAACAACTACCACGAATTTGCTAAGTCTTAGGGGATCGCATAGAAGAAGATTAAAGTTAAACCCAAAGCCACGACTACAATGCCACCAAAACATGCGGATGATCGGTTAAGTCTTGATAAATAGCATCCAGCTGTTTTTTACTAGTGGCTTCAATGGTAATGGTGACCGCCCAATAATTGCCTCCTTTACTTAATCGAGTGGTGATTGTTTCATGAAATATTAAGGCTTCATGCCGATTAATAATAGCCACGACTAATTCAGTGAGAGCGCTGTCTTTTTTCCCCATTGCTTTAATGGGGAATTGACAAGGGAATTCAAATAAAGTTTCTTCTTGGTTCATCAAATTTCCTTGCTGGGTTAATCTCTCCCTTTTCAGGCATACGTCTCTTCAGGGAGAATAAGTTAAATTTAACAACGGCGCACTAGCATCGCTATCCACGTTGGTAAGTGCCGCGTTTACGGTGAAGCAATCCACCTCAATCTGTCGATAGCATTGTTATTCGGTAGATGAGGTCAGATGTGGGCTGAAACATTGTAATGATTGTTTATACGCTTGAAAAAATGCATCCATCTGAATCCAAACCGCGCCAGGACAACCTTTCCCAACACACACGCCGTCCAATTCAATCACGGGAACAATTTCTCGTGTTGAGCTGGTCACCCAAATTTCTTCGGCTGCTTGAAGCTGCGCCAAGGTAAAAAAATCTTCATGACAGACTAGTTGATTTTCATGCGCCAAGTTAACAATCACATCACGCGTTATGCCTGGTAATATTGCATTATTTTTAGGCGGTGTTATCAACACACCCTCACTCACGATAAAGACATTACTGGCAGCACCTTCGGTAACGATGCCATCCTTCACTAAAATAGCTTCTGCAGCCCCAGCATCCAAAGCGGTTTGGCGATGCAAAATATTGGCTAACAAGGTAATTGTTTTAGCATGGCACAATTGCCAACGCGTATCATCCATAGTGACCGCTTTAATGCCTGTTTCTCGACCTTGAAAAACAGTAATAGGCGAACACATTGCAAAGACTGTGGGAACGCTAGTTTCTGGAAAACCATGATCCCTTTTTGGCGCGACACCTCGGGTAATTTGCACATAAATATATTCATTTTTGGTTGCGTCCACTAAAGGCATCAAGAGCGCAAGCCATTCTTCGTAAGAATAAGGATTTGCCAAGCGAATAACCTGTAAGCTCGCCTCCAAACGCTCAAAATGGGCTTTAAAATGAAATAACTGACCTAAATAAGAGGGGATGACTTCATAAATACCATCACCAAAAAGAAAGCCTCGGTCTAATACTGAAATATTGGCTTCATTAAGCGGTAAATACTGTCCATTTAAAAAAACTGTTTTATTTTCCAGCATCTGATTTCTCCAGCATCATCATTGCGCCATCGTAGAGGCGTCGAGCAATATTGCCTTGTTCAATTGCCGTTAAGGCGACCAACTCTTTATCAACAACAATATCATTTTTTATTTTTACAATAATTGAGCCTAATTTTTGCCCTATTTCTATTGGCGCAATTATTTTTTTATCAATATTAATTTCTGCTTTCAGATCATTGTAATGCCGCCGTGGAATAGTGACATAAATATCCTCAAACACACCCAAGGCTAAGGCTTGCTCATTTCCCTTCCAAACTCTAGCATCACTCAAAGTTTTTTTGGCCTCGTATAGTCGATGTGATTCAAAAAAACGAAAGCCATAATTTAGCAAATTTTGATTTTCATTCGCACGCGCATTGGCACTTTTAGCACCCATAACCACCGAGATTAAGCGCATATTTTCTCTTAACGCAGAAGCCACCAAGCAATAACCCGCATCATCGGTAAATCCTGTTTTTACGCCATCTACAGATTCATCACGAGACAATAATTTGTTACGGTTATGTTGAACAATATTGTTATAGGTGAATTCTTTTTGCGAAAACCAACGATAATAATCAGGGAATTCTTTAATTAGCGCGGTGGTTAAAATAGCTAAATCTTGTGCAGTAGTGTAATGATCTGGGCTGGGTAAGCCGTCACTATTATTAAAATGACTATTCATCATGCCTAGCCTTGTTGCATGTTGATTCATCATATCTGCAAAGGTTAGCTCATTTCCTGCCACATGCTCTGCTAAAGCAACACTCGCGTCATTTCCAGATTGGATAATCACGCCCTTTAATAAATCCTCAACTTTGACTTGTGCATTGACTTCCAAAAACATGCGTGAACCCGAAGTCCCCCAAGCCTTCTGACTGATCGTTGCCACGTCATCTAAATGTAAGTGTCCCTTAGCAATTTCTCGCAAGACCACGTAGACAGTCATGATTTTAGTTAAACTTGCCGGGGCTAATTTTACATTTTGATTATTAGCCGCCAAGACTTTACCTGTATGAAAATCTTGTAGGAGATAAGCACTCGCCTCAACTGCTGGTGCGGGTGGGACAGAAATATCAGCCTCTTCCGCATGCACAGCATTAACAAACAGGTGCAAACATAAGATGAAAAACGTAATAAAATGGTTAGAAGTTATCATTATTCTTTAAAGGAAATTATCAACGGATTAACTGCGGTAATTGTAACATGCCAACGATTTCGCGCTATTTTCGTTATCATTTAAAACAGGGGCAGCACGTAAACGTGACGTAACATCTTAACGTAACGCTGCGCAAACCTACGTACATGGTTGACGCCAATTATTTTACTACAACGTTTCAATTTCAGCCGCGTGCAATTGGGTAATTTCAGCAATGGTGGCAACATCAAAGCCTTTAACCAGCATTGTTTTGGCAATGTCAATTGCCTTGGCGTGTTCGCCTTCTGCCTTGCCTTCTTCTCTACCTTCTGCCTTACCTTCTTCTCTACCTTCTGCCTTGCCCTCTAAAAACGCTGTATCCAAGGTCGCTTTTGCTTCGCTGTATTCGGCAATACTTTTTAAATAGGCGTCATACTGCTGGCTGGTAAGC
>CAJAQT010000106.1 GCA_903944165.1 uncultured Methylococcaceae bacterium | reverse complement strand
TGTGGTGTTGGCGCAGGTGTTAACAAGCTATACCCGTGAGGAGTTAGAGCGCGTGGTGTCTAAAATTTTGGGGTTTGTATGAGCAGTTTACGGCAATCGGCTAAGGGTATGGCGTGTTTGGTAAGAATCCCTGGTGTGTGTGGTTTTGATGAGAGCACGACGGTATTGGCTCATATTCGCTGTAAAAATACCGGTGTCGGCATGAAGTCTCATGATTTGCACGGCGCGTATTGTTGTGCGCGGTGTCATGACGTGTTGGATGGCAGGGTTAAGCAGGGTAATTTTAGCAAAACTGAGCTGAGTTTGATGCACTTAGAGGGCATGGTTAGAACGCAGTTAAGTATGTTGGCGCATGGGTATATTTCAATTAATGGGAGAGGCTAGTGTTATTAATGAGGCTGCCAAATGATTACGTGCGCTGTTACGGCGGTGAGTGTTTAAAAAAAGAACGCTGTTTGCGTTGCCAAGAAATTAAGCATGAGGGCAACGGCGTTTATATGTGTGAGATGCAGTTGTTTGAGCATGATAAAGAAGACTGTGCATTTTTTATTGAGTTACCAAAAAATACTAATAATTTATGAGCCAATTAATTCCGTTTAATTTTAATCAACACGCTATCAGGGTTATTAAAGATGCTGAGGGAGAGCCTTGGTTTGTTGCTAAGGATGTGGCGACAGGGCTTGGTTACAGTAATACCAAGCAAGCCATAATAGACCACTGCAAAAAAGCCAAGTCATTGAAAGATATAGGGGTCGCGTTTCACGACCCCCAACAAAATCAACAGCTTGACTTACAGACTAAAGTCATCCCAGAGTCCGATGTTTATCGCTTAGTTATGCGTTCAAAACTGGAATCAGCAGAGGCTTTTCAAGATTGGCTGGTTGATGAGGTGTTGCCGTCAATACGCAAAACTGGCGGCTATCAATTATCTGGTTTTGCTTTGCCCAAAACGTTTGCCGAGGCGTTACGTCTTGCGGCGGATACGCAAGAAAAATTAGAGGTTGCGCAGACTTTGGTTGCTCAGCAGCAACATGCACTTGAAAGAAAAGATGCGTTAATTCTTGCTAGCAATGAGGCGTCAATTAAGGCGGGTGAGGTTTTAATCAGGGAGTTTGTTAAGTCGAATGATATGGTTGATTTAGGTGAAAAGAAGTTTTTTAAGTGGTTGCATGAGCAAAAAATAATATTTTCAGAACGTAATGAGCCGTATCAGTCTTATGTTAACGCTGGCTATTTTACGTTTAAGCCGTCTGATATTGAGATTAATGGCAGGTATCGGTTTACTTTGCGCGTTACGCCTCGCGGTCGGGTGTGGTTAGCGGCTAAGTATATGGCATACAGAGATAATAGTGAGTTGTCTTGTGTGTTACATGCACCTTCGCATGGGTTAGTGCTGTTACAGCAAGGCAGGTAATAAATGGCGTTAAATTTGTGTCAATTCATGGGTAATTTAGGGGCTGATCCGGAGCTTAAATTGTTGCCGTCGGGTGAGTCGGTTGTTAATTTTTCAATTGCGTGTACTGATCGCTGGAAAGATAAAAACACTCAGGAAGTGAAGGAGCTGACTGAGTGGGTAAGGTGTTCGGCCTTTGGTAATCGTGCTGAGGTGATTGCTGAGTATTTTAAAAAAGGCAGTGCAATTATGGTGGTGGGCAAGTTACGCACGCGCACTTGGGATAAAGATGGCGAAAAACGTTATGCCACTGACATTCTGGTCAATGAGTTTCATTTTTGTGGCAGTAAGCAGGATAAAGATACCGAGCATAAGCACCAGGCTAATGATTATTTACCGCCTATGCCTAATTTTGACAATGATATTCCTTTTTAATGAGGACACTTATGAAAGAGCTATTAACCCAGTCTGTAATTTTTATTATTTTTATTGCCATTGGCATTGTGGCGTTGCCGATTTGGGGCGTGGTGTGGTCAGTTAATTACGGGATTGCGTATATTGATAAAGTCATGGAGGGG
>CAJAQT010000105.1 GCA_903944165.1 uncultured Methylococcaceae bacterium | reverse complement strand
TTTTTGCCGAGCGTAAGGAGAAGTTAGCCGCAGCACGGATGGCGAGGAAGGATAGGCGGTTAAATAACGTGGAATTGGCGGTTTGTCAGCCTCTGGCTAATGCCGCATAATTCCATTGTTGGTGGAGGGAGCCAAGTCCAAGTTCATCTGAAGCATTACAGTCACATCAACCATTTTCAGCATCGGCAACCTAGGCAAGGTGCCAAGACGGGATTTTTTGCTATCCCATCAAGGCTCAATAACAGGCTCGAGGCTAGCGATTACCAAGACGGGATTCACACACGCTAGTTTATGCAGCATTGCCAACCGCATCGGACTTCAAAACCCTCAAAGAAAAAATCTATCAAAGCACAGAGGGTTATCAGATAAATTCAAAACCGGTATTAAGCAATGCTAATCCTAAATCCAAAAAATTATGAGGGAGCATGCCGGCGTTAGTGATGCGGCTGCTCAAGCATTAAACGTAGGGAGATATATTCCCGAAATTTTAGGCCTGTAATGGAAATTTGCTCATTTTTTCAATTAAGCCATAACTTTTGGACAGACATTGACAGCCACAACCTATATAATCGGTTTAAACAGGTAAATTTCGGTTTATAAAAGTGGAATTTGTTAGCCATTTACCATTAATTTAGGTGTACGCACTGATAAAAATTATATAAATCAAATTGCCCTACAGTTTTCCTGTTTGCGTATCCATCATATAACGCATGGATTTAAAATTTGTAATTGTCAAAATGGAGCGTCAGGTATGTCTGATATGGAAGACCGCTGGTTATCAATTAGTGATATCTGCAAATATTTGGGCGTCAGTAATGACACTGTTTACAAATGGATTGATAAGCAATCTATGCCTGCTCACCGTATGGGACGCCTTTGGAAATTTAAAAAGGATGAGGTTGATGGCTGGGTAAAATCTGGAGGGGCGGCCGAACAACCCCACCCTAATAAGGAATCGGAATGAGCGGCGTTAGGTACAGCATGTCATTTACCACGGGAACCCTCTTCCGTAATGAATCCTTGAAATTAATTACCTTGTATCTTGAACTTGGCGACTGGAAAGCTGTTGGTATCGAGGTTTGCGAAAACAATACCTTACAAGCCCGTACAATCAGCTCATTAAAACGTGTCAGCCGCGAAATCATTTCCCGTCTAAAAACCCTTAGCCCCAAAGAAATCAATCTGTTTATGGCCTTGTCGTATCAAGAACAAGGGTATCTGTTATGGTTAGCGGTGTGCCGTCGTTATCGCTTTATTGCTGACTTTGCTGTTGAAGTGGTGCGCGAGCGGTATCTCAGTTTAAAAACGGATTTGAGCTACGAGGATTTTGACTCATTTTTCAATAGAAAATCGGAGTGGCATACCAAACTTGACGAAATTCGACCCGCTACCCGGCATAAACTGCGTCAGGTACTTTTTAAAATGCTTCGGGAAGCCGACCTATTGACACCCAAAAACATCATCATCCCAGCCGTGCTCAGCCCGGACTTTATCCGGTCCATAGCCTTCGAAAATCGACAGGATTTTTCGTGTTTCCCCGTTTTTGAATCTGACTTGAAGGACATCTAAAAGTGAATGCCGACACAAGGAAAATGCCCATTCAGGAGACATTTCAACACTTATTTAATGTGATTTCGGGGACTCGTTTTTTAAAAAAGCAAAGCTTGAATAACGATATTCCGTTTTTTATCTGTCCTTACGAGCCGGAAAAGGCGGCTGAAATGGAGCGGTTGCAACGTCAATTAGTTAACCGCCTAGAGCAATCAGGCGTCAGATTACTAGAAATCAACCTCTATGACCTAGCGGTTGAAATCCTGAAAGGCCGTGAGATTTGGGAGCAAATACTTGAGTTAGAAAACTCAGTCACCAAGGAGGAGCTAAAAGAATTATTACAGGGTGTGCTTGATCCAGAATCCCATCTTGCGCCCGCCATCGCACACAAGCTGGAAACCCATGAATTCGATGTTCTTTTCGTTTGCGGTGTCGGCGAGGTGTTCCCTTATATTCGCTCACATAATGTCTTGAATAACATACAGAACATCGCAAAAGAAAAACCTACTGTCCTATTTTTTCCAGGTGCTTACACCCACTCGCTTGAGTCGGGAGCCTCGCTCGACTTATTTGGCAAACTCCATGACGATAAGTATTACCGCGCATTTAACCTATTTCACTGTGAAGCATAAACGAAGGAAGCGTAATGACTCTTAAGACCATTTTCCATAAGCCAGTCGATCGCCCAATTGAAGGTGTTATCAAAGCCAATGATGAAGCAAGCCTGCGCCTTGAAATCGAAGAGTACGTCCTCACCAACGAGGTTGAAAAACGCCTAGAGTCTTTTCTTGATGCCTATAACAACTACGAAGGCGCCAATGGGGTCTGGGTATCAGGTTTTTTTGGATCAGGTAAATCGCATTTACTGAAAATGCTGGCCTTGCTGTTAGAGAATCGCCAAATAGATGGCGTTACCGCCCTTGAATTGTTTTTACCTAAGTGTGGGGAAAATGAAATTCTTCGCGGCGACCTCAACCGAGCCATAAAGATTCCTTCCAAAAGTATTCTGTTCAATATTGACCAGAAAGCGGATGTCATCAGTAAAACCCAAATTGATGCACTCCTGGCTGTGTTCGTTAAAGTCTTTGATGAAACCTGCGGCTACTACGGTAAACAGGGGCATATCGCACAATTCGAACGCGATCTCGACAGCCGTGGCCTGTATGAGCCATTTAAAACGGCTTACCAAACACTCGCCGGAAAAAGCTGGCACAAAGGTCGCGAGCAAGCACTGCTGGAAGGGAAAAACATTGCCAAAGCTTATGCAGACGTTACGTCTGGCGATGAAAGTGCCGCACTCGGCATTCTCGATAAATACCGAAGTCAATATCGTGTATCCATTGAGGACTTTGCTGAGCAAGTCAGTGCCTACATCGAAAGGCAACCCGCCGAATTCAGGCTGAACTTTTTCGTCGATGAAGTCGGGCAATATGTCGCCGACAATGTGAAGCTCATGACAAACCTGCAAACCGTTGCAGAAAGTTTAGCCACTAAATGCCGTGGTCGAGCTTGGGTCATCGTCACTGCCCAAGAGGACATGGCCTCTGTGGTCGGTGAGATGGGTAAGCAGCAGAGTAACGACTTTTCCAAGATTCAGGCTCGGTTTGCCAACCGCATGAAACTAACCAGCGCTGACGTGGCCGAGGTCATCCAAAAACGCCTACTCATGAAGAATGAGCAAGGTGTTCAATTGCTTGGCGACATTTACCACGCGCAAGCGAACAATTTCAAAACCCTGTTCGATTTTGCAGATGGTTCCCAAACTTACCGCAACTTCCAAGATCGGGATCACTTTATTCACGGTTACCCGTTCATCCCTTACCAGTTCGCTTTATTTCAATCAGCCATTCAGAACCTGTCGCAGCACAATGCCTTTGAAGGTAAACACAGCTCGGTGGGTGAACGGTCGATGTTGGGGGTGTTTCAGCAAGTAGCGATTCAAATTGGTGATCACCAGATTGGCCAGCTCGCCACTTTTGACTTAATGTTCGAGGGTATCAGAACAGCCCTTAAGGCCAATACTCAGCGGGCGGTTATTTCGGCGGAAAAGCAGCTCGATAACACCTTAGCCATACGCCTATTAAAAGCCCTCTTTCTGGTTAAGTATGTCAAAGCATTTAAACCCACCTTACGCAACCTTTGCGTTTTGATGTTGGAGGCTTTCAACCAAGATTTACCCGGCCTACGCAAAAAAGTAGAAGAGGCTCTAAACCTGCTGGAGCAACAGACTTATATTCAGCGTAATGGCGAGCTTTATGAATATCTCACGGACGAAGAGAAAGACATTGAGGTAGAAATTAAAAATACCGAGGTCGAATCGAATGATGTTGCTGCTGAGCTCGAAAAACTGGTATTCGACTATGTCATAAAAAATAAGAAAATCCGTTACGACGATAATGGTCAGGATTATCCCTTTACTCGAAAACTTGATGAACGCCTATTCGGTCGTGAATCCGAATTGTGCATTCATATCATCAGCCCTTTTCATGAATTTGCCGATAACCAAGCCTCGTTGGTCATGCATTCTTTTGGCAGAGATGAGTTATTGGCCGTTATGCCGCCAGACGACCGCTTGGTTCGTGACATTTTGATGTACAAACGAACTGAGAAATACATTCGTCAAAATATCTCTATCACCCAACAGGAAGCGATCAAACGCATTTTGACCGACAAGAGTTTTCAAAACCGAGAGCGTTATGACGCTTTACAAAAGCTCGTGCAAACACTCTTATGTAAATCCAAACTCTATGTCGCGGGAAACGAAATAGAAATAGGCACCGAAGATGCTCAGTCTCGACTCATTAAAGGTTTTCATGAACTGATAACACGCACCTACACGAATCTGCGGATGCTGCGAGATATTACCTATACCGAAAATGACATCGCCCAATGCCTTAAAGCTTCTCAAGATGGGATTTTCGGTAATGATGTCGCCGCCTTAGCCGAGTCAGAGCAAGAATTACTGGCGTTCATCCAAAGCAATAATCGGAAAGGAGTGCGTACTACCGCAAAATCGCTATTGGAAGAATTCGAACGCAAGCCCTATGGCTGGTATTTTGCAGCTGTGCTTTGTACCTTGGCCAGCCTTTGCGCCCGTGGAAAGGTTGAGATGCGCCTTGATGGCAATCTGCTTGCAGAAAACGAATTGGAACGGGCGCTTCGCAATACCCATGGACACGGCAATCTAGTGTTGGAACCCCAGGTTGAATTCACTGCCTCGCAGATTCGTGTGCTTAAAGCATTTTATGAAGATTTCTTCGACACCCCGCCTCGTGCGAGCGAAGCCAAAGCCCTTGGCAGTGAAACCGCTGAGGCATTCCAACAGTTAAGTCAACAGCTCTCCAGACTGACGGCTTTGGCCTCTCAATATCCGTTCTTGGGCGCATTGAATCCAGTCTTAGATAAACTTAAAGAGCTGAATGGTAAACCCTACATCTGGTATCTGACTGAGCTCGCCCGTCAAGAAGACAGTCTGCTTACCATGAAGGAAGGCGTGATCGATCCCGTTCGAAAATTCATGGGCACTGATGATAAACCTGGAGAGCAACGTAAAATTTATGATAGCGCTCGTAAATTTTTGCAAACGCAAGAACCAAACTTTGCCTATGTGGAAAGTGAAGTTCCGACCTCGATTCATTCTGTATTAAACGATCCAACCTGTTTCAAGGGAAATCGTATTCAACAGATAAAAAACGAACTCGATGCCTTAGCTCAGAAAATCGATAATCAAGTTGAAGAAGTTCGTACTCAGGCCATTGAGAGACATAAAACCTTGCAGCACCGTATGCACGGGCTGGAAGAGTTTCAAAAATTACCCGATGTCAGAATGGCAGAACTGGATGCACCGTATCAGGAATTGATTGAACATATCAAACAGCAAAGCCTAATAGCGGTGATAAACGACCGCTTACGCTATTTTGAAGATCAGGGTTATCAAAAACTCTTAGATAAAATATTGGCGTTAGTAGCGCCTAAACCATCTATTGAAACGGGGGATTTCGATGTCCCAGAACTAGGCAATAACTCACTGGCAAAAGAAACAAGGCCTCAATCTGTTTTATCCCGAAACATCAATATAGCTTTCGACAAAGCGTGGCTGGTGAATGAAAACGATGTAGACACCTATCTTGAAGCTATGCGCGAAGCATTGTTAGAGGAAATCCGAAAAGGAAAAAGGATACAGATATGATTGAAAATATAAAGCTAAGAAATTTCACGGCATTCAACAAACTGGATATACCGCTTTCTCCTAAAATCAATATTATTATTGGAGAAAATGGTACTGGAAAGACACACCTGTTAAAAATTGCTTACGCATTAGCTTGGGCTGCCTTAACGCAACAAAGGTTTCCTAATAGCAATGAACAGGAACGCATTCAAAAGTTAACCGAAAAATTTATCGGGATTTTTAAACCATTAGATGACAAATTGGGTAAGTTGTATCGGGATGGTGCTATCCGTGAAGGTGATACCGAACAAGCCAGTATGGCAATAAGTTTCAGTTTTGATCAAAATTTGGCCTTTACGCTTTACCATAATTCTAGAATGCTACAAATTGAAAAATGGAAAATCAATGAACCATCAGCAGTAAATAATTGGGCTGAATCAGAGCCTGTTTTTATTCCCACCAAAGAAATGCTTTCTTTTATGTTGGGATTCGGCGGCTTATTCGATAAATTTCAGCTTTCTTTTGATGAACTATTTCGCGAACTTTATACGCTGCTTGAACTGCCAACGCTTCGCACTGATAAATTACCCGCTAAATCCAAATGGGCAATACAAGAAATAGAAAAAATTTGCGGTGGAAGTTTTATTTACTATGGTGGCGGTAAAGTCACATTCAAAACAGCGACGAATGAGTTTTCGGCCAATGTAATGGCCGAAGGTTTTAGAAAGATCGGCATTCTAGCCAGATTATTAGAAACAGGCGCAATATATCCAGGCTCGAGTGGACCGCTGTTTTGGGATGAACCTGAAACAAACGTCAATCCAAAGCTTTTAAAATTATTGGTGGAAATTCTTTTGGAATTATCCCGCAATGGACAGCAAATCATTTTAGCAACTCATGACTATGTGCTGCTTAAATGGTTTGATTTACTTATGGATAAAGATACGGATGATATTAGTTTCCACGCCTTGTTTCGTGATGAAAATGGAAATATAAAAATCGATACCGTAAAAGATTACAGGTCTATAACACCTAATGTCATTGCCGACACCTTCAACGACCTAACCAAGGAACAGGTCAACAAAAATATGGGCGGATTGGGTAAATGAAACTCAGAGAACGTGATATTGAGATCGATTTTACCGATGCCATCGATGGGCTGATATTCGACCAGATGAAACCAGGACAATCCGATTACCACGGCATTGCTGAAATGCATCGTGTCGATTTTATTGTCGAATTTGAAGAGGCCATTGTGTTTGTTGAAGTGAAAGACCCGGGCAATCCGAATGCTCAAGCGAAGGGACTTGAAAAGTTTCACAAGGGGCTAAATGACGGCACACTGAGTTCAACATTCGCGGCAAAATTCATAGACAGTTTTTTCTATCGCTGGGCAGAAGACAGACTGTCCAAAACAGTCCACTACCTCAGTTTAGTGACACTTGAAGGCGAGGTACTGCCAAACTTATCAGATGAAATAGCTAAGAAGCTCCCACCCGCAGGCAAAAGTTCCAACCGATGGCAAAGGCATCCGGTTAAAAACTGTCAGGTCTTCAACATCGAAACGTGGAACGAAAACTTTTCCAAGTGGCCGGTCACACGCTTAGCTGCTGCAACCGGAGGAGCGTAAATTGATGGAAACCACCAAACTCAAACGTTTCGCCCAATATGCCCGCCGCAGCCTGATCGAGCAAATATCAGCCAAGCTCAAATTAGTATTATCTGAAGACAGCGCCGCGCGACGTGAAAATGCTCAAGCCATCAAGCAATTAGAAAGCGCGCTTCATGATGACGGTAAAGATCATATCATCGAGCGGGTAGCCTACATCTGGTTCAACCGTTTTTGTGCGCTGCGCTACATGGACGTGAACCGCTACAACCGCGTCAGCATCGTGTCGCCTTCTGATCCTGGGCAATTTCAACCCGAAATTTTATCTGAAGCCAAAGCGGGGCATATTGATGATAATTTTGGCAATGAAAAAACCAAGCAACGCATTTTTGATTTGTTATCAGGGAAAATACCTAGCCACGATGCACAAGGTGAAGCCTATCGTTTGTTAATTGTCGCGGTGTGTAATTATTGGAATGCGTCAATGGATTTTCTATTTGAACGCATTGATGATTACACCGAAATTTTGATGCCTGATGATTTGCTTTCAGGGAATTCGATTTTGGCTTATACCCGCGAAGCGATGACTCCCGACACCTGCCAAAATGTCGAAGTCATTGGTTGGTTGTATCAGTTTTATATTTCTGAAAAGAAAGACGCGGTCATTGGTAAAGTCGTTCAAAGTGAAGATATTCCCGCCGCCACGCAATTATTTACACCGAATTGGATTGTGAAATACTTGGTGCAAAACAGCATCGGGCGTTTGTGGTTAATGGCAAATCCACATTCAAATCTAAAAGAAAAATGCCAGTTGGATTATTACATTCAACCCGCCGAGCAATCGCCCGACGTTCAAGAAAAACTCAACGCTTTAATTCAATCTCGTATTGCGCTTGATGGTCAATTTTTAAATCCTGAAACCTTAACCGTTTTAGACCCCGCTTGCGGCTCAGGTCACATTTTGGTTGAAGCCTACGATATTTTAAAAGGCATTTATGAAGAACAAGGTTATGAACCCAAAGCCATTCCACGTTTAATTTTAGAAAAAAATCTCTACGGTTTAGACATCGACGACCGCGCCGCGCAACTTGCCGCATTTGCTTTGATGATGAAAGCGCGAGCCGATGACAGACGCATTTTTGTAAGTCCGCCAAAACTCAACATTCTGTCTTTGAAATCCACTGAAAAATTAAATTTAGCGCAACTTTGGCACAAACTCGATTTGTA
>CAJAQT010000104.1 GCA_903944165.1 uncultured Methylococcaceae bacterium | reverse complement strand
GTTTTATCTGTTTCTGAGAATTCGGGCGTGGGTTTTGTATAACTCAATAAATCGTCTAATTGTTCAGTCGTCAAATGCTCTAATTTAGATTTGAAATAAGCCTTGAGCGATTCATCAACCATGTAATCGACAATTTCACGCGGGGTATAAAAAGAGCCTGTTTGTTTGCGTGCGGTGGTTTTGGTTTCAGGATTGTAACTGGCGAGTAAATTTTCAAACACTTGCCCTAATAATTCAGGGTCGAGCGCAATATCTTCTTCAATCGGCGTGTTTTCAGTGATGGTGAATTTATAGCTTTTTAAAATATCGACTAAGCCTTTAATCTCGACGGATTTTTGTTTGTTGCCGAGTTCTTCGCTTAAATCGACGTTTTTATGTGAGCCAAAGAAAATGTAATCAGGCACACGCAATTTATTATCGGGGCGGTCTGAAAATCCGTCTTCGTAAGCAATCACGTCGCCGCCTTGTTTGCCTTTTAAATCAGGAACGACCTTATCCAAACAATCAAACAAACCGCCGTTCATAAAGGGCACGACGTCTTTCATTAACGTTAAAAACGCCTGTGGTTGCTTAAAATAGGTTTGATAACGCATTAAATTGGTGACATTTCGATGTTGTCCATCTTTACGAAATTCACGTTTATGAGTGGTTTGATTGAGCGTTGCAAAGAATAGATTTTGCAAAATGGCGCGGTAATAATGGCTGTCATTGCCTTGAAAAAGGCTGTTTGCTTTGCTGTTAAGCTGCGGTTTAAATCCGTTTAATTGTCCATTAATCCAGTCTTCGTTGAATATTTGCTCTGGAATCAGATTTTTTTCTTTGATAAACCAAACAAATAATAAGCGCGTCAGTAAGCGAATTAAGTTTTTAGCATTGTGTTCACGCACTTTATGTTCATCTTCAAAAATACTGCCTTTTTCTGCTGCCGCGTGTTCTGCATCAGGAAAATAGACTTCTTTCATTGCCCAGAAATACCATTGCGATATTTCTTTGTAAAATTGTTTATTAAGCGTTTTGGTATCTAAAACCGTTTGCCAGGCGTTGTGCAAATCAACAAAACTCGCGTTGGCTTTTAAATTTAGCTTAGCAAAGGCTAGTTCCGCCAAAATATCCAGATGAGCGCGGTGCGGCTCGTTGATACGAATATCTTTTAATAACGTGACTTTTTCTAACACGTCGCGGCTGTCGTCGCGTTTATGCAAGCGGCGATGAATAACAGATAAGGTTAAGGTGTTGCCGTGTTTGAATAAAATTAATACGGGTTGTGAACTTTTATTAAGCTCACGGGTGATGGTGACAAGTTGCGTGCGTGAATAGTCAGGTTTTTCTAATTCAATGGCGACAAATAAATAGGATTCAATGATTGTTCCATCAACGTCGGTGAGTAAGGATTGGATATTGCTTAAATTATCTTGTGCTAATTGAAACAGAAATGGCGCGTTAAGCCATTCTGAAAACAGTGCTTTCTCGGGGTTAAAAGCACTTAATATTTCATTGATGGGTTTGTTAAGCGTGCGTGGACTTTGATAACCCAGCTCTTTAAATAAGGCGAGGGCGTTGGCTTTTAAATCTCCGCTTGCAAAGTGCTTGATGAGGGTTTGAAGCGTGTTTTTATTGGTCATAGTCAAGGCCTTCGTAGATTTCATGTAGGTGTAGTGTTTCTTGAATGCTGTTTAATATCATGGCATCGGCTAGGTGGTAATAATCATGCAGCAGCCATTCATCAGTGTTAATTTTATGAAAATGCTGCACAAGCACTTTTTCAGCATCAATTAGTAGATAATCTTGAAACGTTGGAATGGAGCGATAGAGACTAAATTTATCAATTTGATCATAACGGCGTGTTGAAGGCGATAAGACTTCGATAATGACAACGGGATTGAGTAATGCACATTGATTTTTGGTTAATTCTGGCTTGCCACAAAAAATTGCCGCATCGGGATAGGTGATTAAACCGTTTGGCGTTTCAATGCGCATATCGCTGTTTGTGGCGGTGCAGTATTTTCCGCGCAGTTTTATATTAAACGCTGAAAATGTATTCCCTGAAATTCTGGAATGATGATTCGTTCCGTCTGTCATCGCAAAAATTTCACCATTAAAAAATTCGTGTTTGCTTTCAGCGGTTTCTGCTAAGGCAAAGTAGTCTTCGCGGGTAATGTTGTGTTGTGTTGCGTGTGTCGTGTTCATTTTAAAATATCTAAGCTGTGCACGTTGAGCGTGCTTTTCTAAATAATAACTAACCAAGTAATCAAGGTAAAATCGCTGGGTGCTGTTATTTGCTGTGACGCTTCAGGCAATAACGCGCCTCGCCTTGTGGTTAATTTGATAATTTCTTTTTCTTGCACTGCGTTGCTTATCGCCGCAACAGATTTCACTATTAAGTCGTAATAATGCGCCATGTTGCCGCCCTCATCGGTTTGCTTATCAAATAATTGACATAAGGCTTCATTAGGTTGGTCTTTGCCTAGACAGAGGGCTTTAAATACTTCTAGCGTGTGCTTGGCTTCTGCAAAATTGTATTTAACCTCGCCATTGTCTTGAATATAAATCAGAAAAAATGGCGTTAAGGGATTTACTTGTTGCGTTGCTTCGTGTTGATAGTCCTTTTGTTTTAAACAATAAATAACGCCTTTAGTGAGTGATGCTGCGGGTTGCGCAGGCACGATGCCATATAAACCAAGCGGAGCATGGGCTATTTTTTCATGTTGCTTATCTAAATAGCCGCCAAGATCAGCACGAAAATCATCAAAATTAAAATCTGTTAACGTGGTGCCTTCATTCAGGTCTTCAAGATCTAGCACTTCATCTTTCATGCGTTTTAGTTGTTCATCTCGATAGGTTAATTCGTCTTTAATATCTTGTTTGGCGGTGGCCATTTTGTTTGTATCATCACCCTGTAATAAGTTATCTGAGGCGGTGGCGGAAATATCAACAAGCGCCATGCGTGCTTCAACACGATTTTTTAAGTTTAAATATTTATCGAGTTCTGGCGTTGCCCAAAAGTTAATCATGGTCACATAATTGTGCTGACTATTGATCCGATCAATACGCCCAAAACGCTGAATTAAGCGCACTGGATTCCAATGTATGTCGTAGTTAATAACCCAATCACAATCCTGTAAATTTTGCCCTTCTGAAATACAATCCGTGGCAATTAATACATCAATTTCTTCTGTAAGCGTCTGTTTAAAATGACTACGTTGCTTGGATAGGGGGGAAAAATTAATCAAAATATCGTTAAAATTTTTGCCACCCAAGCTTGATTCTGAAAATGAACCCGTCACTACGCCACAATGCACTCCTACATTTTCTTTTAAGGCGGTGTATAAATACCGTGCAGTATCTGAAAAAGCTGTAAAAACAATTACTTTACGAATAGCTTTGTGTTGCTTATCAAGGGTGGGCGTGCTTATTTTTTCTGCAATTAAATCCTGAAGCTGGGCTAATTTGCCATCACGCTGCGGCGACACCTCTTGCGCCATATCTCGTAATTTTGTGAGTTGTTGCTTATCACTTTCTAAATCTTGCAGCCATTTTTCACAATCAAGGTGCTCCAATTGATATGTGATTTTTTTGCCTACCGCTAAGGTAGCATTAATTTCATCATCGTCTTCGTCTTCAAACTCAATACTGTTTTCAATATTTTCAAATTGCTGTATTTTTTTAATCAATACGTCAATTTTTGAAACGGTTCGCATCATAGTGTCTGCAAAGGATACGACTGAGCTTTCCAGTCGCTTAAGAAAATTGACTTTAATCATGCCAATTAAATAATGCTCACGATCTTCTTGGGTAAAATTCTTTACTTTATTTTGGTATTGAGGCAACGCTCGGCAGTCTTCGCGTAAATATTTACTGGGGTTAAAGAGTGAGAGTTGATACCCTGAAATTTCCTTTTCAATAGCCATAAATGAAGGAAATTTATTTTGTGTATCAATAGAATAGTAAATTGATTTGGGTTTTGAGCGTTTTGGAAAGCCGCCTAATTCTTCGGCAATTTCTGGATAATGCCGTTCAATATGTTTACGCGAACGCGCAATAGTGATGGCATCGAGTAATTTAAAAAAATCAGCATGTAAATGATGCCCTAAGTGGGTTTGTCGTTGTTCTTTAACAGCATTATGAAAAGCATTTTGAGCGGCTTTTAAAGTTTTTTTAGTATCAATAATGCCTATGCCTGCAAACGCATGATTATCATCTGCACTAATTAATCGAATTTGATTATATAGATCAGATAAATCATTATTAACAGGCGTTGCAGAAAGAAGTAAAACCTTAGTTTTCCCGCCAGATTGTATAACATCTTCTAGCAAGCATTGATAACGCGATGTGCCAGTGGTACTTTTATTATCATTACGAAAGTTATGCGATTCATCTATTACCAGTAAATCAAAATCTGCCCAATTAAACGCACCTAAGTTAACGCCATTGACCTCGCCTTTCTTGCGATTTAAATCGGTATGGCTGAGTACGATGTAGTTTAATTTGTCTGTGCTTAAGGGATTAAAATTTCGACTATAACGTGAGGAATAAAGCAGCCAATTTTCATTGAGTTTTTTGGGACATAGCACTAAAACACTTTTATTTTTTGCTTCAAAATACTTGATCACAGCAAGGGCTTCGTAAGTTTTACCCAAGCCCACACTGTCCGCTAAAATACACCCATTATGAGTTTGTATTTTGGTAATGGCGTGGATAACCCCTTCTTTTTGAAAATTAAATAAGGTTTTCCAGATAATGGAGTCTTTTAATGAGCTGTGTTCAATCGCCTCTCGTTGTTGCTGCTGCTGTTGCCAGTCTTCATAAAAAATATGATAGAGCGTCTTGTAATAAATAAACTCAGGCGAATGATTTTGATAAATGTGCGCTAAATGGTTTAACACTTCTTGTTTTACATCGTTAACCAAGCTTTTATCATTCCATATTTTATCAAACCACGCTTTTAAATCGCGCTTATCTCTATCGCTGTCGACAATAAGATTTAACTCAATATTTGCATTACCTTTTCCTAAGCCATGTAAGGTGAAATTTGAACTACCTAATAGCGCTGACTCAACACCTTTGTTATCAATGTGATACAACTTTCCATGTAATAAATTACTTTTTATCAAAGAGTGTATTTTAACTTTTTCAGTAATCCACGCGGCACACATTTTGGCAATGGCTTTTTGTTCAAGTCGATTGATTAACCATAGGTCTTGTTCTGTAATATCAAATGCTTTAGCTTGAGATTGCTCTACATCAATCTGTTTTATGAACGCTGGATCACCAAACAAGAAGTGTAGTTCATCAATATCTGATAATGATGCTCGCAAAGCTTCAAAACCAAAAATACTAAAGTATGCGGATACAAAACGACATTTTGCATTGGCTTGTATTTTTTCGTTTAAAAAATCACCCACTTTTCCAAAATAATGGTTATCTCGGATGCCTGAAGTATTGCTTGATAGAGCTTGGTCATTTTTCATCGTTAGTTATCGCTGAATAATTTATGAGAGTATGTTTTTTATCATCGTAGCACTTCTAAATCTGAAGATTAATTTACGTTATGCTTATCGTATAATTTTAGTATGTTTTTAGTGGAATTTAGTTTTTGATAAAAGGGCATTGATTATTTAAAAAAATCATTTTTAAATTTTTTTTATAGTTAATGCTTTTTATTAGACAATAAAAAACCCGCTAAGCCTTATGGCTTACGGGTTCTTGTATTTCGTTGAGCGTTTTTAAATTGCTATTTGGTACCGATGGCCGGATTTGAACCGGCAAGACTTGCGTCACCACCCCCTCAAGATGGCGTGTCTACCAATTTCACCACATCGGCATTAAGTTTATTTCTTCTCTTTTTTAGTTTCTTTTGTAAGCTCTTTTTGAGAGGCAGATTTAGCCTCTTTACCTGCTTTGTTTTCTATCACTTCAGGTACTGTCGAAGTTGGCTTAGCTTGCTTATCAGTCGCTTCAACACTGACTGCCTGTGGCGCTTGCTCACCTTTGTTTTCATTAGGCTCAACAATTGGAGTTGATGAGTTTTCAGCCGCAAGTGGTGCAGTTTTGACAGCTTCTGGGATTAACGGCAAGCTTGCCTCTTGTTTAGTTTCAACGCCAACAGCAGGGCTATTTACCGAAGGAACTGAGCTCATAATATCCACAGCTTTTACTTGGTGGCTGTTATAAACCGTTAACCCTAAGCTGGTGGCAAAAAATAAACCTGCTAAGGTTGCCGTTGTTTTTGTTAAAAAAGAGGCTGAACCTTGGGCGCCAAAAACAGATCCTGACGCACCACCACCAAAGGTTGCGCCTGCATCTGCACCTTTGCCTTGTTGGATCATAATTAATCCAATAATGGCCAAGCCTATCAAGACATGAATAACTATAATTAATTGATACATAGTAAGTGTGTGCTATTTATATCGAATGACAAATCTGTAAAAAAGACTCTGCATCTAAAGAGGCTCCACCAATTAACCCACCATCGATGTCTGGCATAGCAAATAAACCTTTTGCATTATCAGGCTTTGCACTACCACCGTATAGAATTTGAATTTTATCAGCAATAGTTTGGTCTTTAGCCGCAATATATGAACGGATGTGATGATGAACTTCTTGCGCTTGTTCATCGGTTGCTGTTTTTCCTGTGCCAATGGCCCAAACGGGTTCGTAAGCAATAACGGCTTTACTGAAGGCGTGAATACCTGCTAACGCAATAACAACATCAAGCTGCTCCTCAACTACGGCAAAGGTCTGATTGTTTTCGCGCTGCGCTAAGGTTTCACCAATACATAAAATTGGCGTAATACCTTGTTCTTGCGCTTGGCAAAAACGTTCAGCCACAGTTTGATTTGTGTCTCCGTAGTAAGTTCGTCTTTCAGAATGCCCAACAAGTGCATATTGACAACCAAACTCAACTAGCATGCTTGCTGCAACCTCGCCTGTAAACGCACCTGAAGCTTTATTTGCAATATTTTGTGCGCCTAAGCCTAAACGACTACCTTTAACAATGTCACCAATACTAGGCAGATAGACAAAAGGGACGCAGACTGCGCAGGCTGCACTTTCTGAGCTTGCATTCAAGCCCGCAACAATACCTTCAGCAAGCAATTTATTCGTTGCTAAGGTACCGTTCATTTTCCAATTTCCAACGACCAGTGATTGACGCATTATTTCCCCCTAATACAGTAAAACGCACAATGATATAGGCTATTAATCATGAGTTCAAGCACCTATTGCAATATGCACTTCATTCGCTAATTGTTCAGCACAGCTTTGCACTAAGTCTTTATTTTCTCCTTCAACCATGACGCGCAATAACGGCTCAGTCCCTGAGCTTCTTAGTAAAACTCGACCTTTATTAGCAAGCTTACTTTCAACTGCATTAACCGCAGACTGTACACTAGGATAATCATCAAGATTAACTTTTTTAGCCACTTTGACATTAATTAACACTTGCGGATATTTTTGCATGCCAGATTTTAATTCATGCAGCGTTTTACCCGAATAATGCATTTCTGCCAGTATTTGTAAGGCAGCAATTATGCCGTCTCCTGTGGTTGTTTTATCAAGACAAATAATATGTCCTGAATTTTCACCACCTAAAATGCCATTATGTTCGTTGAGCATCTCCATAACATAACGATCACCTACGTTGGCTCTTAGTAAATCAATGCCTAAGGTTGTTAACGCATGCTCCATACCAAGATTAGTCATTAATGTGCCAATAACAGGCCCTTGCATTTTTCCTTCTGATAATCTTGATTTAGCAATAATGTAAATTAATTCATCACCGTCTACAACTTCGCCCTTATGATCAACCATGATTAAACGATCGCCATCACCATCTAAGGCGATACCTAAATCAGCCTGTTCAGCGATAACACAAGCAACCAATTGAGCCGTATTTGTTGCCCCGCAATTCTCGTTAATGTTGACACCATCTGGCATGACGCCAAGGGCAATAACCTCGGCACCAATTTCACTAAAAACGTGCGGTGCTATGTGATACGTTGCTCCATTTGCACAATCCACAACAATCTTTAAATGTGCAAAATCTAATCGTGTTGGAATACTGGCTTTGCAATATTCAATATAACGTCCTGAGGCATCTGCAATACGCTTTGCTTTGCCTAGTTTTGCAGAAGATACGGTAGAGATTGGTGCGTCTAAATAGTATTCAATTTTTTCCTCAACCTCATCGGCTAACTTTGTGCCATCTACTGAGAAAAACTTAACGCCATTATCGTAGTACGGATTATGCGATGCACTGATGACAATTCCTGCTTGTGCTCGTAAGGTGCGCGTTAAATATGCAATACCTGGGGTTGGCATAGGCCCTAGCAATCGAGTCCCCATGCCCGCCGCAGTTAAACCTGCCTCTAAGGCAGACTCAAACATATAGCCTGAAATGCGAGTATCTTTACCCACTAACACAAAATCATGCCCGCCATTAGCAAACACTTTGCCTGCTGCCCAGCCTAATTTTAATAAAAAATCAGCCGTGATAGGCGGTTTTCCTACTTCACCTCGAATACCATCCGTACCAAAATATTTTTTTGTCATGTTTGTTTCTGTCTATATTTAATAAGCAATTCCATTAACCCATTAGCCTTAAATCTGTTCCGCCGCACCACCGATATTAGATTCTTTAACGGACTCTTTTTTAGTTAATAGCTCATCTTTTAGATTACCTTCATGGGGCGGCATATCATCCCAATCTTTAGGCGAACGCACGGGCTTTCTTGCCATTAAATCGTGAATTTGATCTTTATCGATTGTTTCATATTTAATTAAAGCTTCTGCCATTGCATGCAAAATATCAATATTATCTTTAATGATAGTGACTGCGCGTTCGTAGTTACGATCGATGAAGGAACGAATCTCTTCATCGATAGTATGCGAAGTCTCTTCAGCTACCGATTTATGCTGCGTTACTGAGCGCCCTAAAAACACCTCACCTTCTTCTTCGCTGTAGGAAAGTGGTCCTAAACGTTGCGATAAGCCCCACTTAGTAACCATGTTACGGGCTAGTTCTGTGGCACGTTCAATATCATTTGATGCACCAGTACTCACTTGTTCCCACCCAAAAATAACTTCTTCAGCAATACGTCCACCATATAAACTTGAAATCATGCTATCTAATTTTTGTTTACTGGCACTGTATTGATCTTTTTCTGGAAGAAACATGGTTACACCTAATGCTCGCCCTCTTGGCATGATGCTTACTTTGTAAACGGGGTCATGTTCGGGTGTTAACAAGCCTACAATGGCATGCCCTGCTTCATGATAAGCCGTCATTTTTTTCTCTTTTTCACCAATAATCATCGTGTGCCTTTCTGCACCCATAATGAGTTTATCTTTGGCTTTTTCAAGATCAAACATACTCACGACACGTTTATTGGTACGTGCGGCAAACAATGCTGCTTCGTTAATTAAATTAGCTAAATCAGCCCCAGAAAAGCCTGGTGTGCCTTGCGCAATGTATTTAATTTCAACATCATCAGCAGCGGGTACTTTGGTCATGTGTACTTTTAATATTTGTTCACGACCTCTTACATCAGGCAAACCTACGGTAACTTGACGATCAAAACGACCTGGACGCAACAACGCCTTGTCTAAGACGTCTGGACGATTGGTTGCAGCAATAACAATAATGCCTTCGTTACCTTCAAAACCATCCATTTCTACTAATAATTGATTTAATGTTTGCTCACGCTCATCGTTGCCACCGCCTAATCCTGCGCCACGTTGACGACCCACAGCATCTATTTCATCGATAAAAATAATACAGGGGGCATGTTTTTTTGCTTGCTCAAACATATCACGGACACGTGACGCACCCACACCCACAAACATTTCTACAAAATCAGAACCTGAGATAGTAAAAAAAGGTACTTTAGCTTCGCCAGCAATGGCGCGTGCTAATAAAGTTTTACCTGTTCCTGGCGGGCCAATCATTAATGCGCCACGGGGAATTTTTCCACCTAAACGTTGATATTTTGCTGGATCTTTTAAAAAATCGACCATCTCTTCTACTTCTTCTTTCGCCTCATCACAACCCGCCACATCTGCAAACGTAACTTTGATTTGATCTTCTTCAAGCATCCTTGCCTTACTTTTACCAAAGCTCATCGCGCCGCGTCCACCCGCACCGCCTTGCATTTGCCGCATAAAAAATACCCATACTGCAATCAATAACAACATGGGGCCAAATGACACCAATAATTGCATTAATAACGAGGGCTGCTCTGGCGGCACAGCTTTAATTTCAACATTATTTCCCAATAAATCGTCAACTAAATGATTATCGTTTGGTGCATAGGTTTTAAACACCTGCCCACCTTGCAATTTACCTTTAATGATATGCTCATCAATGACAACTTGTTGAACTTGACCTGCTTTTACAGAATCAATAAATTGGGAATATGAAAGTGCAGTATCGCTTTTATCGCTTTGTGGTCCAAAATTATTAAACAGGGACATCAATACCACAGCAATGACAACCCATAAGACTACGTTCTTTATCATATCGTTCAAAGTACTCACCCCTAGGCTGGTACGGTTCATTTTAAATCTGATAGATTCCTATCAGGCGTTAATTTTCCTGAAGGTCATCATTAGACGATCAGTAGTTAAATATAAGGTCTTCAAAAATTATTTAAAGCCTTTAGCTAAAATATAAACTTCGTTACTTCTAGGACGTGAAGCCTTTGGCTTTCTAATCACGACTTTTGAAAAAGCGTTTTGTACCTCACGATGAAATATTTCGAAGCCTTCGCCTTGAAATATTTTCACCAAAAAACAGCCGTCTTTGGCTAAAACAGTTTTGGCAGTATCCAAGGCCAACTCACCAAGAAAAATTGAACGTGGCTGATCAATGCCTTTATTGCCACTCATGTTAGGTGCCATATCTGACATCACTAAATTAACTGGTGCACGTGCTAATACATCATATAATTGTTGTAACACAAGCTCTTCAGTGAAATCACCTTGAATAAATTCAACACCCTCTAAAGGCTCCATCGGCAAAATATCCAAGGCAATTAGCTTATCTTTTTTTGCGATTAATTGACGTGCATATTGTGACCAGCCTCCTGGCGCAGCACCTAAATCGATAATATTCATTCCAGGCTTAATGAGATGATCTTTTTCCTGAATCTCACTTAATTTAAACACTGCACGCGATCGGTAACCTTTAGCTTGCGCCATACGGACATATTCATCATCAAAATGCTCTTGCATCCAACGATTGCTACTTTTACTTCTAGCCATAATGTGTTGTATAGTAATAATTATTTAATCGTAAGGAAAAACACGTGAATGTGATAGAAAGGAAAAAGTGTAAAGCCCAGGCGCACACTTTAAAACCCGTGGTGATTGTTGGCCAAGCGGGATTAACGGAAGCTGTCTTAGCTGAAATTGACATTGCTCTGGATACCCATGAGCTAATTAAAATCAAAATTCGGGCAGAACGCGAAGATAGGGTAAGCATCAGTGCCAAAATTTGTCAGACCACGGGTGCAGAATTAATTCAATCCATTGGTCAGATTATTGTGATTCACCGCATCAACCTCAAGAAATAATCCCTTGTTAAAAAAGGATGTGTGTTTTTCACACATCCTCGCGTATTTTAGATATAGCTAATTGAAATAATTTCGTATTCAATTTTTCCTGCTGGTGCTTTAACCGTCACCACATCTTCAACTTCTTTGCCAATAAGTGCTCTAGCAATGGGGGAGCCAATCGAAATACGACCTTCTTTAATATTTGCCTCATCTTCACCCACAATTTGATAGACCACACGTTTTTCAGAATTTAAATCTTCAATTTCAACGGTTGAACCAAACACCACTTTACCATTCGCATCTAATTTAGTTACATCAATGATTTGTGCATTGGAAAGCTTGCCTTCAATTTCGCCAATACGTCCTTCTGCAAAACTCTGTTGTTCTCTAGCTGCATGATATTCAGCGTTTTCTTTTAAATCACCATGTGCCCGTGCCGTTGCAATAGAGGCAATAATGCGAGGCCGAACCACTGATTTCAATTCTTCTAATTCTGCACGTAATTTTTCCGCGCCTTTAATTGTAAGAGGTACTTTACTCATGTTAATGACTCCTAATTTTATTCTTTCCTAACCACATAAATTTTTATGTAAATCTTGTAAACAGACTACATCCCCAGCATCTAACTCGCCCAGCGCATAACAGGCCGCTTTTGCACCCGCCATGGTAGTGTAATAAGGGACGCGATGCTGTAGTGCTTCTCGGCGCATAGTGAATGAATCCGAAATGGCTTTTTTACCTTCAGTGGTATTAATAATTAACTGGATTTGTCCATTTTTTATCATATCCACTGTGTTGGGACGACCTTCATTGACTTTATAAATGACTTCACATGGAATACCTGCGGCTTTCAGATAACGTGCCGTTCCGCCCGTTGCCACAATTTCATATTTTTTAGCGACCAACATATTGGCAATATCTGGCACTTTTGCCTTATCTGCATCACGAATGCTAATTAACACTTTACCACTATCATTTAAATTCACCCCGGCCGCACGTTGTGCTTTAGCAAAGGCTTCACCAAAGGTTTTGCCTACTCCCATGACTTCCCCTGTAGATTTCATTTCAGGACCAAGTAAAGGGTCAACACCTGGAAATTTTACAAAAGGAAAGACCGCTTCTTTTACTGAAAAATAATTGGGTATGCGTTCTTCGGTTATTCCTTGAGCTGCTAACGACTGACCTACCATGACGCGTGCGGCAATTTTTGCTAAGGGATACCCTGTTGCTTTAGAGACAAAAGGTGCCGTTCTTGAGGCGCGAGGATTAACTTCTAAGACAAAAATTGACTCTCCTTGAATCGCAAATTGCGTGTTCATTAAACCTTTTACGCCTAAAGCTGCCGCCATACTTGCCACTTGCTCGCGCAACTTATCTTGTAAATGTGGCGCTAACTCATACGGAGGCAAGGAACATGCTGAATCGCCTGAGTGCACACCTGCCTGTTCGATATGCTCCATTAAGCCGCCAATAAGTAACTGCTCGCCATCGTAAATCGCATCCACATCCATTTCGACAGCATCATCTAAAAAGCGATCCAAGAGCACAGGTGAATCATGCGAAACACTGACCGCTTCTTTCATGTAGCGTTGCAGACCTTCTTCATTAAACACTATTTCCATTGCCCGCCCACCTAAGACGTAAGAAGGTCGTACCACCAAAGGATAGCCTAACTCATTAGCGGCTAATAAGGCTTGTTCTACGGAGCGTGCCGTAGCATTGGGGGGTTGCTGTAAATTCAAACGTTCAAGTAATTTTTGGAAGCGCTCGCGATCTTCTGCTAAATCGATGGAGTCTGGTGAGGTGCCAATAATGGGTACACCCGCAGCTTCAAGAGCACGTGCTAATTTTAATGGAGTTTGTCCACCAAATTGCACAATAACGCCTTTAGGTTTTTCTAAATGCACAATTTCTAAGACATCTTCAAGCGTAAGCGATTCAAAATATAAACGATCTGAGGTATCAAAATCAGTGGATACAGTTTCAGGATTACAGTTAATCATGATTGTTTCATAGCCATCTTCGCGTAAGGCTAAGGCGGCATGGACACAGCAATAATCAAACTCAATGCCTTGTCCAATTCGATTAGGTCCACCTCCTAAAATAATAATTTTTTCTTTATCGGTAACACGAGCTTCACATTCTTCTTCATACGTGGAATACAAATAAGCCGTATCTGAGGAAAATTCAGCCGCACACGAATCTATTCGCTTGTACACAGGACGAATGCCCAATTTATGTCGAGTATGACGCACGTCTGATTCCGAGGCGCCTAATAACGTTGCCATACGTAAATCAGAAAAACCTTTGCGTTTTAATTGATAGATTTCTTCGGCCGCCAACGTCGATAAGGTTTTTGTTGCTAACGTCGCTTCTGCCTTAATTAAATCGTCAAGTTGTGCTAAAAACCAAGGATCAATTTTACTTATATCATGAATTTCTGATAACACCATGCCACTACGAAACGCATCGGCCACATAACGTAAGCGATCTGGCCCAGGATGTAACATTTCTCGCTTGATTCTTTCAAGAGCATAATCATCGCCAACAGTAATAATTTCATCTAAGCCATTAATGCCAATTTCTAAGCCACGCAATGCTTTTTGCAGTGATTCTTGAAAAGTTCGACCAATAGCCATAACTTCCCCCACAGACTTCATTTGCGTGGTGAGACGATCATCAGCTTGAGGAAATTTTTCAAACGTAAAGCGCGGTATTTTAGTGACGACATAATCAATACTAGGCTCAAATGAGGCTGGGGTCGCGCCCATAGTGATTTCATTTTTAAGCTCATCCAAGGTAAAGCCCACAGCTAATTTTGCCGCGACTTTTGCAATTGGAAAGCCTGTTGCCTTGGACGCTAACGCTGAGGAGCGCGAAACGCGTGGATTCATTTCAATCACAATCATGCGTCCATCAACGGGATTGATAGCAACTTGCACGTTTGAGCCACCCGTATCTACACCAATTTCGCGCAATACTGCCACGGATACATTACGCAACAGTTGATACTCTTTATCCGATAAGGTTTGCGCGGGTGCAACGGTGATTGAATCACCGGTATGAACGCCCATGGGATCGAAGTTTTCTATGGAACAAACGATAATGCAATTGTCTTTTGAATCACGAACCACTTCCATTTCGTATTCTTTCCACCCTAACACCGACTCTTCAATCAGTAATTCGTTGGTGGGCGACAACTCTAAGCCTCGCTCACAAATCTCAAGAAACTCTTGTTTGTTATAGGCAATTCCGCCACCACTACCGCCCATAGTAAACGATGGGCGAATAACCGTTGGATAACCTACCTCTTTTTGTGCTGCTAACGCTTCCTCTAATGAATGGGCAGTTTTAGATTTTGCCACTTCGTAGCCAATTTTGGTCATGGCTTCATTAAATAATTGTCGATCTTCGGCTTTATTAATCGCTTCTTTTGTCGCACCGATCATTTCGACCTTGTATTTTTCTAACACACCATGCTTATCAAGGGCTAAAGCACAATTTAAAGCAGTTTGCCCGCCCATAGTGGGCAAAATAGCATCAGGACGCTCTTTAGCTATAATTTTTTCAACGGTTTGCCAATCAATCGGCTCAATATACACCGCATCCGCCATATCAGGATCGGTCATGATCGTTGCTGGATTGGAATTTACTAAAATGACACGATAACCTTCTTCGCGCAGTGCTTTACATGCTTGCGTGCCAGAATAATCAAATTCACAAGCCTGTCCAATAACAATAGGGCCTGCACCAAGTAGCAAAATGGATTTTATGTCGGTTCTTTTGGGCATTTTGAAGAATAGGTTAAATTAAATGTAAAATTAAACGTTAATGAACATGGAGTTTAAGGCATTTAAGTAGTGCTTCATAAGTTTATTAACACTCTGGACTCAGTAGACGCTTTAGGCGAAGCCGCTCCCACTTAACACGGGACAGAGTGAATAGGCGATAACGCGTGGAGTGTTTTGGTGGATGCGCTGACCGCTTATCCACCCTACCTTATTACTGGCATTATTAGCGCACAGGTAATGGTCACTATTACTTAGAAAAAGCTAACACGACTTAATTAACGCCATAAATTCATCAAATAAACTTTCCACATCATGCGGCCCTGGACTGGCTTCTGGATGCCCCTGAAAACTAAACGCGGGGCAATCAGTTCGCTTGATGCCTTGTAAGCTGCCATCAAATAAGGAGCGGTGCGTGGCAATCAAAGTTGCTGGCAAACTGCTTTCATTAACGGCAAAACCATGATTTTGACTGCTTATCATCACCCGACCTGTGGCTAAGTTTTGCACGGGATGATTAGCGCCATGATGACCAAACTTCATTTTTTCAGTGCGTGCGCCACTGGCTAAGGCCAATAATTGATGCCCAAGACAAATGCCAAAAATAGGTATTTTTTTTGCTAGTAAAGTGGTGATTGCTTCAATTGCATAGGTACAAGGCTGTGGATCACCTGGACCATTGGATAAAAACACACCATCTGGTTGCATGGCTAATACTGCTTCTGCTGAAGTGGTTGCAGGAACAACCGTAACACGGCAACCACGATTAACTAATAAACGTAAAATATTTCGTTTAACACCAAAATCATACGCCACGACATGGGTGCTTAACTGCTCTGCGGGTCGATAGCCCTGCTCAAGTGTCCACGTATTTTCTGTCCATGGGTACGCTTCGGCAACGGTTACTTCCTTCGCTAAATCCAATCCTTTTAAACCAGAAAATTCAGCGATTGCAGCCATTGCCTGTGCTTTGTCAGCATTATCTCCGGTGATAATACAGCCACGTTGCGCACCTTTGTCACGCAATAAACGCGTTAATTTACGGGTATCAATTTCGGCGATGGCGATTACCTTATGCGCCTGCAAATACTCAGATAAAGATTGCTGATTGCGCCAGTTACTTGCCAGTAAAGGTAAGTCTCGAATGACTAAACCACTGGCAAAAACACCTGTTGACTCATTATCTTCCTCGGTTGTTCCCACGTTGCCAATGTGTGGATATGTCAGGGTAATAATTTGCCGCGCATAGGAGGGGTCACTTAAAATTTCTTGATACCCAGTCATTGCAGTATTAAATACCACTTCACCAACCGAGCATCCCTCTGCCCCAATTGATACGCCTTTAAAAACAGTACCTTCTTCTAACACTAATAATGCAGACTTCATCAAACGCGTTACCTCATATAAGCAAAACGGGATGCACCTTTAAAGACACACCCCGTTAAATAAACAACTATCCAAATCAATTACCGTAAATTCTACGAAATTATGCTGTTTTGGTCATTAACATTTTTTGTAATTATTCAGCCCCCTGCCAAAAATCACATGGTAAGCATGAAACATCCGCCTTTTAAAAAAAGAGAGGGACTGAATACTCACCACTTTTCTATCTTATTTTTATTGCAAAAAAAACAATTGCACGCAGCATTAGCGCGTCGCTTTCCAACGTTGTTTACGCAGTTTTTTTTGTGCCTCTTTTTCAACCCGAATAATCGCTAATTCAGCTAATTCTTGCACCATCATTTCGGGTGATTCTAAGGTGATTTTACCTAGCATGCCAGCACGCAATTCTGCCAATACTAACTTGGCGACCTTGTCTTGATCGACCTTCCCGCCAGCAATCAAACAACCACGCTTACGCCCAACATGGGTAATAAAACTCTGCTCTGAGTCTGGAACTTCGGGCAACTGATACCGCGCCTGCAACAACTGCGGATAATGGCCTAATAAATATTCAATGGCAAAAAAGGCGACATCATCATGCTGGATAGCGGTATCTTTAATCGCTCCAGTTACGGCTAAACGGTATCCCGTATTTTTATTTTCAAGATTTGGCCACAACATGCCCGGCGAATCCATTAAAATAATATTGTCCCCAATGTCTATGCGTTGCAGCATTTTAGTAATTGCTGGCTCATTACCTGTCTTAGCAATGGTTCTATTCGCTAAAATATTAATCAGCGTAGACTTTCCAACATTAGGAATGCCCATAATCAGCGCATGTAACAATCTGTCCCCTGCTTCTTTGGCTGGCAACAGCTTATGACATAAAGCCGGTAGTTGCCTTATTTTATCCGCACCATCGATAGTCGAAGTCATGGTTTTTACGCCCTGCTCTTGCTCTAAAAATTGTTGCCATCGTAGCGTTTGCTCGGGATCAGCTAAATCGCTTTTATTAAGTAATTTAATACACGGCGTCGTGCCTCGCAAAGCAGCTAGCATAGGGTTTTGACTACTAAACGGAATACGAGCATCCAATACTTCAATAATGAGATCAATATGCGGCATAATCTCTTTAATCTCTTTACTGGCTTTGTGCATGTGTCCGGGATACCACTGAATTTGCATAATGACTTATAGTGTTTTAAATTAAAAATAAAGCCCTTTACACAGGCTCAAACATAGATACGGTAACGACAATCATGACACTCACCCACACGAAAAAACCGATGATCAGCAGTTTTTATGCGTATTTAACGCGCTTAAGATGGATTAAACGCTGGGGCTTAAAACGTAACGCACTTGAAGAAAATGTAATGGAGCATAGCTGGGAAGTCGCGGTGATTGCGCATACTTTAGCACTGATTAAAAATCGGTATTTTAATGGCGCACTCGATGCCAATGCGATTGCCGTTGCGGCGTTATATCATGACATCACAGAGGTGATCACGGGCGATTTACCTACGCCCATTAAATACCATTCACATGCTATCCACAAAGCGTACAAAAAGATTGAACAACAGGCACAAGCTGAATTATTAAATCTACTTCCAGATGCCTTAAAAGTTGATTTTAAAGCCTTTATTTTTCAGGATGAGCTACCTGAAGCAGATAAACAACTGATTAAAGCAGCAGATAAAATCTCTGCCTTTCTTAAGTGCCAAGCCGAATTAAAAGCAGGTAACTTGGAGTTTGAACTGGCTGCACAACATTTAGCAAAAATAATTGCTGACTCAGAACTTGATGAGGTTAAATTTTTTATGGAAACTTTCGCTCCCAGTTGCAAACTAACACTAGACGGGCTGATGTCCACCCATTAAGCACATTTGGCAACCTAGCTTAGCGCAAATTTACTGTCCAAACATCACATTGGACGTGTCGCATAACCTCCTCCGTTTTATTACCAAACAATGCCGCTAAGCCATGATGATGACGGTAACCAATAAGCACAACATCTACGTGCACGTGCTTAGCTAAATTAATGATTTCAGTGGCAGGAATTCCCCAGACCAACCATTGCTCAGCAGGGTTAACCTGCAATTGCTGACACAGTGCCTTAAATTTCAGCTGTTCTGCTGCCAACAACGGCTCGTCCACCTCTTGATTCACATCGATGACTGTACCATAACTGGTATCAGGCATAGGAATAGCATCAATAACATGAATGACACTCAGTCTTGCCTGAAAACGTTCAACCATATCCAAAGCTTTATCAATAAGACGTGCTGATTCTTGTGAATAATCAAGGGCAAGCAATATATGCTCATATCTTTGCATAAAACACTCCTAAACTTACTTAAGCTTGTTAACAACACCCATAAAATATGGGTGACAATAATTTCTTCGCCTAAACTTACCTACAACGTGTCATTGACGGCACATTATTGGTAGCAATGTTAAATAATGCTAAACTTTGTGTGAACTTCGTTTTTTTGTCATTTTTTTAGTGTAGCTTGTTTACCTAGATAACACGCATAAACCGTCGATGTGTAACAATGTAAAACAAGTCACTAAACTAAACCCAAGGATAACTTATACAAGGGATTTACACCTTAAACGTAAAAAACCTGTGGATTATCCAGTATTTTTTAGTACAAACGTAAAATATTGTAATCATGGCTAAATAAAATTAACCATGATAAGCCTCGTATTTCTTTACTATGCCGTTACATATCACCTTTTCATCTTAATTTATTGTAAACACAAACCCGGGCTGTTTTCCTATGTTTAAAAATATTTTTGTAAGTTTTAAAACTAGCATGCTGCTAGGTTTTTTAAGCCTCATTTTAATGCTCTTAGTTGCCTCTGGAGTGAGCCTTAATCAATTTTATCAAGCCAAACAAGCAACAACTGAGCTAAATAACTCAATCATTCCTTTAGTTTTAAGTTCAGACGAATTACTTGTTGACCTCATTAAAGTCCAACAATTTTTTGCTGATGTCGCCGCAACTCATCAGCAAAAAGGCTATCAAGATGCCGAAGAAGTTGCTAATAATTTCAAGCAGTCCTTAGCTAAATTAGCCGAATCTTCAGCCATAAGCGTCGACCAAAAAGAGCGTTTACAACAACTTAACGATGATTTTGATAAAGTATTTGCACAAGGCAAAGAAATGACAAGCCTCTACCTTAATCAAAATATTGAAGCAGGTAATCTTACTAAATTAGCGTTTGATGTTGAAGTAAACACACTCGCCAGCAGCACAAAAAAACTTAAACAAGAGCTAGCAACGGATAAATTAGTTACACAAACCAACACCCTTTTCACCGACGATCAAGCGTCTTTCAACTTGATTATTTTTGTGTCTATCGTGTTAACACTGCTTAGCGCTGGCATTATTTTTAGCTTAATCACCCTTTTCTACAAACAACTAGGTGTTGATCCCCTATTGGTTAATAACCTTGCCAAAGAAATCGCCCAAGGCAATTTTAAAAACACCATTGAGCTCCAAGATAACGACCGCAGCAGTCTTTTGTACGCTATCAAATGCATTCAGGATTCAATCAATGATTTCATTGACGACATTGACAATGTC
>CAJAQT010000103.1 GCA_903944165.1 uncultured Methylococcaceae bacterium | reverse complement strand
TGTTTCATGAGCGGAAGACGGGCGAACACTGGCTTGATTGTTTGAAATTAATCGCTTAATGTCATCTAATTCATCTTCACTAATAAGACGATCATAGAGTCCTATGGGTAATGTAGTCATTCAAAATCCTTTAGTTAATTTGTCTTATAAGCATACGTATCTACACAATTTTATTTATTAAAAATCATAAGGTTAAATGAATAATAATATTGTATTGAGCGGCTAGTTTTCTGTCTGATAAGTTCGATTTCTTGATTGATTCCTTGATTTTTTGATTCCTTGATTTCTTTACGAATGAGTGGAGTCGTTTTTGCCTGTGAATGAACAGTGTGACTCATGCTCTTATATCCTGTTTAGCTGTTTGATAGTGTTCTTGTAAATAAGCCGTTGCACGGAAGAATGGCCAACTACGAATGGGTATACAGTGTCGTAATGAAAATTGCTGGTTAAACTATGTTGCTTTAATTTCATGCTTATTGCTTGGCGGGAATGTTAATTATCCATAAATAGGCAATCAACCACGCTACAACAGTAATCATTGCACTGCATGAAAACACGACGACTGGACCTACGTCTTCCCAAAATAAGCCTGCATAATAAGCACCGATAACGCCACCAATCCCATAGCAAATACTGCCATAAAAGGCTTGCCCCTTGCCTTGATGATGCTGACCAAAATAATGATGAATTAGATGGATAGCTGCGGCATGAATACCACCAAAACTGGCGGCATGTAAGCATTGTGCAAGCACTAAGCCCCAAAGTTGATCGGCATACCACGCGATCAACAGCCAACGAACGGCTGTTAAGGCAATGCTAGATAACAATACTGTGCGCAAAGAAAAGCTAGCCAGTAAACGCTTCATAAACAAAAATAATACAATTTCTGCCACGATACCTAATGTCCATAAACCGCCAATTAATAAGGCGGAATAATGAAAGTGTTTAAGATAAATTGAGTAAAAAACATAATAAGGCGTGTGCGCACATTGTAATAGCGTACCACTGATAAAAAAGGCTAACACTTCTGGTTTTTTAATGATGGACAGTAAGCGTTCGTGTTTATGCGCAGTGTCAAGGTGACGTGGTGCTTCAGGAACAATTAAACTGGTGAGAGCGACTAAGCCCAGCAACAGCGTAATGGCAATGGGTAATAAGCTGAGCGGTTGATGATCTAATAATTTGCCGATACCTAACACGGCAACAATAAAACCAATTGAGCCCCAAATTCGAATATGGCTATAACGATGGGGTTCATTTTTTAAATGAAATAAGGTATTGGCTTCAAATTGAGGTAACGATGCATTCCAAAAAAAACTAAAACTTAGGGTTATCCATGCAATCCACTGGTAGTCACGAGTGAACAAAAAGCCACTGTATAAGAGCACTGCAAAAAACGACGCGACCCGAATAATGATCATGCTTTTTTGGCTATAGTCCGCCAACCAGCCAAATACATTGGGCGCAATGATTTTAGTGCCCACCATTAAGGCAAAGAGTTCGCCAATATCCGCAGCATTAAAGCCGATGTATTTTAGATATAAATTCCAATACGGGGTACTGGCACCCAAAATAGCAAAATAAAAGAAATAAAAAGAGGACAGTCGCCAGTACGGTAGAGTCATTGAGAGTGCATTAAAAAGTTAATAGAGGGTAATGACCTCGCAAAACAGCCAAGGGTTTTGCCGTGCCGTGCCTTCTGTTAGCACTGTGGTTGTTATTGTGTGCCAGCATCAGGGAAGAATTCTTCAAACCATGTGTTTGTAGGTTCTGCCACAGGTTCGCCGCATGAGGCAGTGGCTTTCGGTTCGGAACCTGCAATGTAGGGATAGCTTTTTACATTGCTACAGTAATCATTAGCTAAGAGACCGCTGTAACGATCGATAGCGACTAACTTAATATTATCGGGCGGTAATAAACTTACCGGTTGAGTGGAGATTTTTTTCATTATATCAATCCATACGGGTAACGCACCTGTAGCACCTGTTAAGCCAATGGGTTTGTTATCATCACGCCCCACCCACACTGTAGCTAAATAATCGCCGGTGTAGCCTGCAAACCAGCTATCTTTAGCGTCATTCGTGGTGCCTGTTTTACCAATTAAGCCATAGTCATCAGGAAACGCTTTATAGGCAGAGGTGCCCGTTCCTTCGTGCATAACTTCTTGTAATATCGTGTTGACAATGAACGTGGCCGCAGGATCAACGGTTTGTTTAACGTTAAAAGCATAGCTTTGTAAATGCTCGCCATTAGCGGAAACTACCGCACGGATTGCTTTAATGGGGGTTAAAAAACCATCACCTGCTAAGGTTTGATAGAGTTGCGTGACTTCAAGCGGAGATAATTCGCTAGCACCTAATAATAGCGAGGGTAGCAGGGGAACCTCCTTATTAACGCCCATATTGCGTAAGGTTTTGGCAACACGAGCGATACCAACATCCATGCCAATACGGACGGTGGCTAAGTTATATGATTTTGCCAATGCAGTATGCAGCGGAATATGTCCGTGTTCTTTATGATCGTAGTTTTTAGGAATCCAATCAGTGCCGTTTTGTCCTTTAACAACCACAGTGGAATCGTTCAAGCTGGAGGTGATGGTGTATTTTTCGGGTAGTTCTAAGGCGGTTAGATAAATGACAGGTTTAATTAACGAGCCAATCGGTCGAACTGCATCTAAGGCACGATTAAAGCCACCCACAGAGTTTTCACGACTGCTGACCATGCCGACAATTTCAGCATTATCGCGTCGGGTAACCACCACCGCAGTTTGCAAATCTTTAGCTTTAGATGATTTTTCTAACTGAGACAGCTTGTCTGCCACTGTTTGCTCAAGATTTTCTTGGATTTGAGTGTCCAGTGTAGTGAATATTTTTAAGCCCTCAGAGGTAATGTCTTCCTCGCGGTATTCTTCTTTTAGGCGGCGTTTCACTAATTCTAAGAAGCCTGGATAGCGATTGCCAACGCGCTGTGGTTTAGGGATAACATTAAGAGGTTTTTGTTTGGCGATAGTGGCGTCTTCTTCGTTTAAATAGTGTTCTTGTACCATTAAATCCAAAACCAAATTACGACGTTGTTTGGCACGTTCAGGGAAGCGACGCGGATCGTATTCAGACGGGCCACGAACCAAAGCAATTAATGATGCTAATTGTTCTAGCGGTAATTCTTTTAAATTATTGCCAAAATAAAACTCACTTGCTAAGCCAAAGCCATGCACTGCATTTACGCCATTCTGAGCTAAGTAAATTTCATTGAGATACGCTTCTAAAATTTCATTTTTACTGTAACGAAATTCTAAAATTAACGCGATAAAGGCTTCTTTTATTTTCCTTTCTAAGCTGCGTTTTGAGCTTAAATAAAAATTCTTCGCCAATTGCTGAGTGATGGTGCTGCCGCCTTGTACCATGCCGCCCGCGCGTAAATTTGCCCATAGCGCACGACCAATACCGCGTAAGGAAATACCATAATGCTGATAAAAATCTTTATCTTCAGAGGCTAACAAACCTTTGATGAGCGCGTCAGGAGCATCATTAAGTTTAAGTAATACCCGATCTTCTTTAATGGCAGGGTAAAAACTGCCAATTTGCACTGGATCCATGCGTATAAGCGCAATGGCTTCGGCAGAGTTAGCATCTGTTAATTGGCTAATGCCCGTATCATCAAAATCGATTTGTAAGCGTGCACTAGGTTGTTGCGTGTCCCAAAAGGCAAACTCTCGGGTTTTTACTAAAAATTGCTGGGCTTTTTTTGTGTAACTACCCTCAAAACGTAAATGGCTATCAAGACGATAATTAAGTTGTTTAAGAAGATTTTCAAAGTGTTGCGCTGAAATAGGCTGGCCTACATACAATTCCACTGGATTAGCATATACATGCGCTGGAATTGACCAGCGTTTACCATCAAATTGTTGTCTTACATTAAAATCTAAAAAGCTTAAATAACTGATAAGAATAAATGCACAGCCTGCACTTGCGATCAGGGTGATATTTTTAAACCAACGCGTACCCACGCGCACGCCCTTAACGGGTGTTGGAGGGGAGTTTTTTTTAGTCCCGTAGCGAGAGGACGTTTTTTTTCTGTCAGCCATAATTTAAAGATTGAGGTAAGCCGTTGCCGTATTAAGAAAAAAATTAACTGTCGGCAAACCATTGTTGTCGATAGTCCTGATAGGAATACTGTTTGAGCCGTTCTAAGTGCTGTCCATTGTAGCGAAAAATACTGGGAAAATTATAACCATTAAAGCGATTGGCTTTGACTAAGCTGTACGCACCCACATTGATAAAACTCAGCTTATCACCTATGCACAACGGCGTGGTAAAACGATATTCGCCAAAAATATCGCCTGCTAAACAGGTACACCCCACCACAAGCGCACGATAATTGCCAGTGGGGTCGTGTTCAAATAGTTGAGGGCTTTGTTGATATTCAAAGACTTCGGGCAAATGATTGATGGACGTATCTAAGACCACAATTATTTTGCCATCACTATTAAACAAATCAATAACAGTGGCGATAAGCGTGCCACTTTGTTTTACCAGTGCATTGCCAGGTTCACTGTATACAGACAGTGCGTAGTTTTTTTGTAAGCCGTGCACACAGTCAATAAAGGGCGTGTGCTGGCTTATTTTATTAAGTAAATACCCCCCGCCTAAATTCAGCCAAGTCAGCCTGGTTAAGTGATCGTGAAAAGTATGCGTTAATTTATCAATTGTTGTTAGCAGAGGAGAATAATTTTCTGCTGCAAACACAGTGTGAAAATGTAAGCCCGAAACCTGTTCAATTGCAGATGATTGCCATAATTGCTCGATATCAACCCCTAATTTTGAAAAAGAACGGCAGGGGTTGTAGCGCTCATCTTGCAAAAACGAGAGCTTAGGATTAACCCGTACACCAATAGAAACCTTGTTTTCAAGCTGTTTAGCATACAGCGCGTGATGTGTTAAAGAATTAAAATTAATATGTGTGCATAACTCAGCGAGTTCAGCCAGTTCATGCGCTTTTATGCCTGGCGTAGTTAAATGAATTTCTTGTGATGGGGAAGCGCATTCACGTGCCAAACGCGCTTCAAATAAAGAGCTAACAGAAAAACCTGTGACATAAGGTTTTGCACTGAGTAAAACAGAAGAGAAAGGCATGGATTTAATAGAATAAAGTATTTTACAGCCGCTTGAAGCCTGTAATCTCTGCACAGTATGAAAAGCTTCTTGCAGCGTGACTTCATTGATTATCCAAGCGGGCGAGTCATCAAGCAGTGCTTTTATGTGGGCTATAGTCATCTGATGATGCTCCATTATCCAGGTTGAGAAGAAAGGTGTCAGGTGACACTATTTTACATCGATAAGTAGAATAAATACGATTAGCAAGAGCTTGTCTTGACTGTATTGCTTATTATTTGGAGTAAAAAAGCTTCAGCTTTTTTGGTGTTATGACAACCATAGCTGAATAGACTTTGAACGTATTGGCATCCATGTTAACTGTAGTGGTTCTAATGAGAATTGCTGATGTTTACGTTTTTAAGTTTAGGGTGCAATATAATCGTTTATAATTACTCGCTTGTTATTAAAGTCGGCTACCAATTTAAAGCTGGACACACTTAAAGGTTAAGCAGTTTATGACAGCCTTTCGGCTACACTCAGGAAGCTTTTGTCGAGCCATGAACGGCTTAACGGTCAAGCCTGGTTAAATGCCCCGCGTTAAATTGGTAGCCTTAAAGTCAAGCACATCAGGGAAAAAGGTTGTCGTCATGCAAGAAATCAATCCAATAAAAAATAAAATAGCAGATTTAAAAAGTCGCGGGCTTTCACTTAGGGGGTATCTTTGACTACGAAATAAAAAATGAACGCCTTGTTGAAGTGTTACGCGAATTAGAAAACCCAACAATTTGGAACACCCCCGACGTAGCGCAAGCGTTGGGAAAAGAGCGTGGACAATTAGAAATAGTTGTCAACACGATTAATGATTTAGCTCAGGGCTTGGTGGACGCAGAAGAATTATTAATCATGGCGGTAGAAGAGGATGACGAAGAAACCGTAAATATTGTTGTAAACGATCTTGAACATTTCGAAACGCAAGTGGCTAGGCTAGAATTTAGACGGATGTTTTCTGGTGAAATGGATGCAAATAATGCTTTTTTAGATATTCAAGCGGGTTCAGGCGGCACCGAGGCACAGGATTGGGCATCAATGTTAGAGCGCATGTTTTTACGTTGGGGTGAACGCAAAGGCTTTAAAACAGAATTAATCGAAGAATCAGATGGTGATGTGGCAGGGATAAAAAGTGCGACTATTCGTTTTGAAGGTGACTACGCATTTGGCTGGTTACGCACAGAAACAGGGGTGCATCGTTTAGTTAGAAAATCACCTTTTGATTCAGGTAATCGTCGTCATACCTCGTTTGCCTCAATATTCGTGTCACCTGAAATTGATGATGACATTGCTATTGATATTAATCCTGCGGATATTCGTGTCGATGTTTATCGTGCCAGTGGCGCAGGTGGGCAGCATGTAAATAAGACAGAATCAGCGGTGCGTATGACGCATAATCCAACGGGGATTGTGGTGCAATGTCAAAATGATCGTTCGCAACATAAAAACCGTGACACCGCAATGAAGCAATTAAAAGCAAAATTGTATGAATTAGAAATGCGCAAGCGTAGTGAATCAGCTCAGGCCGTGGAAGATACTAAATCAGATATTGGTTGGGGCAGTCAGATTCGCTCGTATGTGTTGGATCAATCGCGTATTAAAGACCTGCGTACTGGTGTCGAAACAGGAAATACCCAAGCGGTATTAGACGGGGATTTAGACCAGTTTATTGAGGCCAGTTTAAAAAGCGGCCTGTAATCAACTTTTTTACTATTATTTTTATGAGCTTCCTATAACCATGATGACTTCAGCGTTTAATGAAAAACGACAATTCCACCGCATCACCTTTCAGTCTGATGCTATTTTAAAGTCTGCTACGTCACAATGGCGATGCCAGGTTTTGGATTTATCACTTAACGGTTGTTTAGTGCAATTTACTGAGGATTGGCAACAACATAGTCCAGAAATCTACACGCTGGAATTAAGCTTATCGGACGATATTGACATCATCATGGAGCTGTCCATGGCTCATCAGCACGAAAAAATCGTAGGCTTTAAATGTGAATACATTGATTTTGATAGTTTTTCTAATTTATCACGATTAATCGAGCTGAACTTAGGCGATAGTCAATTACTCGAGCAAGATTTATTAGCCTTAGCTGAACTAAAAAAGCACCAAGACTAAGCGTTGCCAAATTACAGCGTTTATTCATCTATGCCTGCTTAGCAGGTAACTGTCCATACTTTTATTATTTACTATGTCAGAAATACAACACGACGAACAAGAACAAATCAAACAGCGCCGTCAAAAACTTACCGACTTGCGCACTCACAGCATTGCCTTCCCCACCGATTTTCGTCGCAACTCGATGGCAGGTGAACTGCTAACGCGTTATCAAGATTTATCAAAAGACGCATTAGAGGCCGAACCTATTCGCGTTAAATTAGCTGGGCGAATAATGACGCGGCGAATTATGGGAAAAGCCAGTTTTTGTCATATTCAAGATATGTCTGGTCAACTACAGTTATATGTCGCGCGTGATGCTTTGCCAGAAAATATCTATAACGAGCATTTTAAAAAATGGGACATAGGCGACATCATTGGCGTAGAGGGCGTATTATTTAAAACCCAAACCGATGAACTTAGCGTTAGAGTTGAACAGCTTCGTTTATTAACTAAAGCACTACGACCATTACCAGAAAAATTTCATGGTCTTGCCGATCAAGAAATCAAGTACCGTCAGCGTTACTTAGATTTAATTATGAGTCAGGACTCACGGAATACCTTCCTTATTCGTTCAAAAATTGTAGCGTATATTCGTCAATTTTTAATTGAACGACAGTTTTTAGAAGTTGAAACGCCGATGATGCAAGTGATTCCAGGCGGCGCAACGGCACGTCCTTTTACCACGCATCACAATGCCTTAGATATGCAGCTTTATTTGCGCATCGCCCCCGAATTATATTTAAAACGTTTAGTCGTGGGGGGCTTTGAGCGCGTGTTTGAAATTAATCGTAACTTCCGTAATGAAGGCTTATCTACGCGTCATAATCCAGAATTTACCATGCTGGAGTTTTATCAAGCGTATGCCGAATACCACGATTTAATGGACTTAACTGAAGCGTTGTTGCGCGGTATAGCTGAAGAAGTTATGGGTTCAAGTAAAATAACTTATCAAGGTGAAGACTATGATTTTGCCCAACCCTTTCAGCGTATGACGGTGGTTGAATCAATCTTACATTTTAATCCTCAGTTAACTTTAGCTGATTTAAACACCCGCGATGCCGCAGTTAAGGTAGCTCAAGGCTTAGCTTTACCCATTAAAGACGGTTATGGCTTAGGTAAAATTCAAATTGAAATTTTTGAAAAAACGGTAGAAAGTCGCTTATTGCAACCTACGTTTATCACCGCTTACCCTGTTGAAGTGTCGCCATTAGCACGACGTAACGACAATGATCCGCACGTCACTGATCGCTTTGAATTTTTTGTGGGGGGGCGTGAAATTGCTAATGGTTTTACCGAGTTAAATGACGCGGAAGATCAAGCTGCACGTTTTCAGCAACAAGTTGAAGAAAAAGACGCGGGCGACGATGAAGCGATGCATTTTGATGCAGATTATATCACCGCCTTAGAACATGGCATGCCACCTACCGCAGGCGAAGGCATAGGCATCGATCGCCTAGTGATGTTATTTACTGATGCGCCGTCTATTCGTGATGTCTTGCTTTTTCCACACATGCGCCCTAAAGCGTAGTCACAAGCACGTTTCATTATGCCCCAAGCACGCCGCTTTCATGCTGAGCTGAGTCCTAAAAAACCAGACTGTTAATGATTCGCGGCACGTTTGGTTTGCGTCAGTAGTGCCTCAGCAGCAGGTGCGTCATTTTCCCACAACACTATTAGGTATAAAAACCACCAAGCAATGCGCTAGTACGGTTTCTTTTGCTGCCCTGGCGGATCTATACTTCGAGCGGCAAAAGAGTGCGGTGTGTAGAAAAAGCAATATAAGTGGGCGCGTAATTATTCAGCCCCCTGCTAAACCAACGTTGTCAGCACAGACTTCCCCCTTTGACAAAGGGGGACTGAGCCTGTCATGAGCCAGTCGAATGACTTACGTGGGAGCGGTTTGAGCCGCTCCCACAATAAAGCAATTCATGGCTGTTCGGAGTATAGATAGTGACCCTCCACGTTACGATAAAATCAGTAATTTTTATAAACTGACATAATATGATGCTATGTTTTATGTCATGATAAGGTGTAATTAAATTATGCGTGCGCTAGAAATTCAGCAGCAGATATTAGTCGTCACTGAACGCGACATACCCACGCCCTTAGCATATCAAGTGCTGATAAAGGTTTACGCGGCCGGTGTTAATCGGCCAGATGTGTTGCAGCGTCAAGGTTTATATCCACCGCCAGAAGGGGCTTCAGATATTCCTGGCTTAGAAGTCGCGGGGATTATCATTGCGTGTGGTCATGCCGTGACGCCTTGGCAATGTGGCGATGCTGTGTGTGCGTTAGTGACTGGCGGAGGGTATGCTGAATATTGCCTGGCCTCGGCAGCACTGTGTTTGCCGATGCCAACGGGTTTTACTTTTGTTCAAGCCGCAGCATTGCCCGAAACATTTTTTACGGTGTGGAGTAATTTAGTCGATCGTGCCAACTTAACCGCCAACGAAACCCTGTTAGTGCATGGTGGGAGTAGCGGCATTGGCACAACAGCAATACAATTAGCTAACGCTCGCGGTGCAAAGGTCTTGGTGACGACGGGGTCTGAGCAAAAAGGTCAGGCATGTTTAGCCTTAGGAGCCGCCGCAGCAATTAACTATCGAACACATGATTTTGTGGCTGAGGTTAATCGGCTTACGGCGGGAAAGGGGGTGGATGTTATTCTCGATATGGTCGGCGGTGATTATATACCCAGAAATTTTAAGTGCATGGCGTTTGACGCGCGGTTAGTGGTGATTGCTTTACAAGGTGGCACGAAGGCGGAGATTAACTTATTGCCGCTCATGTTACGACGCTATACCTTAACGGGGTCAACCTTGCGTGGACGAAGTGATGACGTTAAAGCTCAGTTAGCGCAGCAACTGCATCAGCAGGTTTGGCCATTATTAAGCAGTGGTCACCTGCGACCCATTATTTACACTACCTTGCCATTGACCGCAGCACAGCATGCTCATGAGTTAATGGAATCAAGTGTGCATATCGGAAAGATTATTTTGGAGATAGAGCATGACTAACATGGCTACGTTTACAAGTGTGCTTGCACCCGCTATTGCGCTGGCTTACCTCGAGCATCCAGAGTGGGTGTTTATCGATTGTCGTTTTGTGCTTAATGAGCCTGAGGCAGGTGTTTTAGCGTATCAGCGTGGTCATCTTCCACAGGCGTTTTATCTACATTTAAATAAAGATTTGTCGGCAACGCCCTCTGCACAAACAGGCCGACATCCGTTACCTAATAGTATTGCCTTAGCAAAAAAACTAGCCTCTTTTGGGATAAATTCTGCCACGCAAGTGGTGGTTTATGATGATCAACAGGGCACAATTGCTGGACGTTTGTGGTGGTTATTACGTGCGTTAGGGCATGCGCGTGTGGCGGTGCTAGATGGTGGTTTAAGCTATTGGCAACAGCTTGGTTATCCTGTAACAACACATTTACCTAAGCAAAAGCCCGCGCAATTTCAAGCGTATCTTAATGCGTCTTGGATGACTATTTCTGCACGGCAAGTGGAAAATTTATCTGCACAAAATAAGATTTTGTTGCTAGACGCGCGCAGTGCTGAGCGCTATCAAGGATTACACGAACCTATAGACCCGATTGCAGGTCATCTTCCAAAAGCACTGAATCGACCTGTGCAGATGAATTTAACTGCGACGGGTATCTTTCACACAGCCGACCAATTACGCGCACAATTTTTAGCGTTAAGTACACCGTTTTCGCCTGCACAGGTGGTGCATTATTGTGGTTCTGGGGTCACCGCTTGTCATAATATTTTGGCAATGGAGTATGCAGGTTTAGCACAATCACGATTGTACGTGGGGTCGTGGAGTGAATGGATTCAGGATCAAAATCGTATGATTGTTAGCGCTGCGGGTTAACTAGCCAGTAGAGAACTTCTCTTTAAATTTTAGGTATTTATTCTTATGTCTTTTTTGTCATCGTTCTTAAAATCAACACAATCTATAGAGCCTACACAGACGTTACAACCTGAAATTATTTCTGTTGGTACGCTTAAAGAACTCATTCCTATCAGAAACTTTAGTAAAGAAAAATTAGAAGCATTTGCTACTAATTTAAAATCAGAAATTTATCCCAAAGGCACCACGTTATTTTCGTTTGGCGAAAGTACCGACTTTGCTTTGTATTTACTAAAAGGTGACGTGTTGTTGGCAGATAACGCGGCGAATCATTATGAAGTGAAAGATGGCAGTGCAAAAGCTCGCTTTCCTTTATCAAGTGGTGCGGTTAATACCACTACCGCAGTCACCCAATCTGAGGTAAGTGTGTTGCGCGTTTCGCAAAAGATTATGTCTAGCAGTGGACACAATTCAACGCATTTAACGCAATTTATTATTCCCACTGAGCTTGAAAATAATCATTTATTGCATACTTTTTCCGATCACTTTGCCACCGAGACTTTGCAAATTCCCACCTTGCCTGATGTAGCAATTAAATTGCGTAATGCTTTGCATCAAGATGTCGATTTAGCTGAAGCAGCCAAGATTATTCAGTTAGATCCTGTGATTTCAGCTAAATTAATAGAATTAGCCAATTGTCCCTTGTATGTCTGCCCCACGCCCGTGCGTTCCTGTCTTGAGGCCATTAAGCGAATTGGTTTAAGTGGCACGCGCAATATGGTTATTAGCTTAAGTATTCATCAATTATTTAAATCACATTCCACTAGAATAGGACAAGTACTTGATCAGGTTTGGCGTAGCAGTGTGTATATGTCAACCTTATGTTATGTTTTAGCAAAAGCAACTAAACAAGCGAACCCTGAAGAGGCTATGCTGGCAGGCTTGATTTGTGATTTAGGAAGTGTGCCGTTTTTACATTTTGCTGATAACTTGCCAAAAGACTATTTCACCGATGAAGAATTACTTCTTGCTTTGTCTTATGCAAAAGGTCCGATTGGACATAAAATTTTATCGGAATGGGGCTTTTCAGAAGAATTTGTAAAAATCCCTTTGTATTCTGAGGACTGGTATCAAGATTTCAGTGACAACTTGAGTTTGCTAGATATCGTTATCTTGGCGCGACTACATAATGCAATGGGCAAACCCGAAGGAGCAAATTTACCTGTAGTGACATCTATTCCTGCGGCAAGTAAATTAAAGGATTATTCTTTATCTCCTGAGCTATCTTTAAACATCTTACACAATGCTAAGCAGCAAATTACAGAAGCGTTAAAGGTGTTAGCTAATTGAGTTTAGCCCATCATGGTGTGCTTATTTTCTGCCCATGTTATTGAGTACCATCAAGTTAAACCAATAAATCTAGTGCAGCGTCGCAACAGAAAGCACTGCTGTGTTGCGACCTAACGTGCTGGGTAAAAATTTTTGCATAATTGTTTAAACTATAATCATTACCTTGTCTTCCAACTTTCAACGCCTTACGGTTATTTGTCAATAATGAGCCTCAACACCCTTGTAACAAAAAATTCCGATTATTTTTTTGGTAGTCATTATCACTGCGCTTATCTATTAACACGTCAACACACGGACGATCTGGTTATTGCCAGTGACCCTAGCGTTGCCACTGTCTGGCAGTGGTTTGATAATAAAGAGCATTTTTTATTTCATGCGTTAAAAGGCTGCAATTTGATTAAAAATGCTGATTTTAGTCAAGTGCAGGCCAATAAATTGAGTGCCTGGCGCACCGAAGTGTATCCACCCGCCACCGTGGGCGTTAATTTCTCTGAAAAATGGCGTTTAACAGATGGGCATACTGCTTATCTGTATGCGCCAAGTGATGTTTTTCGTCCTGAACTACAGTTAGTTGAGCGTATTCCCGTGGTGGAAAATGCTGCGTTTGAGTACCGATTATCTGGTTTTTTTGGCACTCATCGAGCAGAAGGCATCATTAAAGTAAACTTTTACGATGCCCAAGAAACGCTCGTCGCAAGCAAGCGTTTTGCCATTCCTGACTCAACAAAGCATTTAGGTGGAAACTTACTGCACAATTATCAGTACCAAAATTGGCTTATCCAGCCTGTCGCGGGTGCGGTTTCTGCCAACCTCAGCATCATTTTAGGACAACCCACCCAGCAACAAGCACCCGATAGTTTTTTATTTATTGCGCATGTATTTTTTGGCGTAGACGATCCCGATACCGCTCTTCGTTGGTCACCTTATTCAGAAGGTGCATGGCAATTAGCGCAGGCAGCACAAAACAGTGCGTGGCAATATTTTGCATTAAGTCCATTGCCGTCAACGCAGACTGCGCCTTTTACCATAGCCATAGCCGAACATCAGCACTTAGTCACGCCTGCGCTTGCAAAGATACCCGCCTACTTAACCACTGACGTGTCAACAACGGCACAAAAATTAGCACAACTATTTGATGCCCAATTTTATTTAAATCATGGGGGGCATGAGTTAAATAATAGCAATACACAACACGTATTAACGCATTATTTACAGCACGGGTGGCAGCGTAATATTTCACCTTCGCCGTATTTTGATGTGACCTGGTATCGGGTGAATAATCCTGACGTACGCAAAAATGCACTAGAACCGCTACAGCATTTTGTTGAGCTAGGCAGTCCAGCGTTGCGCAGTCCACATCCTTTATTTGATGCACAATGGTATAAAAAAACCTACTTAGCCAATCAAACACACGCCAAGGAGCCCTTTTTTCATTATCTAACAGAAGGTTGGCGCTTAGGTTATCAACCCCATCCGTTATTTTGGAATCGATGGTATGAGCAGCACTACTTGGCAGCAAAGGCAGGTCAGATTGATCCGTTTTATCATTATTTAACGGAAGGATGGCAGCAAAATTGTAATCCTAATCCCTTGTTTGATTGTGCCTATTACCTTAAAACGCACGGCAGCAAAATGCGTATTGAACCCGATCCTTTAGCGCATTATTGTCATATAGGGTGGCGAGAAAATTTATCGCCACATATTTTGTTTGATCCCATTTATTTTGCCATGCACGCTGGTTTTAACCTGCAAACGGCCAAACAATCGCCTTTGCAGGTGTTTTTAGCGGACAGTCATGCGCCCAGCCCACATCCGTTGTTTGATGCAGACTTTTACCGCGAACAGGTGGGGCAGGGCTTAACTCAAGCACCTTTGTTAGCGTATTTAGCCTCGGGCTGGGCCGCACCACTTGACCCTAATCCCTTGTTTTCAAAAAAATATTATTACCACCATTGTAAAGAAGCAAGTGCCAACAAGACCGATGCGCTGGTGCATTATTTACAGGAAGGTTGGCGTAAAAAGAATCCCGTGCATCCCTTATTTGATGCAGACTATTATGTAGAGGCCAACCCCAAAGCAAAAGGCTGTATTCCCCTGCAACATTATTTAATGCATGGCTGGAAGAATCACTTTAGCTGTCGTCCAGAAATAGATAAGCACGATATTTTAGCTCAACACTTGCCTGCAAATCGTCGGGTGATGGCTATTCCAGCCGATCGTTTATTGCCTGGCGCGGACGTTACCGTAGCGAACAGTCGCCAACGCATTGGCGTTTTCGCGCATATTTTTCATACCGAATTGGCAGAAGAAATGCTGACTGCCTGCAATAATATTCCTGGCGATTGCCAGCTTTTTATTAGCACGAATACCCTGATAAAACAGCATCAAATAGCCGAAATCTGTCAACACGTTGCCAAACATCCGTATGAAATTCGGTTAACAGCCAATCGTGGACGAGATTTAGCGGCAATGCTGTGTGATTTTAGGGACATGTTTGCCCAAGTGGACGTCGGCGTACATATTCATTCCAAGCGTTCCAGTCATTTTTCTGCGGATTTTGCCGATGCGTGGCGGCGACATTTAATTGCAGGAAATTTAGGCTCAGAGGCGTTGGTAAGCAATATTTTGCATCTATTAGCGCACGATAAAATCGGCGCGTATGCACCCGATCACTTTGAACCGATTCGCCCGTTAGTGCAATGGACAGGTAATTTTGCCACAGTTAAAGCCTTACTTGCCCTGTGTGGAGAAGATCTTTCTAAAAACCACAGTGTGGATTTTCCTTCAGGATCAATGTTTTGGTTTAAAACTAACGCCTTGAAACCTTTAATGGCTTTACATTTACGCACCTACCATTTTGAAGCCGAACAAGGACAAACAGATAACACTTTAGCCCATGCGATAGAGCGCGCATTTTTTTATTTTGTAGAAATTGCTGGTTATGCGTGGCTTGTGGGTAAGCCAGTAAACGCTGAGGCAGCGGCACAAGCCGTGCGTCAATTCAACGCTGCACCGTGGTATTTAACTCAGCAGGCGAATCGTATTTTCCCAAGCAATAAAGACTTAGGGAGTTTGCGTAAACATTACAGTTACTGCACACGTTTTTTAGTTCAGCCCAGTGCCCTCGAGAAACCACGGCTTAATTTATTAATTCCAACCTTACATAAAACCTATCAACATTGCGATATTGGCTTAAGCTTACAGTTATTTACTGCGTTAAGAACAGCCTTAGGGACAGCATTTGACGCCAGAATTATTGTCACCGACAAATCGCCTGATTTTCAATTTTATTCGCTCAATAATTTTCATATTGTGTCGCCCTTAGATCAAGAGCGCGAAAATACAGATGTGATGATGGATGCTGCGCAGCGTTATTGTTATCCAGTGACGGTGCGTCGCCAAGATATTTTTATCGCCACCACGTGGTGGACAGCCTTACATGCCAAGGATATTTTACAGCAGCAACTGCACCAGTGGGGCGCAGCGCCAAAGGCAATGCTATATTTTATTCAAGATATTGAATTTAGTTATTACCCGTGGTCAACGCAATACCTCTTAGCGCAGCAATCGTATCAAGCTAAAGAACAGATAATTCCTGTGTTTTATAGTCAAAACATTAAAGAGTATTTTTTTCGTCAAGGCTATTTTGAGACGGGCTACACCGTTGCAAAAGCACTGTCGTCAGAGTTTCTTGCCGCGCTTAATTGCGCACTGCCAAAAGAGAAAATCGTGCTTATTTATGTTAATCGTCAGCGCGAAAAAGAAGACTTGGTTTTTCTTGATGTGTTACTGCAAACCTTGCTAGAACAGCATTCTGAAGTGTGGGCAGCGTGGCAGTTTATCGCCATTGGCAAAAGCCTGACATTACACAGTTTTAAAGCCTGTGAGCGGGTCAGTGTCGTGTTGGACACTACCGAATGTCAGTTTGCACACTTGGCCTCACGAGCAGCCTTGGGGCTTTCTTTGCGTGTTTCGCCAGCAAGCAGTGCCGCGATATTAGCCATGGCAAGTGCAGGTGTACGCGTCTTAACCCATACTTTTGCCGAGCTCAACACCCATATTGAGCATGACAATATTCAGTGTTTTTCTGAACTTGATTTTTATACTATTGCAGAACGGTTTACCTTAATGGCGAAACAGTTTGA
>CAJAQT010000102.1 GCA_903944165.1 uncultured Methylococcaceae bacterium | reverse complement strand
CGCGATAAATCGCGTCTCTACAGGACGGTGTTGCTGCGTGCATGTAGAATAAACAAAGCGTAGAGACGCGATTTATCGCGTCTTGTATCTCACCGGCTGTCAACAAAACCTGTGGTGGAGGCTAGATTTAAGACGCGATAAATCGCGTCTCTACAAGAGTGTGTTGCTGTGTGCGTGTAGAATAAAAAACGCGTAGAGACGCGATGTATCGCGTCTTGTATCTCACCGGCTGTCAACAAAACCTGTGGCGGGGGCTAGATTTTAAGACGCGATAAATCGCGTCTCTACAAGGGTATGTTGCTGTGTGTATGTAGAATAAAAAAGCGTAGAGACGCGATGTATCGCGTCTTGTATCTCACCGGCTGTAAAAAAAACCTGTGGTGGAGGCTAGATTTTAAGACGCGATTTATCGGGTCTTGTATCTCACCGGCTGTAAACTAAACCTGCGGCGGTAACAGTTTTCTGATAATCACTGGTCGCATCCATTTTAAAATTAACTGTTGTTGCGCCATATTGATTAATTTCAGTGATGCCACAAAAGACACTACAGCACTGCCTGCTATCCATAAATCTGCATCTTCACTGCGTGTATCAACTATGCCACTGGCTATTCCAGCGCCAATGAACAACGCGAGTAAGGGCAAAATATAAACAATTAATGAGGCCATCACTAATGCTCGTTCTTCTATAGCAATTAGCACCTGATCCCCTGTGTTTAACGGTAAAGCTGTTGCAATGGGCAGTGCTTTTTTACTTAGAACCTGTGTGGCTGCGTGCGGCATACAGGTGCTTTGTTGCTGACACGCCCCACAGCCCGCCGATCGCTCAATAGTTAACCAGACATAACGTGCGTCTTGACTCACTACGGTGGCAATTTCTTCTATCATAATCCGCTCCTTTTCTGTATGTATTCGCTTACGTTAACCATGAAGAATCAAATTGTCTTACGCGTTGAGTTATGCCACACACTAAGGTGTATGGAATGGTTTGACTTAATAAAGCAATCTCTTCAACAGGTAAGTTTTCTCCCCACAGCACGACTGGATCACCAGGCTTGGCGTGCGGTTGCGATTGTAAATCTACCGTAATCATATCCATTGATACGCGTCCTATTAAGGCGACCCGTTGCCCATTGACCAACACGGGCGTTCCTGACTTAGCCGTGCGCGGATAGCCATCTGCGTAGCCAATGGAAATAACCCCCAATACCGTATCGTAAGGCGCAACCCATGAGCCTGCATAACCAACGGTTTCGTGTTTGGCAATGCGTTTAACGGCAATTAAACGTGAGTGCAGCGACATAACTGGTTTTAAATTTAACTGCTGGGCAGTGACGTCCGCAAATGGCGAGATGCCATAAAGCATTACGCCTGGTCTTACCCAGTCGGTAATCGCGTCTTGCCAGCCTAAAATTCCTGCCGAATTTGCAATACTTCGCTCACCTGGCAAGCTGCCGATGGTGTCTGTAAATAAACGAATTTGCGCTTGGGTTTTGGGATCATTTTTATCATCTGCCGACGCTAAGTGCGTCATGAGATTAATTGGCTTTTTAAGCACAGGACAGCGCATTAAGTCGGCATAGGCTTGGGTAAATTCGGCAATTTTAAACCCCAAACGATTCATGCCCGTATCAAGCTTTAGCCACACCGATAATTGCTTTTTCTCTTCTCGACGCAGTAAAAATGCTATTTGATGTGGTGAATGCACCAACACGTCTAATTGAAAATTAATTAATGCGCTTAATTCGTCTTCAAAGGTAAAGCCTTCTAACACGATGATTTTTTTGGTTACGCCTGCTTTCCGTAAACGTATGCCTTCATCAACCCGCGCCACGGCAAACGCATCCGCCTTGGGCAAGGATTCTGCAACACGCAGCAAACCATGTCCATAACCATTACCTTTGATAACGGCGATAATTTTTGCTTGCGGCGCATGCTGACGGACTACCGAAAAATTGTGCTGCATTGCGGAAAAATCTAACAACACATACGCCGCTGGTTTCATTCATACTCTCCATGATCGTAAGGATTGCCTGAGAAATTTTCAAAGCGGGTGTATTGTCCCAAAAAAGTTAACCGCACGGTTCCTAAGGGGCCATTACGCTGCTTACCAATAATCACTTCTGCGGTGCCTTTATCTGGGCTATCTTCGTTGTACACTTCGTCACGATAAACAAAGACAATTAAATCTGCATCTTGCTCTATCGCGCCTGATTCGCGTAAGTCTGACATTATGGGACGTTTATTGGGGCGCGATTCTAAATTACGATTTAACTGCGATAAAGCAATCACGGGGACTTCTAACTCTTTCGCCAATGCTTTTAAACTGCGCGATATATCTGAAATTTGATTAACGCGATTATCACCGCTTGAGGGTGATTGCATCAGTTGTAAGTAATCCAATACCACTAAGCCTAAAGGCCCTTGTTCACGCACTAAACGCCGTGCGCGCGCACGCACTTCAGAGGGCGATAAGGCGGGCGTATCATCAATAAATAATTTAGTTTCTGCTAATAAATTCATCGCAGAGGTTAAGCGTGGCCATTCATCGTCTTCTAATTTTCCTGTCCTGACTTTGGATTGATCTATTCGCCCTAACGATGACATCATCCGCATGGCTAAGGCATCGCCTGGCATCTCCATACTGAACACCGCAACGGGCTTGCCACCGTTAATAGCAATGTTTTCGGCTATATTCATCGCAATGGTGGTTTTGCCCATTGAGGGTCGTCCAGCAATAATAATTAAATCAGCTGGCTGTAAGCCTGAGGTTAACGCATCAAAATCGGTAAAGCCGGTGGCGGCGCCCGTTATCGAGCCTTCTTGTTCGTATAAGAGTTCAATTTTATCAATGGCTTTGGCGAGTAAGGATTTTATCGAAATAAAACCATTTTGACCGCGCTGACCCTGCTCAGCAATTTTAAATACTTCTTGTTCGGCACGCTCTAAAAGCTCGGTGGTCTCACGTCCTTCAGTATTAAACGCTGAGTCTGAGATGGTCGTGCCCACATGAATTAATTGCCGCAATATTGAACGATCTCGAACAATAGCGGCGTACGTTGCAATATTGGCAGCGGTAGGGGTTTCTTTTAATAAGGTGCCTAAGTAGGGAATGCCGCCTGCATTGTGCAGTTCGCCTTTGCCTTCTAAAGCTTCGGAAATAGTGACAATATCAAACGGTATTTGTTTGTTAGCTAATTCAGCAATCACTTTATAAATTAATTGATGACTGCGGTGATAAAAATCTGCTTCACTCACCTTGTCTGCAACGGTATCCCATACTTCGTTATCTAGCATTAATCCACCTAATACAGATTGCTCGGCTTGTATTGAATGGGGCGGAAGTTTATAGCTTTCTAATGAGGGATCGTGAGCAAATGAATAATTTTCAGACATGTGAAAAATAGGGATAAGTAAAAAATAAAAAAGATTGGCTAGAGGCGCAAGTAATACTTTGTGGATTAATGTCACAACATTATACTTTTACAGCCTGAAGTGCTTAGTCACCTACATACTGCTTTATACTCGCATTTTGCAGGCTATACAGGCTTAGTTATTGGTGCGTTTACTGAGCAACGGCACGGGCATTTTACCGCATAGTCAATACTGACTAAGTTAAAATTTATGCGCTTATCTTAATTTGCTAATCACATAAATCACGATAGACTCTTTACACTTATAAACAAACTTTAGGGGAGTAATTAATGATTTCATTTCAATTTGATGCTTCCAAACCTATTGTGGGTCAGGCTAGTATAAAAATAAAAAAGCCAGTCAACGAAGTCTTTGCATTCGTAGGTGAACACTTTTTTCATAACTATCCCAAATGGGCATTGGAAATTACAGAATTTGAACCGCTATCGGGCACCACGGTATTTGTTGGTGCTAAAGCTCGACAAATACGCAACGAACATGGTCAAAACGAAGAGTCCATTTTTGAAATTACTGATTTTAATCCACATAATAAACTTGCCTTTAAAGGCATTGATGCACCTTACCAAGATACTTACTTAATGGAAATGACTGAGTTAAACGATGAAACATTATTAACTTTCATCTTTGAACTTACTGAAATTGATTTACTCATGCGCCCTTTCCAAAAGTTAATCCGTGCGGCAATTGAAGAGGGGGCTGAAAATACTATCGATAATATTAACGCTCTTATTCTTGCCACGCCGTCAGAACAATCACCCCTTTTAAATTAATAAGCTTTCCCTTTTAACTCATTACAATAAGAACTTAGGAGTTAGTCATGACATTTGTTGTAGAAAAAGATAACGGTCTTATCCCACAAATTCTTTCATCTATTTTAGATGAGTGCGTTAACGGTGTGACCTTAGCCGACCCTGATCTTGAAGATGCGCCCATTATTTATGCTAATAAAGCCTTTGAGCGCTTAACAGGGTATACCCAAGAAGAAATCATTGGCAGAAATTGTCGATTCTTACAAGGTGAGGATAAAGAGCAACCAGAAAAATACAGAATTATCGAAGCAATGAAAAATGAAGAGGCCGTGGAAGTCACTTTACGAAATTATCGTAAAAACGGTGAATTGTTTTTCAATCATTTAAAAGTCAATCCGCTGTTTGATCGTAAAGGGCGCGTCATTTATTATTTGGGCGTGCAATACGATATTACTTTCCAAATAAATGCTAAAAATGAAATTGACGAGCTCTCTACTATGCTCGATGCTTTTTCTCCACCTAAAGGTTAAGCCGTCATGACTGGCGCAGAGCTTACCGATAACCCTATAGTTACCGAAACATTGCAAACAGGCACTAGCGGCTTAGTGGTTAATGAAGTCCTTTTTAGTTTGGCAATGATCGCTTTTGTCATTCTGTTAGTAATGGAAAAGCTTAAGCCGTTTCGGAGCTTTCCCTCCAAAGTAACAAAAAATTCTTTTGTTACCAATACCACAGCGTTTGTTTTTAATAACATTTTCCTGACTATTTTGCGTGCCTCTTCGTTATTTTTAGTCGCCCAGCAATTTTCATCTCACGGACTGTTAGGTGAAATGGAAAACGGCCCTGCAAAATGGCTTATTTGCTTTTTATTTTTTGATCTAGCTATTTATGTGTGGCATGCAGCAAGCCATCATTTTGTCTTTTTATGGCGTTTTCACAAAGTCCATCATAGCGATAAAAGCTTTAATGTCTCTACCGGCTTTCGCTTTCATGTCTTTGATTTATTGCTTGAAATTGTTTACAAATGTGTCTTTGTAATCATTATTGGGGTGGATGCTTATTTAGTGCTGGCAATTGAAATTGTTGAATTGTTTTTTATCTTTTTTCATCACGCCAACATT
>CAJAQT010000101.1 GCA_903944165.1 uncultured Methylococcaceae bacterium | reverse complement strand
GCGTCACGCTGCCTGCATGGGTAAATTTAAGTGCATTGCCGATTAAGTTAATTAAGACCCGTTTTTGTTTATCTGCATCGCCAATAAACGTGTGGGGTACGTCGGCATTAGGCACGGTTGAGCTTTGCTCAACAGTAAAGATCAGCTCTTTTTTCTGAGCTATCACGTTAAAGTCGTTTTTTAGCTTGTTTAGTAATAGTTGTAGATCAAACTCAGCGGCTTCAAATTGGTCTTGTTTTGCTTGCAGTTTTGAAAAATCTAAAATGTCATTAAGCAAGCTTAATAAGCTTTTTGCGGCACCTTCAATCTTTTCTAATAATGGTGTGGTGCTTAGATTGGGCTCTCGGACACGAGCAATTTCTGCATAGCCAATAATAATCGCCATGGGCGTGCGTAGCTCATGAGAAATGGTGGAAATAAAGTGTGTTTTTAAAGCCGATAATTCTTCGGCTTGTTTTTTAGCTTCAAGTAGCTTTTGTTCAGTACGTTTGCGCTCGGTAATGTCGCGCTGAATGGATAGCCAATACCTAATTTGACCGTTATCGTCAGTAATAGGACTGATGTCTACTTCCATCAAAAAGGGTTCCGCCTTTTTGGTGTAATTAGTCAGTTCAACGCAAACAGCTTGTTGGTGCTTTAAGGCGTCTTTAATACGCAACCGCGCTGCGCAGGGTTGGCTTAATGGTCCGCGCAACATACTGGGAACGTTGCCCAGGGCTTCTTCGGCACTGTAGCCAGTAATGCGTTCAAAGGCTTTATTGACATAGATAATGCGCGGCTTCGTTAAGCCTTCGATGCTTTGCGTGTCAGTAATAATAACCACATCATTGGCTTTGTTTAAACAGGCTGTGAGTAACGCATTTTGCTTTATTAACTTTATTTGCTCACAATTTTTTGTACGCAGGACGTTAAATTGCCTGGTGTTTACCACTATTAACCAACTTAGTGAAAGCGCTATGGCGGTTATAATGACGTATTTTAACCACGAAAAGTTACTGATGAAGGCATCATTTTGTGCTTGAATAATCTGTATAAAATGGGCGGCTAGCTCATATTGCTGTTGTTCGCTGTTCTCAATACCCTGTAGTTGGCTATTCATCGCACTGTTATCATTAATAAAGTGCTGTAACTTGGTACGAAAATCATTCCATACCACGCGCTGTTTGGCGGCTAGTTCTTGTTGTGCCTGATAAATACGCGAGCTATCTAGCAGCGTCTTCATGTTTACGTCAGTGTCTACGGTTATTAACAGCGCTTCATACGCCTCTATGTTGTACTGTAATTCGTCTTGTATTTCACTGAGCTTAAACCCACGCTGATAGTTAAGAGCGCGCTGATGCGCTAATAAACTTAAGCGTTCAGTTAGGGTTTGTTGTTGATGACTGACGTTAATGGCGATAGTTAAGGTGCGTAATTTTTGAAAATTATACATGCTTGCCCATAAAGCAATCACTAAGGACATTAAACACGCTAACACCGCTAAGCTTGACCCAAGATACTGCGCTTTAAATCGAGATTTAAGCATAGTAACAAGCCCAATAAAGACTTGATTCTCTTGTATTATTGTAGTATTGGGGGGGATTAAGCATGATAAGCTCACTATGATTAGGATAAACCACAAAAAATGTCATAGTAACTTAATCTGCATTTAAAAGCATGCATACTCAGCAGTGCTGAGTATGCCTATACGTTTTGAGCTATGTGAAATGTAGACGCGATAAATCGCGTTTCTACAGCGGCGCCCATCGCCAAACAATTTGGTTTAATCGACACATCCAGGATGAACGGTGAAAAATAATCAGTGTGGCGTGCTTACGTTAAGTTATCGCCTACGCCGCTGCACTTGTTGTGGATCTGCGGTAATGGGGCGATAAATTTCTACTCTATCACCGTCCTTTATTTGTGTGGTGAGTGCGGTAATCTTGCCAAAAATACCTACTTTTTGTTTAGCTAAATTAATGTCAGGATACAGTGTTAATACGCCCGATAAATGAATGGCGTCTTCCAGTGTGCTGTCATCGGGCACTTCTAATCGCAACCATAATTGTCTATCAACCTCGGCATAACAGACGCCCACATTCATCCTGTCTCTCCTTGCGAGGCAATAGAAATATCTTTGCGCTGCGCTTTACGTTGAGTAAGTTTTTGATCAATTAGACGTTTTCCAACGATTAAAAAAGCAACCATAATAAAACCTCCAGGCGGGAGTGCCATCAATAAAAAACCTTTGTAATCAGTAATAACGGTGAGTTCTAAAAAGCGAAAGCGCTCACCTAACAGGACAGAAGCGTTGGCAAATAAGGTGCCGGCTGAACTAATTTCGCGGGCGGCACCTAAGGCAACTAAAACCAAAGTAAACCCTAAGCCCATCATAAACCCATCCCACACGGCTTCTTTAACAGGCTGTTTTGAGGCAAAAGCTTCGGCACGCCCTAATAAAGCACAATTGGTTACGATCAGCGCAATAAATAAACCCAATACTTTGTAAAGTTCGTGCGCCCACGCATTCATTAACATATCAACCAACGTGACTAACGCGGCAATAAGTAAAACAAAAATAGGGATACGAATTTCACTGGGAATTAAATGCCTTGCCACGGAAATAAGCCCATTGGAGGCCGTAATCACCAGCAAGGTTGCCAAGCCCATGCCCAAGCCATTGGTGGCGGTACCGGTGACGGCAAGCAGTGGGCATAACGCTAAATTTTGTCCAAAGACAATATTATTGTTCCATAAACCATCACGGGCGATTTTACGAAAGGGGGCGGTTAATAACATAACGGTGTTCTCACTGCTTAAGAAGTAATGCTTGATTTTCTTTAAATAAGTGCAAGCCTCGATAAATAGCTTGCACTGCTTTACGCGGGGTAATGGTTGCGCCAGCAAATTGATCAATGTCCCCACCATCTTTTTTCACTGCCCATTGCGAGGCGCTCATGGTGGCCAACGAACGCCCCACAAAGCTTAATATCCAGTTTGATTTTGCCACTTCAATTTTATCCCCAAGCCCAGGCGTTTCTTTATGACTGAGCACCCGCACGCCTAATAGCGTGCCCTGTCGATCTAGCCCCATAATCATGTTAATTGCACCAGAATAGCCATCTGGTGCAGTAAATTTAAAACACACTGCGGTGATTTTGCCTGCTTTTTTGGCGAGATATACGGTGGTTTCGTTGGCCCCTAAGTTATAGTCTGACGAATCAAGGGTGACGATGTCGTGCTGCATAACGTTATCATACCAAGACGCTGGCACAACCTCTTCCAGTGACTGTTGTAAATCTTCCTCCAAACGTTGCTGAATAGTGCCTTGCGTAGTGCAATTGGTTATGCCTAATAAGACACTGGCAAGCAGCGCAAAACCAGCTAACACGCCTGTTTGAAATTTAAGCATGGGGCGCAATTGCGCAAGATGTACAGGTGCTAACCATGCCTTTAACCATGCTAAATATGTGGCGGCTGTAGTTCTGAGTTGTTCGATACGTGCAGAATCAAGTTTCATCGCGAATTCCCGCAAGTTGATAAGTATAATTAATCCACGCTTACGACTTTGGACTCTCCAAGGGCTTGCCATTACGGTCTCGCCCATAAATTCTGGGTTTGATGTAATAATCAATTAATGGCGTTGCTGAATTCATCAGCAAGACAGCAAAGCCTGCACCCTCTGGATATGCTCCCCATGTTCGGATGACAAAAATCAGCACGCCACAGCCCGCGCCAAAAACCAGTTGTCCCGTTGCAGTGTTGGGTGAGGTAACGTAATCTGTGGCGATAAAAAAAGCCACACACAGCAAAGCGCCTGAATTTAACTGTAAAAATGGGCTAAGGTAATGGCGACTATCAATCATATAAAACACACTGGCCAACACCATTACGGTTAACAATAACGCGACGGGAATGTGCCATTGGATAATTTTTTGACGAAGTAACCAAACGCCGCCCAAGCCTAGTAATACTGTCGAGGTTTCCCCCAAACTACCGCGCGTCCAGCCCAAAAAATTAAGCACTGAGGAATAGTCTTTTAAAATATCTGGCAATACGCGCTGCTGTGAAAATTCAGTTTTAATTGCGCCCAGCGTGGTTGCGCCCGTGTAAGCATCAAGGTTTTGCATACCGCTAAACGTTATGTCCCAACCTTCACTAAAACTGGGTGAATAGGAAAACCATAACGGCGACACATTTGCCCATGTCGTCATTTCAATAGGAAAGGAAATCAGTAACGCCACACGCGCTAACATGGCTGGATTAAATAAATTTTGTCCCAAGCCTCCATATACGTGTTTACCTAAAACAATCGCTAAGCCAGAGCCCACCACACCTATCCACCACGGTGCCCACGGCGGCAAGGTCAGCGCCAATAACCAGCCGGTCAACACTGCTGAACCATCCCTTAACACTGGTTTGATGGCACAGGCTTTTGCGCGTAAACACAAGGCTTCAAATAAAACCGCCGAGCCTACGGTAATAACAAATAAATTAATCGCAGGCCAGCCAAAGAGCCACAGTCCAAACAGCGTTGCCGGCAATATCGCCAACATTACTTTTTCCATAATTTGGCGGACGCTATTGTTAACGCCAATATGGGCGCCACTGATTACTTTACTATGGCTTATCATTCGACTGTCTCCTGCGTTGCCTTAAGTCGCTCACGTTCTATTTTTGCAGCAATTCGTGCGCGTTCTTCTTCCAACTGTTGTTGAGCAATTCGCTCTAAGCGTGCGGTGCGTGAGGCCATCAATTTTTTAGTTTGTTCACTTTTATGTTGCGCTTGTTGTTGCGCGACAAGTTCACCTGACGCATATTTAAAATACTGTACTAAGGGAATATTTGAGGGACAAATATACGAACAACAGCCACAACTAATGCACTCTTTTAAACCCAGCTCTACCGCCGCCTCCAATTGTTTTGCCCGAATGGTATTTGCCATATCTAAGGGGCGTAAACCTACTGGACAAACACTGACACAACTGGCACAACGAATACAGGGTTGCGCTTCCGTCTGTTTAAGCTCGTCCTGCGTTAACGCTAATAAGCCACTGGTTGCTTTCACCGTGGGTAAGCCCGTATGCGGTAAGGCTTCGCCCATCATTGGCCCACCCATGATTATTCGTGCCGTGCGTGTGCTATCAACCTCGCAAAAAGCAAAGACCTCGGCTATTAACGTCCCTAACGGCACTTCCACAGTCATCGGCCGTGCTACCGCCCCGCCTGCCACAGTCAGCACACGGCTAACTAAGGGCTGACCATAGCGAATGGCTTTATGCGTGGCATACGCGGTGCCGACATTATGAATCGTCACCCCTACTTCTGAAGACCGACACCCAGCCGGGACTTCTCGTCCCGTCACATAGCGAATTAATTGTCGATCCCAGCCCATCGGGTAGCGCGTGGGAATGTGCAGGACGGTAATGCCTGAATAGGCGTGTGCTGCCGCTTGCATCGCCAAAAAAGCCTGCGGTTTATTATCCTCAATGGCAATAAACGCAAGGTTCGCCGCCATGCCATGCAGCATTAAACGTACACCATCGATAATCTCAGCACTACGCTCCTGCATTTGTCGATCATCACAACTTAAATACGGCTCACACTCGGCGCCGTTGATAATTAAGGTGTCGATGCGATTTTCACGCCCCATAGTAAGCTTAACCGCCGTGGGGAAAGTCGCGCCTCCTAAGCCTACAATACCCGCCGCACCAACACGCAAACTAATATCTTCTGGTGTTAACTGAAAGGGATCGGGTATCGGTGTATGGCTTAACCATTCATCTTTTCCATCTGTTTCTAAAACAATCATACGAATGGGCAAGGCTGAAGGATGTGGCGCAGGATAATCATTAACATCAACAATAATACCTGAGCTTGGTGCATGCACTGGCGCCGAAATAAGTCCCTGACTGTAGGCTAATAACTGCCCTTTCAAGACTATTTCACCGACTCGAATTAACGGCTCCGCAGGTTTGCCCACATGTTGTTGTAAGGGAATATACAGCCGTGCTGGCAGAGGGAAATCAGTGTTAATTGGCTGCAAAGCCGTTGCCCTTTTGTGCGCCTCGGGATGCACTCCACCACGCAACCTTGACTGTGTAAACGAACTGAAAAAACTTAACATAAGGCTTTACCCGTAGTCGTTAAGAGTGGTTTTGACCAACGCCAATTACGCAAGGTCACCTCAATGGGGTGCATTTGTAAACATTCGGTCGGACAGACTTCTACACATTTTTTACATCCTATGCAGGCATCAGCAACCACTGCATGAATTTGTTTAGGCGCACCGACAATGGCATCAGTAGGGCAGACTTTAAAGCAGCGTGTACAGCCTGTGCAGGTGGCTTCACTTACTTTGGCAACCAGTAATTCAGGCTCTTTAAGGCTGGTTAAATCTAACTCCACTCCCAGTAAGGCCGCAATCTGTTCCGCCAACGCACTGCCCCCAGGAGGACACATTGTTGCGGGTGCAAGTCCGTCTGCTAAGGCTTCAGCTGCTGGGCGGCAGCCAGGAAAACCACATTGACCGCATTGCGAGCCTGGCAGCAACGCTTCCAACGCATCGACCAAGGGGCTGCTTTCCACTTTTAAATACTTGGCAGCAATACCCAACAATAGCCCTAACACCAAGCCTAATACTGTCAAACTGATAATAGCGTAGAAAACATACATGTTTTTTCCCTGTGACTATTTTGTATAAAGCCCAGCAAAGCCCATAAAGGCCAAGGATAATATTCCCGCCGTAATAAAGGCAATCGGCGTTCCTGCAAATAAAACAGGAACAGCCATTAACGCTAAACGCTCACGTAAACCAGCAAATAACACCATCACCAAAGTAAAACCTAAGGCCGAGCCAAAGCCAAAAATTAAACTTTGCAGTAAGCTGTAATGCTCTTGCACATTTAATAATGCGACCCCTAGCACTGCACAATTGGTGGTGATTAACGGCAGAAATATGCCTAAAATTTGATACAACACGGGCGAAGTTTTATGCACCACCATTTCAGTAAATTGCACCACTGCGGCAATCACCAGAATAAAGCTAAGGATTCGTAAAAACTCAATATGCAGAGGGACTAAAATAAAGTGTTCCAATAACCAACTGGTCAGCGCGGCTAAGGTTAATACAAAGGTTGTTGCTAAGCCCATACTCAAGGCTGAATCAAGCTTTTTAGACACCCCCATAAACGGACACAAGCCAAGAAACTTCACCAATACCACGTTGTTCACCAAGGTTGTCCCTAATAAAAGAAGCAGATAGTCACTCACGATTGTTTCCTGTCTAGTTATTGGCACTATTGCTCTAGCTTAAAGCAGCAATTATGCCAAGGCAGCTGAGCCCACGCACCCCAACAGACATACAGAATCAGGCTATCCAACAGGACTTAAGCACTGTGACAAGTCCTACAGAAACCGTTTGTTACGATTAAATTTTGTCGCAAAGCTGACAATCTTATGGTCTGCTGTAAGACTCAAACTTCAGCTTAATTATCCCCTTGCGTGAACTGATTAAATACGTCGGAATAAAAAACATAGGTTCACAGTCTATTAAGCTGTTGACATAAGAACACGAAAAAAGCTGACGTTTTTTACGCCCTTTTTTACACCCTATAATAAGCAATGCACTCTTTCTACTGGCGTTAAAATTGCTAGAATACTTACAAAAGTTCACACACACTCGCCGCCACTATGACAAAAACATCCTTATACTTTTTACAGACTCATATTAAAAAAATGTGCGCCATTAATGAGCTGTCGCCTCAATTATCAGATGCCACTATAAAATTTAACGGCGATGTCATTGCTTATAATTTATTTCTTGAAACAGTTGAACAAGTTCCGGTCGCAATCTCAATTACCGACAAAAAGGCAAAGATTTTGTATGTAAATAAAGAATTTACAGCGGTAACCGGCTATCAACCCGACGATATTTTAGGTCAAAATGAATCTATTCTCTCTGATAAACGCACCCCAAAAACGGTTTATCACGAGCTTTGGCATACCATTCGCAATCAAAAAGTCTGGCGTGGCATCTTATGCAATCGGCATAAATCGGGGCATCGTTATATTGCTGATTTAACCATTGCACCCATTCTTAATGAAGCCAATGAAATCACGTATTACATTGGCATGCACCGCGACATTACCCAAACTCATGAAGCAGAAAAAAACGTCATCAACCAAAAGTTATTAATTGAATCAGTCATTAATGCCTCGCCTATTGCTATGGTTGTGCTTGATGCTCAAGACCATGTCATTCTTGATAATCATAATTATAAAGCGCTGGTGAGTGATCTTGATAAAGGCGAACCCGCTGCTTTTTTCTTAACGTTGTTACGCAATGAAATGGGCGAACACTGGACACAATTACAAACTGACAAACAAGGTTTTAATCATTACGAATTTAAAATAGAAGATAAAAATGGGCGACGAGCGCGCTGGTTTTCATGTGCGGGGAACTGGTTTTTAGAGAATGATATTCATGTTGATGCGTTTTTTGATCAGAGCGCAAAACACTATCTGATTCTGACTATTACCGATATTACGCGGCAACGCAGGCAACTGGAAGCGCTGCATATTCAGACTTTAAAAACCCTGATGACTGAAGACGAGCGCGTGCGCAGCATACGCGAAACTTTATTAGGCGCTATTCATCAAATTCAAATGCCCATGAATCAAATCAAAGCCGCCGAACAAATTTTAAAACACAAAGGCACTGAGCAAAATTCGGGTTTATTAAATATTTTGCAACAGATCCAAACCTCTGGCGAAGAGGCTATTGCCACCATGCAGCATTGCCTTCCTAACATTCTGCACATAACGGAAGCGCCCGTTAATCTTAATCAGATACTCCACGAAGTCCTGTTACTTAATAGTCAACGGCTACTTAATAACGGCATTGATGTGCATTGGCAACCCCTCGCCGTCCTTCCCCACATAATGGGCTCAGCTAATCGCTTACGCATGTTATTTAACCAATTATTAGATAACGCCATTACCGCAGTCAGCGCACCCTACAGTGGCGAGCAGTACATTAAAATCAGCACCCACCTTACGCCTGAGTTAATTCATGTGTGCATCGATGATAGCGGCCCTGGTATTCCTGTTGACAAACACAGCAAAGTGTTTGAACCGTTTTACACCGCCAATGCCACCGGCACCCATAAAGTGGGGATGGGATTGGTCATTGCGAAAGAAATCGTCACCCAGCATCATGGTTTTATTGATATAGATCAACATTATTATCAAGGCTGTCGCTTTAAAATCAGCTTTCCCTTACCGCCACACGAACTTGGCGAGGAAACCCTATGATTGATCGCACCCAGCTCATTGAAGCCGAATTAGATACGCTCTATTTAATCAGCCAACTATTAAATAGCAGCCATGATTTACATGACAAATTACACGCCATATTAGAAATATTACACAAACGCTCGGGGATGCGTTCTGGCATGATCACGATTAAAGAAATTGAACATGACAGTCTGCTTGTCAGTGCCGTATACATGGATGCTAATAATCCGCTACTTTCCCCAATTCGTTATCATCCTGGCGAAGGCTTAATGGGCGCAATCTTAGATGCAGGACGCACTATTGTGGTGGATAAAGTAGCTGATGAGCCACGTTTTTTAGGTCGCTTAGGCTTATATGATCCTAACCTACCCTTTATTGGCTCACCCATTTATGTTGATCAAGGTGACACCATTGGCGTGCTCGCCGCACAACCCGACAGCGCCTTGTTTTTAGGTGAACGCGCCCGTTTCCTTGAAATGCTTGCCAACTTAATTGCACAAAGCGTAAAAACCCTTCGGGGCATTGAGCGCACCCAACACACGCTACAAAGTGAACGCGACCAACTTAAGCAAGCACTGATTAAAAATTACCGTTTTGAAAATATTATTGGTCATTCTGCACCAATGTTAAAAGTGTTTGATCTTATTAGACAAGTCGCTAAATGGAACACCACTGTTTTAATTCGTGGCGAATCTGGCACAGGCAAAGAAGTTGTCGCCAATGCTATCCACTTTAATTCAGGCTGCGCCAGTGGGCCATTTTTAAAACTCAATTGCGCGGCGTTACCCGACACTTTATTAGAATCAGAGCTGTTTGGACATGAAAAAGGTGCGTTCAGCGGCGCCATTAGTCAACGCAAAGGACGCTTTGAACTTGCCAATAACGGCACCTTGTTTCTGGACGAAATTGGTGAAATTTCAGCATCATTTCAAGCAAAATTACTGCGTGTCCTGCAAGAAGGTGAATTTGAACGCGTAGGCGGAGCGCACACAATTAAAGTCAATGTGCGCATCATTGCAGCAACGAATCGTAATCTTGAAGAAGAAGTTACCCAAGGCACATTTAGAGAAGATTTATATTATCGCCTAAACGTGATGCCCCTTCACATGCCTGCCTTACGTGATCGCAGCGAAGACATACCCAAATTAGCTGAATTTTTATTGCGCAGAATTTCAGCACAACAAGGGGGCCGTCCTTTAGAAATTAAAGAAAGCGCCATAAGAATTTTAATGAAACATGATTGGCCAGGTAATGTCCGCGAGCTGACCAACTGCTTGGAACGCGCCGCCATTATGAGCGCCAATGGAATTATTGATCGTGATGTGATGGTGAATACGGGACTGGAAAATACTATCGCAGAAACTAGCCATAGCACGCCACCGCAAAAAATGGCCAGCATTGATGTTAACGATGACAGCATGGACGACCGCGAACGTGTTATCGCCGCCTTAGAACAAAGCGGCTGGGTGCAAGCAAAAGCGGCACGCTTACTTAATATGACACCCCGACAAATAGCCTATCGAATCTTAACCTTGAATATTACAATTAAACAAATTTGAATTAATAACCGTAGAGACGCGATTTATCGCGTCTGTTTTCGCGCGGCTGTTTGATAACATGCCGTACAAGTATGAAGACGCGATAAATATTGTGCTTCATT
>CAJAQT010000100.1 GCA_903944165.1 uncultured Methylococcaceae bacterium | reverse complement strand
TCGCTAACTTTTCCCAAATTGGATCTAATTCTGTTGCAATGCTCAATAAAAAAACACTATCTACATTATAATGATCGAGGTCAGCATGTAATAAATACCGAAAAGCACGTTTTTCAGGGTTGGTGAGTTCGGTGTACGACAACAACCTCTCCAGTAATTTAGTTCGGCTATTTGCTGATTTAAGCGTAGGTGTTTTTGCATCAATGTAGGCTAAGCATGACTTTTCATTACACTCAGATAATTTTTCATTCTGTCCAAGCGATATTTCCCTATTTTTATTATCAATAAAGTAAATTTCACATTCTTCTATTGCTTGTAATAAATCCTTACCTAAGGAATATTTGTCATCGCCTAAACCACTTGAATAACGAAACAACCTCTTCTGATTTATAAACCCTCTTAAATCAGATTGAGCAACAAACTTATCTTTTTTAGAGGCTAAGTCATGTATCTTGAATAAACGTAAACCAACACACTCTTTTAATAAGCTTTCTTTATCCGCAACCAAACCAATAATTTCTTCGACCAACGCCTGTGCTTCATCATGAAGATTGCTTTGGCTTGCTGAACCTAAAATCGCGTCCAGTGCTTTTAAAAGCAGACTAGCATCATCAATTATCAACGAATTGTTTTGCGTTGATTCTGGTGCTAACTCTTTAGGGATGATCAAAACCCGCGTTTCAATTTTGGCTAACTGTTGCCACAGACCAGACAACTTAACTTTATTTAAAACAACGTTTAAACCTTCGGGTATAAACTTAAGAAAACGGGTTATTTCAGATTTTGATTTGTTGAATTTATCTGATGATAAACCTAAGCCTTTTCTTGCTATCGACTGCAATTTTTCTTTAATAGCAATGGTATGCATGACGTCTGGCAAGTCCAAAAACTCATTAAAATAAGAAAATTGAACGCGATCACAAAAAACAGCTTCAATATCAATATCTAAAACTTGCAATACTAAGTCATCTGTCCATCCTTGATTTGATGGATTCAACAAACAAACAAGACTAGCATCATAAAAAAAATACTCTTCAGGATTCAATTTTTCCAACTGTTTAAAAACAGTCCATGGTCGTTGATGCTTGTCTTTAGGGTAAGCGGGCAATGGCAGCCCCTTTTTATTAGCAGAAATAAGTTCCCATGATTTTTCATCCCCTGTGAGTTGGCATAACCATTGATCCTGCTTACTCAACCATGACCTATATTGCTGTGCAAAATCGGAGTTAAATAATGCCTCACTCAAATGCTGGGTACGTTCAAATCCGCAACGATGTGTTTTAACAAATTGTTGCAATGCTTTTGGTAGGTAACTTAAACACCCTTCAGTTGCCAGTAACCCATTCCATTGAGTTCGAAGCTCATCATTGTTGGCAATTTTATCAAGTGACTGCTTCCCAAAATTTTCTATTCCGTGAATACCGACACGGCCAGCATCAACAAAAAAATAGCCGTGAATAAACACTTGAGTATGATATTTGTCATCGTGGTTAACCCAACTGCATCGTTTTACTTGGGGATAAGTGCCCAGTGGCAAAAATACCGACCAATCAAAATAGGCTTCGGCTCGTTCATCCGCTTTTCGTTGGCAAATAACGATAGCTAAATGCGGCTTCGCTTTATCCTCAACCTTCTTTTCCTTACCTGTTGCTCGATCACGTTCATAACTTTTCGGCCAAAATTCAGATGCCCGAATAGGTTGGAAAAGTTGTTCAGGCAATAAATTTTCATAGCCAGCATAGTCAATTTGATTTTCATTTTTTCCCGATTCCAATAAAATCTTGCCAGACAGATTCGGGGTTTTTATTGTCTCGTGAAATTGACGGCGGACTGCGTCGTCACTTAGCCGGATAGCCGTAGTGCAATGCAAATTTGAAGGGTTGTCGGATGTGGGTTGCCAAATGGATATGCTCCGCAATCCTTTTAAAAGCGGCAATAATTGTCCTAAGTGAACATCTGTATCTTTATCTAAAATAAAATCTGGTGGTTCTTTTTCATCACCTGGGTAATTTTCAATGATGGGATTATCATAATGCGAATACCGTTTTCTTAACGGAACCCATACAATAAACCATGTTTTTGTGTTGTCTTGCTGGTTTATATAAGTGATAACTGCTTTCAGATGTTGCTGGATTAGACGTTTATCGGTATTGTCAAAAGACTCCCAATTTGCCCTTAACTCACCCCAAGGATTAAAAATATTACTATGGAATTCCTTGCCGCCGTCCCATTGGTCAGAAAGATAGAAAAAAGCTTCGCATAAATGAAACAAACTTTTCATCCCCAAACCGAATTTACCAATGGCATTTTCATTCGAGGCTTTAGAACCTAAAGCAATTGATAAAATGGCATCTGCATCGGTTTCACTTAACGACCCATCGTTGATAAAAAAAACTGCCGGATTTTTTAATAACTCATGATTTGCATCTGGCAAGCCTTTGCTAAATCCAAAGCATAAATGAACCGATCCCGCATCATCGGCGTTTTGAATGATCTCTTTGAGTATAGGAAAACCAGATTTATAACGATCCCGCAAATTATCAGCTATCAAACTAATATCAGCCAAGGGACCATGTTTAACGCCTGCCATAAAATCAACTCCTCAAATTATCTTAATATTTTCGGTTACACATAAATGCGATACCCACCTTACAACACTTTATAATTTAGCATTAACATTAACTATTAAGCGACATTAACACATTTTTCTGTCTTGCCGTTGCCTGTTACTTATCTTAAATTTACGAATAATTTAAGATTACCCTCTCTATAGTTAGCGCTATATAGATGTCAATTTCGTGGTATTTGCCCATCCAGCATTTGTGCATCAACGTTTTGACCACACCGTTACGCTCCAGATCGCCCCCATTCATACAATAAAGCTGAATAAAGGTTACAACACCACTACTTTGCAATGTACATCACAAACAAGGTACTTTTTTTAATTTCAGAATAAATTACTTGGGATTTAGTTGAAGTAATATGAAAAAATAATTAAAGTGGCACTTGGTATAACAACCTATCACACCTATGTAAAAGAGGATTTACTCATGAAAATAACAAAAAAAATTACGCTAATGGTATTGCTAGTTGCTGTTTTTGGTCACGTTTCTAGTTATGCTTATTCACCTGAAGAACTTAAAAAAGATTGTAAAAAACCTAGGTTTACAGATTTTACTTTAGCGCCTTATTCGGCAGCAGATAATAATCAAATTCCTGCTGAAGCCACGTTTTCTTTTAAAGTCTCAGCATGGACTGACCCAAGCACAATAAAAGTAACGGCAAAGGGGCAAGAAATTCCCTTTACAGTAGAATCAAACAGCACTTTTCATAAAGTGAATAGCAAATTACCCGCAACACTTAATGGTGAGTTTGTACGGCTTAATGTCTACGCTGATGCAGTATTAGGCTGTGATTCCTCTACGGGCTGGTTAATAAAAATTGCTCAAGCTAGTCATTAATCAACTACGCTAAATTGACATAAAAAAAGGGGATAGCACGAGTGCCTCCCCTTTTTTATAGCGTAAATGTTTATTTATGCTATCACATCAATAATGTTTAAAATAAAAAAAGCCCCGTCTGCTTGTTGCAGACGAGGCTTTTTAACTGCTTACAACTAGACTACGCTTACGCAATCAGGTGTTAAGCCAACATGATTACATCATGCCGCCCATGCCACCCATACCGCCCATGCCGCCCATATCTGGCATACCAGCACCAGCTTTGTCGTCGCTTGGTGAGTCAGCAATCATCACTTCAGTGGTTAACATTAAACCTGCTACTGATGCTGCATTTTGTAACGCAGTACGCGTTACTTTTGCTGGGTCTAAGATACCCATTTCAATCATGTCGCCGTATTGGCTAGTCGCTGCATTGTAACCAAAGTTACCTGTGCCTTTTTTCACTTCGTTGAAAACAACTGAAGGCTCATCACCTGAGTTGGCAACGATTTGACGTAATGGCTCTTCCATGGCACGACGTAAGATGTTGATACCTACGTTTTGATCATGGTTGATGCCTTCTAAGCCTTCTAACGCAGTTAAGGCACGCACTAATGCAGTACCACCGCCAGCAACTACGCCTTCTTCAACCGCTGCACGAGTTGAATGCAACGCATCTTCTACGCGTGCTTTTTTCTCTTTCATTTCGATTTCAGTGGCTGCACCCACTTTAATTACTGCAACGCCGCCAGCTAATTTAGCTAAACGTTCTTGTAATTTTTCTTTATCGTAGTCAGAAGTCGCTTCTTCTGCTTGTGCGCGAATTTGTGTAACACGACCTTTAATCTGCTCTTCTAAACCTGCACCATCAATAATTGTGGTGTTTTCTTTGCTGATTTGTACACGTTTAGCTGTACCTAATTGCGCTAATTCTGCTTTTTCTAGGCTTAAACCTACTTCTTCAGAAATAACAGTACCGCCTGTTAATACAGCGATATCTTCTAACATCGCTTTACGACGATCGCCAAAACCTGGTGCTTTTACCGCAGCAACTTTAACGATTCCACGGATAGTGTTAACAACTAAGGTTGCTAAGGCTTCGCCTTCAACGTCTTCAGCAATAATCAATAATGGACGACCTGATTTTGCTACGGCTTCTAACACCGGCAACATCTCACGAATATTAGAGATTTTTTTGTCGTAAATTAGGATCATTGGATCATCTAATTCAACGCTCATGTTTTCTTGTTTGTTGATGAAATAAGGTGATAAATAACCACGGTCAAATTGCATCCCTTCCACTACGTCTAAAGAATTATCTAAACCAGAACCTTCTTCAACAGTGATAACGCCTTCTTTACCTACTTTTTCCATAGCTTCAGCAATGATTTGTCCTACTGACTCATCAGAGTTTGCAGAGATAGTGCCGACTTGAGCAATGGCTTTGTTATCTGCGCAAGGTGCTGCAGATGCAACAATTGCTTCAACAGCTTTAATTACTGCTAAATCAATACCGCGTTTTAAATCCATTGGATTCATGCCCGCAGCAACGGCTTTTAAACCTTCGTTAACAATTGATTGTGCTAATACGGTTGCTGTAGTAGTACCGTCGCCCGCAACATCAGAAGTTTTTGAAGACACTTCTTTAACCATTTGCGCGCCCATGTTTTCGAATTTATCTTTTAATTCGATTTCTTTTGCAACAGACACACCGTCTTTAGTGATGGTTGGCGCACCATAACTTTTGTCTAAAATTGCATTACGACCTTTAGGGCCTAAGGTTACTTTTACTGCGTTTGCTAAAATGTTTACACCACGTGCCATACGTACGCGTGCATCATCACCAAATAATACGTCTTTTGCTGCCATGTTTTAGTTCCTATTCGTTTGTGTGTTTGGTTTCTAATGAAAGTAATGTAAAGGTTTGATTAACCTAAAATACCCATGATATCTTCTTCACGCATTACGATGAGCTCTTCACCGTCAACTTTAACTTCGTTACCTGAATATTTACCAAATAATACTTTATCGCCTACATTAACTTCTAATGCGCGCACAGTACCGTTGTCTAAAGCTTTTCCATTACCTACAGCCATGATAATACCTTGGCTTGGTTTTTCAGCTGCTGAACCAGGTAAAACAATACCACCAGCAGTGGTTGTTTCTTCTTCAACACGTTTGACAATTACTCTGTCGTGTAACGGACGAATTTTCATTTTTATCTCCTAACATTAATTACAAGGTTAAATAAACGTTAATGCTCAGTTTGGCGAACATTAAATAATGAGCTTTTGCAGTTTGTCGATTTCCTTGGCATCATCAACACTTCATTAATTAACATAAAAGGCATACCTTTAAATGGAAGACTTACAACTTTTACGTTACAGCCGTCAAATTATGTTGCCGCAGATTGATATTGAAGGTCAGCAACGCTTACTTAACGCCAAAGTGTTAATAATTGGCGCAGGTGGTTTAGGGTCACCGGTTTCAATGTATCTAGCCGCAGCTGGGGTTGGTAACATCACACTTTATGATAATGACGTGGTTGATTTATCCAATTTACAAAGACAGATTGCTCATCACACGTCTGATATAGGGGTCGATAAAGTTATTTCAAGTTATCAAACGCTGAAAAATTTAAATCCTGAGATAAATATTTCTGCCATCAAGCAACACTTGGCTGGCGAAGCGTTAGAAAACGCTGTGCGTTTGCATGATGTGGTCGTTGATTGCTCGGATAATTTTTCTACGCGCTTCGCTATTAATAAAGCCTGCGTTAATTTTTGCACGCCGTTAGTATCAGGTGCGGCGATTCGTTTTGAAGGTCAGGTGGCGGTGTTTACACCAGGGCAAGCGGAGAGTCCGTGCTACAACTGCTTATACCAATACAGCGATGATGAAGCCACCAACTGTGCTGCTAACGGTGTGATTGCGCCCATTACGGGAATTGTGGGAAGTATTCAAGCTTTGGAAGCAATTAAATTGCTAGTACAAAAAGGGGAAACGTTAAGAGGACGGCTATTGCTTATTGATGGCTTAACAATGGAATTTAAAACCATTAAACTGAAAAAAAATCCCCATTGCCCAAGCTGTGGCAAATAAGCTTAACAGTGTGAACTGTTAGTTACCCTCCCCCTTTGTAAACGGTAGGGAGGGTATTAAAGAAGCTACTTATTTTTTACTTAAAGCGCCTGTTACCCGCCCCATAATTTTATTCACCCACTCATCAATTAGTGAAGGTTTGGTATCGCCATGTGCTGCTGATCCAGCAAAGGGATCTGAATTTTTTTTAACGTAAAGATAAATAAAATAACCCAATGGCGCAAAAGCTAAACTCGCCACCAACAGCATCAATACAAATATTTCAATTACTTCGCCCATAATTCCTCCTAAAGTTGTAACAGTTAACTGCTTATTATTATGTTTACAGCAAAGCAAATAATACACATATATGCACTAAAAAACACGCGTCGCTTAGATGCGCAGTGTTAGCATTTTGAGGTAATTGTTAAGAAACGTCATTCCTGACGTTGATACAAGCGATACGCAACTTCGCCTGCGCTTTTGCTTTTGATTAAAGCCCAATTTTTGGGCAGCGTGGTTAATTCAAGTTGCCGTTCGGTTTCGACATAAATTTTCGCCTGCGCCCGTAGCCATAGCTTATCTTCAAGCCATTGACAGGTGGGCTGCGCAAGTCCTTGACCAAAAGGCGGGTCTAAAAAAACAAGGTCATAGGGCTCACTGTTGCCTGATAAATAGCGCAACACTTCCATGTTAATTATTTTAATTTGACTGGCCTTTAAAACATCGGCATTGGCTTTTAAGGTTCGACAAATATCTGGATTATTATCGATTAACACAACCTGCGCGGCACCACGCGAGGCGGCTTCAAAGCTTAATGCGCCACTGCCGGCATAACAATCTAAGCATCGACTGGCAACAATATCGTGATGTAGCCAGTTAAATAAGGTTTCGCGCACACGTGCAGGCGTAGGGCGTAAGTGCTTAGTATCGTTAAAATGTATTTGCCGACTACGCCACTGCCCGCCAATGATGCGTAATTTATTTTGCACTTTTGCCAACAGTGATGGTTTGTAATTGATTAACAGGCACATGTTGTTTAAAGGCGCGAGTAATGCTGGCAACCGTCACCTGAGCTATTTTTTGCTGAAAATTATCTAAATAATCTAACGGTAAATGATAAAAACCAATCATCGCTACATAATTTGCTAATTCTTTATTGGTATCAAAACGCATGGCAAATCCACCGATGATATTTTTCTTGGCGGCCTGTAATTCTGCATCTGTGGGGCCGTTGTTGATGTAATCGGTTAAGGTATCGTGCATCACCTGCAAGGCTTGTGTGGTTTGGTCGTTTCTGGTTTGTAAATTAGCGATAAACGGCCCTGGCTTTAACATCGGGATAAATGCGCTTGAAGCACTGTACGCTAGGCCACGTTTTTCGCGTACTTCATCAAATAATTTTGAAACTAAGCCACCGCCGCCCAAGATATGGTTGCCCACGTACAAATCAAAATAATCAGGATCATTACGATACGTGCCTGGTATGCCAACTAACACATGCGTTTGTGTGGAGGGAAATTCAATATGTTTGCGCTGCGCTTGCGTTGGCAGCGTCACCTCTGGAACAGGCGGTTGTGCCGTACCAATAGGTAAATCTTTTACTAAGGTAGTGGCCGTCTGTTCGGCTTGTTGTGTAGTTAAATCACCCACAATAACGACCATGGCATTGGCCGCAACATAATGGCTTTTATAAAATGCACGCACATCGTTTACCTTTAAGGCGGTCACTGTGGCCAATGTTCCTGAACTAGGATGACCATAAGGATGGCTGCCATATAAAGCCTCATAAAAGGCTAAACTTGCCATTTCTGCGGGGGATTCTTGTTGTTGTTTTAAGCCGGCTAAACTGCGATTTTTTTCTCGTAAAAAGTCTGCGTCATCGAAGCGTGGTTGGCTTATTAGCACGCGCATGGTGTCTATGGCACTCTCAAACAGTGGCTTATCGGTAAGGGTTCGTAAGCTTACGCTGGCGGTATCAATGGAGCTAGCACTGCTAAAAATAGCCCCTACACGCTCAAAGCGTTCTGCTATTTCATTGGCCTGCCATTGCCCTGCACCACTTTCAAGCAAGTCTGCGGTTAACGAGGCTACGCCCCATTGATTGGCTTCGCGCACACTGCCAGCATCAAATACCACTTGGATATCAACCATAGGTAAACCTTCAGTATGCACATAATAAACCTGACTGCCTTGGGCTGTTTGCCAATGTTGAATTGGCGCGGCAGCAAAAATTGCTGGACTAAAAAAAATAACGGCTAAAGTAGATAAAAGTGATCGCATGAATAAATTCCTAGAAAAAAATTGGCTAATGGGGTTATAAAGCTTTCAGCATGAGGGATTAAGTGGTTATGTTTATTTATTGGGGCAGCAGGCTGGAATCAAAGCACTTAAACAATTGATTTAAAATTGCTAAAAAATTTTACACCTATCATGCTTCACTTCACTGAGCAAGGCCCATTAAACCAAACTATTGCTTAGCTGTGCAGAAATTCCAGCATATCCTCGTTTTGTACTCGATGATAAATTTCTTCCACCGACGACGTTAAATCAATGGACTCAAAATGCACTATCTCGCCTAAGAAATAATGTACCGAATGCCAATTGTCACTTTTACGATAAACCGTTATATCAACATAATCTTGTTCAATTAAGCTGTGTTTTGTAATATTGACTTTCATTATCTTTATCACCTATCACCATGCAATCAGGATAACGAAAATTGCCTGTTGATGTTTTTAGTTTCATGTCTGAGGTAAAAGGTGCACAAGGTGAACTTTCTAAGTGATTGCCACATTTTCGATAAATATTTCCAGAAATTCGATCATGATTAGCACTGGGCCCAGCCAGTACATAAACATAACCATCAACCAGCTCGTGTTTATCTTCGTTGGTTAGTTACCATTTCAAATAATCTTCCACACTCATTAAATCGGTATTTTTTTGTAGCTAATATTTCATTACTCAAAAATAGTTGATGAATTGTAATCGTGCTGAAATCTATTTTTTGTCAGCGTGTATTTTTACCCCAAAACATGCTTTTAATGAGCTGTTCACAAACTCTTTATTCACTTAGTAAAACATTTACTAAGCTACTTACGCCTCACGCACTAAGCGAACGGCACAATAAAATAATGGGCTTTCATTGAGCGCGAGACCTTCGGCAAAATTGACACACCAAGCACCGCCTCCGTAACCAGCATAGGCCGTCGCTGACCAAAGTAAGGCAGGACTTTGAGGGAATATTTCGGCAGACAGGTATAAGCCCGTTGCAGCGTTTAAGGTGGGTTGCAGTAAGGTTTTTAATTCGCTAATTTCAGGACAACGCCAATTAGTAAAGCTTGCGCAGCCTCCGTGTTGATTAAATTTTTCAGCACACACTAAGACCTCAGACCACGAGATTATTTCCGCCTGACCTTCAACGCCAGTAGACGTTAAGCGTTGTCCTAAGGGATAACGACACCACATTAACTTGGTTTCGGTATCCATCACCGTGCCATTGGACGCCACACGATATTTGCCAATGTGCTGCTCTGTTACAGGCTCAGACGAGGCGTGGGCGTCTGAGTGACGAGAAGAATGCGTATGAGGCTGGGACTTCTCTTGCTGAATAATCCAGTCATCGTGCTGTTTTCTACGAATTGGATCTAACAACACTTCGCGGGCATCGTTTAAAATTCGGGTGATGCGTTCGGCGGTAATTTTGTCGCTGGCTTTATCAGGATGATGCAATTGCAATAATGCTTTATGTGCGGCTTTAATCACAATGTCAGGGGCATTGCGCGCCACTTTTAAATTATCGTAATGGGTGCGTAGTTTACTCATAAGCCTTACAAGGGTCTCGCTGGCTTAGTAGAGTGTGCCGAATTCATCGGTTGGGGTTCAAGATAGGCAATGCTTAACTGATCTTCCCGCAAATATTTACGAGCAACCTCACGGACTTGCTCCGCAGTAACGCTGTTTATTTTGGTGACATACTCATCTGCTTTCTGCCAGCCTAAACCAATCGTTTCTAACATGCCTAACTGCATGGCTTGATAAAAACCAGAATCACGCTCGTACACGGCACTTGCTAATACTTGAGCTTTAATGCGCTGCAATTCTTCTGCACTAATTAACTGCTTTTGTAAAGTAAACACCTCTTGTTTTAATGCCGTCTCAAGCTCCCACACAGTCTTACCTTCCGCAGGCGTAGCGTCTAATTCAAATAAATTAGCTAGACGTGACGTTAACGAATACCCTGCGCTAGCCGCAACGGCAAGTTGTTGACCTCGCACTAAGGATTTACTTAAACGCGCACTATTACCACCATCTAGCACACCTGCCAAGACTTCTAAAGCATAAGCATCTTGTTCGGTCGTGGCGGTGTTTAAGGACGGCACTTTGTAACCCAATAATACTGACGGTAATTGTGCAGGCACTTTCACAACCATTTTACGCTGTCCTAATTGTGCAATATCTACTTGCGGCTTTAAAGGTTTGAGGACGCTAGGTTTCAAATCAGCAAAATACTGTTTGGCCAAGGCCATCACCTCGGCAGTTTTTATATCCCCCACAACAACTAACGTAGCATTATTGGGTGCGTACCAACGTTGATACCAAGCAATTAAATCATCAACCTGATAACTGGCAATATCGTCAGGCCAACCAATAATTGGGTGTTTATAAGGACTATTACTGAACGCCATCGTGGCAAAATGCTCGGCCATTTTTGCTTGTGGATTATCGTCTGTACGCATTCGCCGCTCTTCGGTAACCACTTCTAATTCTTTTTTTAACTCTTCAGGCAATAAATGCAAATTGCGCATACGGTCGGCTTCTAAGTCAAAACTCACCGCTAATTTGTCAGCGGCTAAGGTTTGAAAATACGCCGTGTAATCTTGCCCTGTAAAAGCATTTTCATCGCCCCCATTTTCGGCAATGATGCGTGAGAATTCACCCGCTGGATGCTTATCTGTACCTTTAAACATCATGTGCTCAAGCATGTGGGAAATCCCCGTAATGCCCTCTGGCTCGTAACTTGAGCCCACTTTATACCAAACTTGCGAGACCACTACAGGGGAGCGATGGTCTTCTTTAACAATGACTTTTAAGCCATTGTCTAAGATAGCCTCAACAACAGCAGGTTCGGCATGACTAGTTAAAACAGGTAAACTGAGTAATACGGTTAACAAAATTCGATGTTTCATAATTTTCCTGAGATTAAAAAAGTAAGGTCAGTAAAGAACCGAACATGATTATTATTTTTTGAATAATCGTGCTCGGTTCCTTAGTGAAACTTTAGTTATTAAGCCGTTTTAGGTAAATTTTTTATTTTTTCTAATACTTCCTGTGCATGTCCTTCTGGACTAACCCCGTACATAACGTCAGCGATAATGCCTTGTTTATCAATTAAAAAGGTTGAGCGCATGATAGCCATGCTTATTACACCTTCTTTTTCCCGTTCACGCCATACGCCGTAGCGTTCACAAAGTTCACCACTGGTATCTGCAAGCAATTGTATTTTAAGTTCATATTTGGCAATAAAGTCGGCATGACTGGCACAGGTGTCTTTACTCACGCCCAGAATGACCGTATCTAGTGCGCTAAACTCTGCTTCTAATTGGGTAAATTGATTGGCCTCTATGGTGCAGCCAGGCGTATCATCTTTGGGATAAAAATACAGCACTAGGTTTTTTTCTCCCGTGTAATCAGTCAAACTAACATTTTGATTATTTTGATTTAATACCTCAAACATCGGGGCAATTTGGTGTTTTTCTAACATAAATATTCCTTAAAAAAAACTAATGTATAGGGGGGCGTTTAAAATTTAAAACCCTCAGTATTTTACTCGCGCACTTATTCTGGGACTAGCATTTCATTACGGTAACTGCCATGACCTTGCTCGCCAAGTTCTTGGGCTAACCAAGGCAATATAGTGTGCATTTTAGTTGCTAAGGTAAAAGGTGGATTAATGATAATCATGCCACTAGCCGTCATGCCTTTAAATAAACTATCTGAGCGTATGCCTAGCTCTACTAACAAAATATTTTTTATGTTGCTGGCGACAAGTGCGCGTTCCATTTTGTTAATACGCGCTCGTTCTATCACTGGATACCAAAGTGCATAAGTACCTGTGGAAAAGCGCTTAACCATGACAAGTAAATTTTTTATTATCTGTGCGTAGTCGGTTTTAAGTTCGTAGGACGGATCAATTAAAATTAAGCCGCGACGTTCTTTGGGTGGCAAGGCTTTTAACGTGTACTGCATGCCGTCTTCATGCCATACGCGCACTCGTTTATCTTTAAACATGGATTGTTTTAAAGCATGAAGTTCTGTGCTGTGTAACTCACATAACTCTAAACGATCTTGTTCGCGCAATAAATGCTGGGCAATTAAAGGCGAGCCTGGATAGCGAGTAAGTTGTTTGGAGGTAGTAAAGGCTTTTATTACGTTGACATACGCAGCAATAGCTTCGGGTAAGTCTTCGCGTAACCATAATTTGGCAATGCCCGTTTCATATTCACGATTTTTTTGCGCATACTCGCTGCGTAAGTTGTAATCGCCGCCACCTGCGTGGGTGTCAAAATAACAACAGCCTTTATCTTTTTCTGTTAGGTAGTTCAGGATATTGATTAATGTCAGATGCTTTAGCACATCTGCAAAATTGCCTGCGTGATAGGCATGTCGGTAACTTAGCATGATGATTTTAGTATTGAAAAAAGGTAAAAAATGGCTGATTAGCTGCGTTTTGCAGCATTGTCTAAAGCATGTAGATGACGTAATTTTTCACTTATTTTAATTTCTAAGCCCCGCTCAACGGGAACGTAATAGCGACGAGTGGGCATGGTTTCTGGAAAATAATTCTCACCTGCGGCATAGGCTTCTGGTTCGTCATGAGCATAACGGTAAGTTTTGCCGTAACCCAGGTTTTTCATGAGTTGGGTGGGGGCATTTTTTAAATGATCTGGCACGTCAACGCTACCAAATTGCTTAGCATCAAGCATTGCCGCGTTATAGGCGTTGTATACGGCATTACTTTTGGGCGCACAGGCTAAATACAGCACAGCTTGCGCTAACACTAATTCACCTTCTGGACTGCCTAATCGCTCTTGTGCTTCCCACGCATTAAGTGCTAATTGGAGTGCGCGTGGGTCGGCATTGCCAATATCTTCTGAAGCCATTCTTACAATGCGCCGCGCTAGGTACGCCAAATCACACCCTGCTTCTATCATTCGACATAACCAATAAAGTGCGGCATCTGGCGCACTGCCCCTTACGGCTTTATGCAAGGCAGAGATTTGATTATAAAAGGCTTCGCCTTGCTTATCGAAGCGTCGCACGCCTTCTGCTAAGACTTCTTGGGCAATTTCTGGCGTAATGTCACCGTGCTCTTGCGCATTGGCTAAGGCGACAGCAACGTCCAATAAATTAAGCACTCTTCTTGCATCACCATCTGCGGCCTGGGCAAAGTGTTGTTTAATTTCGTCTGACATCTGCACAGAATGTATACCCAAACCGCGCTCACTATCGCTTAACGCACGATTGATTACATGAATTAATTCTTCATGCGTTAAAGTTTTTAGTATGTAAACTCGTGCCCGAGACAATAAGGCATTATTAAGTGCAAACGATGGATTTTCGGTGGTTGCGCCAATAAAGTAAAAGGTGCCTTCTTCTACATGCGGCAGAAAAGCATCTTGCTGCGCTTTGTTAAAACGATGTACTTCATCAACAAAAAGTAAGGTTCGCTGTTGCTGTGTTGTCCAGCGCTGTTTGGCCTCTGCAACCGCAGCACGAATTTCTTTAACACCCGATAACAGTGCTGACATAGGAATAAAAGCGGCTTTTGAATGCCCGGCAATGAGTTTTGCCAAACTGGTTTTGCCTGTGCCTGGTGGCCCCCAAAAAATCATGGAATGCAATTGACCAGAAATAATGGCCTGATATAAGGGCTTGCCTGGTTGTAAAATATGCGTTTGACCAACATAGTCTGTTAGGACGTTTGGGCGCATCCGTTCAGCAAGCGGTTTATGTGCAAATTCCATAGCTTATAAGATGCTAATCGCTGACATTATGACTCTCTTTCCCAACGCACTTGAGCAAACTCTAAGGCTTCTTGAATGGTTAAATCGCGCGTAGCTCCGCCTGTTCTCACATACAACTTAGGCACATTATTTTGACTTAAATACACGGGACGACCCGAGGGCATAACGATTAATCGACAAATATGCTTACCTTCCAGCACATAAAACAAAACATGTATATTTCGACATAAATCCGCACCTAAGTGGGTTGATACCGCTGTCATGATTGCTTGCTCAAAACCATCTTGATTGTGTTTTTTAAGCGATTGATAATCTTGTTCTAAACCAATAATGCTGCCATCATCAGCAACACCAATTAATAAGGTGCCTCCGTGACTACTATTTAAAAAACCCGCGAGCGTTTTTAATACTACGGTCTCAAGGGTACGATTTATCCGTGATTGTTCTAAATCCCAGCGAAATGATGATTTAAATTCTAAATAAGCACCTTCACCTTGCCCGATGATTACGTGTATATCTTTTTGCAACTCTAGTTTTAATTGATCGATATGGGCGAGTCGTTTATGTAAAAAGCCATATATTCCTACGGTTAAAACGCCCAACATTGCGCCAATTTCAGCATAAAATAAGAGCAACTCATCTTCTACAATATTGCCATTTAACACTGAGGTTAATTGCGTATACATGTAATCAATTGATGACAAAGTATTGTTATGTGTTTCTTTTGAAGAAATAAAGTTATAACTGGGCGCAAGAATAAACACGCCAATAACCGCACCTAATAAACCAGCAAATAAATACAATTTTAATTGCTGTTGCCACAACGACATCATAAGTAAGAAAAATCTTTTCATTCACTTACCCACGCTGTTTAAAAAAATTAACACCATTGAGTTAAATACATAGGCTTTGTTTTTGGTAAGTATGGGAGGGCAGTCGTTTTAATTGCCTTGATAATCATAACTTCACGCCGTAACGATTAAAATAAATCAGCCCACATGGCGTCTACTTTTTGGATAATGTCTGTAGACATTGCCATTGGTCTACCCCATTCACGGGTGGTTTCTCCTGGCCATTTATTGGTTGCATCAAAGCCAACTTTTGAGCCTAAGCCTGATACGGGTGAGGCAAAGTCTAAATAATCAATGGGGGTGTTTTCTAGCAGCGTTAAATCTCTTACTGGATCCATGCGGGTCGTAATGGCCCAAATGACATCTTCCCAGTTGCGTACGTTAATGTCGTCATCAACAATTATCACAAATTTAGTGTACATAAATTGCCGCAAATATGACCACGTGCCCAGCATGACTCGTTTAGCATGGCCAGCATATTGTTTTTTCATGCTGATGACAGCCATACGATATGAACAGCCTTCAGGAGGTAAATAAAAATCAATAATTTCAGGAAATTGTTTTTGCAAAATAGGCACAAATACTTCATTAAGTGCCACCCCTAAAATAGCGGGTTCATCGGGTGGACGTCCAGTAAAGGTACTGTGATAGATGGGGGCTTGTCGTTGGGTAATGCACTCAATGGTGAAGACAGGAAACGAATCAACTTCATTGTAGTACCCAGTATGATCACCAAACGGCCCTTCTTGTGCCATTTCATCTGGATAAATATACCCTTCTAAGACAATTTCTGCACTGGCAGGCACCTGTAAATCACTGAGTAAACATTGTGCAACTTCCGTTTTACTGCCTCGTAATAAGCCAGCAAAGCCGTATTCAGATAAATTATCAGGTACTGGCGTTACTGCGGCAAGGATGGTTGCAGGGTCTGCACCTAAGGCTACGGCCACGGGAAAAGGTCGACCGGGATGTTGGTGTTGCCATTCTCTAAAATCCAAAGCACCACCACGATGGGCTAACCAACGCATAATAACTTTGTTTTTTGCAATCACTTGTTGGCGATAAATACCCAGATTTTGTCGCTCTTTATTTGGCCCACGAGTGATCACTAAGGGCCAGGTAATTAATGGCCCTGCATCGCCTGGCCAACACGTTTGAATAGGATAATCGCTTAAATCAATTTCATCGCCTTGACGAACAATTTCTTGGCATAACGGAGATTTAATTAGCTTAGGTGCCATATTTAATACTTGCCTAAACACGGGGAGTTTCTCTAGTGCATCACGCATACCTTTAGGTGGCTCAGGCTCTTTGAGATAAGCTAAGAGCTCACCTATGCCGCGTAATTCAGCTACAGATTCTGCCCCCATCCCCATGGCTACCCGTTGCGGCGTGCCAAAAAGGTTGGTTAAGACTGGCATAGAATAGCCTTTTGGATATTCAAATAATAATGCGGGGCCTTGCTGCTTTAAGACACGATTGCTGATTTCGGTCATTTCTAAATGGGGATCAACAGGTACCGTAATACGTTTTAATTCTCCTTGTTGCTCTAGCTTTTTAATGAAATCGCGCAAGTCATGGTACTTCATGCGGTAATGCCATTATGTCTTAACAACGCGTCAATGGCAGGTTCACGCCCACGGAAAT
>CAJAQT010000099.1 GCA_903944165.1 uncultured Methylococcaceae bacterium | reverse complement strand
GTGATTTTTTGCGGGTGAGTTTTGGTGAAAAACAGTACGAAGAAAATCTAACCTTTATCGAAGCATCGTTAGGCAAAAAAATCGGTCAGTATTTCGTGAAAGATTTTTATAACGACCACATCAAACGCTACAAAAAACGCCCGATTTATTGGCTGTTCAGCAGTCCGAAAGGCAATTTTAATGCGTTGATTTATTTGCATCGTTATCGCCCTGATACGGTGAGCGTGGTGTTAAATGAGTATTTGCGGGAATTCCGCACCAAATTAACGGCGCATAAAACGCATTTAGAAGCCGTCAGCATCAGTGCCAGTGCTGCCCAAGGCGAGAAAACCAAGGCTCTAAAGGAAATCGAGAAGACCAAAAAGATGATCGCGGAACTGGAAGACTACGAGCGGGAAGTGCTTTACCCGCTAGCCACCCAACAAAAAGAAATCGACTTAGATAATGGGGTGAAATTCAACTATGTTCAATTCGGATCTGCATTGAAGAAAATACCAGGATTGGATAGCCAAGAGGATTGAGTATGCACATAGAACAGCTAACACTTAACCAGTTTCGAGGCGCTAAGCATTTATCCTTAGTTTTGCATGACCGCATGAATGTTTTTGTGGGCATGAACGGCGCGGGAAAATCCAGCCTACTGGATGCTTCCGCCATTCTGTTATCTTGGTTAATCAACCGTATCAAATCAGCTTCAGCATCAGGTAGACCCATCATTGAAACGGATATTCAAAATGGTTCAGGCCATGCTGCTTTATCTTTGAGAATCAGCAACTATGCAACGACTTATGAATGGTCATTAGTGAAATACCGAAAAGGTCGCCATCAGGATGAAAAATCGTCATTGCAATCGCTTAGTGAGCTGGCGGCCGCATTAAAGAAACGTTTTTCTGCCTGCGATGGTGTTGTTAATTTGCCGCTCTTCGTATACTACCCTGTTAATCGGGCGGTGTTGGATATTCCTCTTAGAATCCGGGATAAGCATCGCTTTGATGTGCTGTCTGCCTATGATGATGCGTTGACCGGAGGTTCTAACTTTAGAACTTTTTTCGAATGGTTTAGAGAACGGGAAGACCTTGAGAACGAAAATCGGAAATACTCCGATCAGTTAGTTAAACCTGAAGGGTATCAATTCCCTGACCCACAACTGCAAGCCGTGCGTAGTGCTTTGGGTAAATTTATGCCCGAATTCAGCAACCTTACCGTTAGACGTAACCCATTGCGCATGGAAGTTGAAAAAGGCGGTAAACGACTCACCGTTAATCAACTCTCCGATGGCGAGAAGTGTATGATGGCAATGGTCGGTGATCTAGCTAGAAGATTGGCTATTATCAATCCGATATGCGATAACCCGCTTGATGGTGAGGGGATTATTTTGATCGATGAAATCGATCTGCATCTGCATCCTAAATGGCAACGCATGATTATTATCAAATTGCGCGAAGTGTTTCCTAATTGCCAATTTTTGCTCTCCACCCATTCGCCACATGTTATTACGCATGCTCAACCTGAAAATATCTACCTGTTAAGTATGCAATCCGATTTAGGGATGGTTTGTGATCAGCCCAGTGAATCTTACGGAAAAACCGTTGAACGCATTCTTGAAGATCTGATGGGGTTAGAAACAACCAGGCCAGATGAAGTAAGCGAAGCACTGGGGCTGATTTATCAGCATATCGACGAAGGCCGACTGGACCAAGCCAAAACATCTATTACAGAATTACAGAGTCGTATAGGTAGCGACCCTGATTTAATTAAGGCAACCGTGTTGATCAAACGCAAGGAGCTTATCGGCAAATGAAGCATGTGCAAAAAGGAGCCGAACCTTTGGAATTCAGCTATTGGAAGGCGTTGGCAAATGATGATTGGCAACCCACTTATGATGACTTGAGCGGTCAAACAAAAAAAACTGTCAAAGATACGTTGATGAAGGAGCAAGGCTATCTCTGTTGTTATTGTGAATGCCAGATTGACGATGATGATTCTCATATCGAGCATTTTCGCCCACAAAGCCATGCAGATGTTGACCCTTTAGATTTTAGTAATTTCCTATGTTCCTGTCAGAATCAACTACAAAAAGGTGTACCACGCCACTGTGGGAATCTCAAAGGGAGTTGGTATGATTCGACGCTTCTGGTTTCTCCATTTGATTCAGGCTGCGAAGAGCGTTTTATTTTTACCGGTTTGGGTTTTATTGAACCCAAGCAGCAAGAAGATAGAGGGGCTAATGAAACTATAAAGCGGTTAGGTTTGGACTTACCAAAACTTAATTCAATGCGTGCGAGTGTCATAGAACCCTTTCTTGATGACACACTTTCAACGGCTGAACTGCAACGATTTGTTATGGGCTACCTACAAAAAGACAGCGATGGTCGATTCGGTGAATTCTGGAGTGCTATTCGCTATCTATTTGGAGATGTTGTCACCGTATGAATTTTAGTTCCTTCGCATCAAATTACCCATCAAGAAAATGGGAGACACTGTCCCCCATTTTCGATTCAATAAATTTCCAAGCAAACCAGGCAAAAAGGATATGGCATGAGTGAAAACAAAATTGCCCTCGCATTGGAGCGTTTGTTTGATAAGCATCGGATTGTGTTTTGGTACGATGCCAAGCAGGAATTACGCGACAATTTTGAGTCCCTGGCATTACCCGGCGTTGAGAAGCTGGAACTACTCAACAATGAGTTCGCCATCAAATACCGGATATTGCGCGAGCAGCCTGAACAAAAATTCCTGCTGTTTCGGGATGGGCCGCAACCCGCCGATTTAGACAATTGGTTACTGGATGTGCAGTTGGCTCACGGTGAGTTTCGTACCGATCAAGCTGCACTGTGGCTGTCCGAGTTGGAACTTGGCTTCCAGTTTGTCGAGTTGACCCAAACACATACCGAATTCTTTCAAGCCACTAAGCGTAGGGAAGCCCTCAAAAAGTGGCTGAAGCCTGACGACACCAATGGGCTGATTCGGTTAAAAATGCTGGCGGTCTGCGTGGGCAGCGAGGCACGCATAGATGCCATCATTGAAAACTTGTTTCAGGAATTGGCAGATGGGCGCAACGATAAAAGCAAGCTGATTGAACGCTGTGGATTGGATGCGTTTTTATGGGAACAATTATTACGGCTATACGATTACCATTCTACAGAGAAAAGTCTTAAGGACTTTCTGATTCGGCTGTTTCATGACTGCTATGAAATGGAGCTTGAACCTGGAAAATACGCCGACCTTAGAAAGCAAATCCAAAGGGGTGAGAAATTACCTTCCCGAATGTCCCAAGATATTCAGGTTTTTATCAAACGCTGGAAAGATAGCCGACAATTTGAAACGGGGTTTGAAACGCTTTCTGCTGAAGTGGCTGAATTGCTGGGGATAGAGCAGGATCTTGCCAAGCGGGATTTTCGGCAGCTGATCGAACTGGATTACTTTCGTCTCATCGACCAAAAAATTATCAGTGATCTAGTCAAGATGGTGGTTGAACGGACCGTTTCCGGCGGGGATGTGGCCTTGTGGGTACGTCGGCGGCGGCAGGGACATTGGTACAAAGAGTTTCTGCATTTATACGAGGCTATCGATTACGCCGCGCAGTTTATCAATGCACTCGGTGAAGCCAATCTCACGATGGAGGGTCTGGTGGATGGTGTGCAACGTTACAGCCGCTTTTGGTATCTACTGGACCAGCTTTACCGTAAGTTCACCTTTCATGTGCGGATGTCTGGGCAAGCGTCGTTGATGGGCATCTTGACCGAACAAATCGAAAATCTTTACACCAATAATTTTTTGCTGAAGATCAACGATTGCCTTCAGGCTTTTGTCGATGACGCCACTGTTTGGGATGCCCCGCCAGTTCCTTTGCAGAAAAATTTCTTCGAGCGCTGGGTGCGGCCTTTTTTGCGCAAGGATAACAAGGTTTGCGTCATCATTTCCGATGCTATGCGCTATGAGATTGGCGACGAACTGCTCAGTCTTATCCGTCAGGAAGATCGCTATAGCGCAGAGCTTGAACCTGCATTATCCATGCTGCCGAGTTATACCCAATTGGGTATGGCGGCGCTTTTACCAAACAAGACGCTGGCAATTGCCGACAATGATTCCGGCACGGTGCTGGTCGATGGGCAAAGTTCCCAAGGGACGGCTAACCGTAGCAAGATTTTGCAGGCCGCACTCAATGGTCGAGGACAGGCTGTAACCGCTGAAGACTTTATGTCCATGAACCGTGATGATGCACGCGAGCTACTCAAGGCTAACGATGTGGTTTATATCTACCACAATCGCATTGATCACACCGGCGATAAGATGCATTCCGAAGGCCAGGCATTTGAAGCCGCAGAACAAACACTTGATGATCTGGTTCGTTTGGTGAAAAAGCTCGCAGCGGCCAACGCCAATAATTTACTAATCACTGCCGACCATGGATTCATTTATCAACACCGTGTACTGGATGAAAGTGACTTTTCCAGTGTCGAAGCCGAGGGTAACAATATTCTTTACCGTGATCGTCGCTTTGTATTAGGCAAGGGTTTCAAGTTATCACCGGCACTACACACCTTCTCACCCGCACAATTAGGCTTGGAAGGTAATGTTGAGGTTCAGATACCCAAGTCGATCAATCGCTTACGCCTTAAAGGCTCTGGAAGCCGCTTCGTACACGGCGGAGCATCCTTGCAGGAAGTTGTTATTCCGGTGCTAAAAATCAACAAGAAGCGCCAGAGCGATGTCACTAGCGTTGAGGTTGAAATCTTGCGAGGAGCCAGTTCGGTTATTACCTCTGGCCAATTGGCGGTAACCCTCTATCAGTCTGGCCCCGTTACCGACAAAATTCAGCCCAGAATCCTACGTGCAGGCATTTACACTGAGGCAGGAGATTTGATCTCTGAAAGCCATGAACTGACCTTCGACCTTAGCTCGGAGAACCCACGGGAAAGAGAACTGCAAATACGCTTTGTACTCACGCGTAAAGCCGATGATGCCAATGGACAGGAAGTTATCCTTAAACTGGAAGAAAAGCATGTGGGAACTTCGCATTACAAAGAATATAAATCGCTTCGCTATGTGATGAGACGTTCGTTTACCAGCGATTTTGACTTTTAGAACAGGTGATACATGAATCCGCTTGACCATAAAATCAATACCCATTTCCCAGGACTTGTCGTTCGAAAGGATTTAGTTAAGACCGTTAAGGGGAACGCGATTGTTCCCTCTTATGTATTGGAGTACCTGCTCGGACAATACTGCGCCACCAGTGATGAGGCAACGATTCTGACGGGCATTGAGACGGTCAAGGAGATCCTTCGCAAGCATTATGTCCATCGCAACGAAGCGGGCCTAGTTCGCTCGACCATTAAAGAGAAAGGTCGCTACAAAGTGATCGATAAAGTCAGTGTCGATTTAAACGACAAGGCAAACGTCTACGAAGCAACCTTTGAAAACTTGGGCTTAAAAAAGGTCTTGATTGATTCTGGAACCATCAAGAAGCACCCTAAATTGTTAGTCGGTGGTGTTTGGTGCATTTGCGACCTTGAATATGATTTTACGGAAGATCAAAACGCATCACCTTGGATATTGTCATCGTTAAAGCCCATTCAGCTTTCCCATTTCGACTTTGAAAGCTATATCGAAGCGAGAAAACAATTTACGACAGAGGAATGGATTGATGTCCTGCTCCAGAGCATTGGTTTAAATCCAGAAGTCTTTGGTCGCAGAAGTAAGCTAATCCAGCTTGTCCGCTTAATCCCATTTTGCGAACGCAATTACAACTTATTGGAACTGGGGCCCAAAGGGACGGGCAAGTCTCATATTTATTCAGAGTTTTCACCTCATGCCACCTTGGTATCAGGTGGTGAGGCGACCCTGGCAAAGCTGTTTATCAATAATACGACCGGCAAAATCGGCTTGGTCGGTTATTGGGACGTTGTCGCCATGGATGAGTTTGCCGGAAGCAACAAAAAGCCTGACATTAAGCTGATCGATACGTTGAAAAACTATATGGCTAACAAGTCATTTAATCGGGGTACAGGGCCGCAAGGCGCCGAAGCATCGATGGTCTATATCGGCAACACTTCGCATAACGTTGCCTTCATGCTGAAGCACGAAAACCTTTTCATGGATTTGCCGGAGACTTACCGAAATTCTGATGGCCAGGCCATTTTGGATCGGATTCACTGGTTTCTTCCCGGCTGGGAAATGGAAAATTTACGTAGCGAGATGTTTTCGGATGGTTATGGTTTCGTCGTGGATTATCTTGCCGAAGTCTTACGCTCGTTACGGAATCACGATTATGCAGATCGATACGCAGAGCATTTCTCACTTTCGTCTGATATTTCGACGCGTGACCGGGACGGCATCAATAAAACATTTTCCGGCCTGATGAAAATCTTGTTTCCACATGGAGGCGCTTCCAAAGGAGAAATTGAAGAGCTACTGAAACTTGCAATTGAAGGCCGCAAACGGGTCAAAGACCAATTGATGCGGATTGATCAAACCTATGCAAAGGTCAATTTTGCCTATTTGGATTCCTCGCAGCATTTGTATCAAGTCACGACGCTGGAGGAACAAGAGTACCCGCATTATTATCATCGTTCGGTTGGTGACGGTAGTGACGAGGAGGAATTGTTCCAGCCAGAAATTCCCACTTCATCGGTTGAAATCCCTTCGATTTCGCCCCGGAATATTTCCGAGCCCGTCTTGAAAGAAAAACACCTAACTTTTCAGGAAAACCAGAAAGGAATCTCATTCGATTCTTTATTTGGCCTCTATCTGGCGGGCGCTAACAAAATTACTATAACTGATCCTTATATACGGTTGTTTTATCAGCTTCGTAATTTTATGGAGTTTCTTGAAACCATCGTCAGGCATAAATCCGATGATGCTGAAGTTGAAGTTCATCTGATTACGACTGAGGACGACTTTAAGGGCGAACAGCAGCGAGAAAGTCTGGATAAAATAGCTGAATCTTGTCACGCAGTGGGTATCCGTTTTACATGGGAATTTGACGGGACAGGAACAATCCATGCCCGCCATATATTGACGAGCCACGGTTGGAAAATTGCATTGGATCGGGGCTTGGACATTTTTCAGAATTATGAACTAAAGGAGGTTTTCTCTTTTGCCAATCGGTTACAACAGTATCGAGCTTGTAAGGCTTTTGAGATAACATTTATCATGTCTAAACAGAAACTTTAGATCGTTTACAGGGTTGGCGGGCTTTAATTTGGTATCGCTCCACTCCATACACCTAGCTTGCAGCACCAAATTTTGGCATTCTCACATTTTTTAGTGAGGATAAGTAATGAAAATAAACGCACACTATCGATATCATGTACAAGCGTGGCATGAAAGCGGATTGAATCAGGCAAATTATTGTCGCCAGCAAGGCATCAATCCTAAAACCTTTTCGCGGTGGGTGCGACTTGAATTAGCCCGTGACATAGAGACGCCAACTCGACGTCACTCCTATACAAATAATTCAATTAACGCCGGC
>CAJAQT010000098.1 GCA_903944165.1 uncultured Methylococcaceae bacterium | reverse complement strand
GGTCGGTGTGGATTGGGGCTTCCATAATCATGATATGGTGCGCGTTGCCATGGCATTTTATGATTATGAAAATGTGGCCATTAAACCTAACACTAATACGCCTTCAACATGTAATACCAATAGTCCAGAAAATAATCAGTCAGTTCCTCAGTTCCTTCAGTTTGGTAATACATTGGGTATTATTTGTAATGATAATAACAATACCTTCCCGGGTTTATATGGTATTGCTTCTGAGTTTAAAATTGTTAATGGTTCGTTAGCTTATGATCTTGCGGCCTTTGCACCGCATCATTTAATTGTCGCGGCTGATTATGCTAAAAACGTTGCCTTTAATTCTGCCTCAGTTCAGCGTTTAGCGCGTGCTCCAGTGGGTGACCAAACTAATGCTTGGCAAGTTCGCTTAGATTTTGGCTGGCCTATCGTTGCACATAGTGGTGAATGGAATGTATTTACCCTTTATAAATATGTTCAACGTGATGCTGTCTTTGATGCATATACCGATTCTGATTTTCATTTGGGGGGGACCAATGCGAAAGGTTGGGTTGTGGGCGCCAACTATGGGTTAATGAAAAACGTCTGGGCAACTGGTCGTTGGTTAAGCACAGATGTTATTTCAGGACCTAAGTATGGAAATGATGTCTTACAATTAGATTTAAACACGAGATTCTAATGATGACTTTCAACAGACTCCACTTATCGTCTAACTTATTGGTTTTATGTGGTTTACTATTTTTTATGCATGATTTAAGTGCTGCGCAACGTGAAGGTGGCGGCAATGCTAAAATAGTTTCAAAATTGCAGACTATGGTTAATACAATTACCGCTGAACGCGATACACTGCAAGCTGATAATTTAAAATTAACTACTGAATTAGAGTCGTTAAAAGCTAAAGTTAAAGAAACTGAAGACAATTCTAAATCGCAAGAAGAAAAGTTTTCAGCTGATTTAGCAAGTCAAAAATCAAGTCATGATGAACTACAAGTTCGTATGGATAATACTTCTGTTAGATTAAAAGAAGTGATTGATAAATATAATGCTCTAAATCGTTCAAAAAATGATTTAACAATACAGCAGGGTAATTTAGAAAATGTCCATAAAGTAACTGTTGCAGAATTAAAAAGCTGTGAAATTAAAAACATGAAAATGTTTGAAGGTGCAAAGCAGATAATTGCTGGCTACAATAGTTGCCAAACTAAAGATATTTTTGACTCAATTATTGATGCGGAACCTTTTTCACAAATTAAGAATGTTGAATTTGAAGCAATAATTCAAGAATATGAAGATAAGTTGCACAAGCAAAAGTATCATGAAAATTCAAGCGCAAAATTAATCCCAAAAGCTTCAACTCACACTGTTGGTGCTGATATTCCTCAGCATAACCCCAGTCATTAGATTTGTTAATACTAAGCCCCTTCTTCTAGGGGCTTAGTTTAATACTGTCCTTATTTATACTCTGTAAGAATCTAGTGCTAGCGCAGTCTTCTGTTAACCTGTCCTGTATTTTTCTGCGTCCCCCCCTTTAATCATATTGTTTTTCAAGGTTTACTCTGTTTAATCATGTCTATTTTTATTATAAAAACTTTCAATAGGTTAACTATGAAATCAAATGTTATGCGTGCTGTTTTAATTGTACAAATATTGATTGTCGGATTAGTAGGGTGTAGTAATCATGGCGATGATATTCAGGAAGCCGCGCGTTTATATAAATCTGGTCAGTATCAACTAGCAGAACAAAAATTTGAAGAATTAATTGCGGATGAGCCTAAGAATAATGCTCTTCGCTTTAAGATTGCAGAAACCTTGGTGACGCTTGGTGAGCGTCATAATGCTGAGCGGCAATACACTGCCATTATTGCTAATGATGAGAAGTATCTTGATGCCTATTTAAAACTTGCGCAGCTGTATTTGATGAATACTAATTATGATGGTGCTGAGCAACTTGCATTAAAAGTATTATCATTTGATAAAGATAACACTAAGGCATCACTTTTATTGGGCAGTGTACTTGCTGCACAAAATAAAACTGATGCTGCGTATGTAAAAGTTGAAGCAATTTTGCAAAAAAATCCTGACGATAGTGACGCACAGCTTTTATTGGCTTCGTTACATGCTAAAACGGGGAAAATTCAGAAAGCCATTGATTCATTAGAGGCGTTTTCAGTACAGCACGCAAGTGTCGCCTCTATTAAGTTGTTGCTAGCTAACTTATATATACAAAATAATGCGTTAGATAAAGCTAAGACCATTTTAAGCAGTTTAGTCGAAATAGAGCCAGATAATACTGATCATTATAAACGCTTATTTTTATTTTTACTGAATACTAAGTCTTTTGCTGAAGCAGAAACGTTAATACGAACGGCAATGGAAAAATTGCCAACTAATGAAGACTTGCCTTTGTTATTAACTCATTACCTTAGTCAGCATACTTCAAAAGAAGCTGCTATTGCTGAATTAATGGTGTTAATTGATAAGCGTCCTAAAGTAGCCTCTTTACGCTTTGCTTTGGTTGATTTATATATTGCTGCCAATGAATTAACTAAAGCAGAAGAGATTCTGCATGAAATCGTTAATTTAGATACTGACTCTGCTCATTTAGCGAATGTTAACTTAGCAAAGTTATATTTAGCGACCCATAAAAAAGACCAAGCACGACTAATAGTGGAGCAATTACTTAAGGCAGCGCCGACTGATTTTTCAGCCTTAGCTTTGCGCGGTGAGTTGTTGTTATCTGAAAATAAAGTGAAAGAAGCCATTGAAGATTTCAGAACAATTATTAGTCAACAGCCAACGAATATTGCTGTGTTGAAGCTCTTGAGTACAGCGCATTTAGTGAACAATGACAAAATCTTAGCAAAAGAGAATATTGCTAAAATTGTCGAGTTAACCCCGCAAGATGAAACTGCCCGTTTAGATTTAATTTCATTAGCCTATCAGCAAGGTGATATGGACTTGGTGAATAATCAATTACAGTCGCTTTTTAAATTAACACCTAACAGTAAAAAAGGCTTAGAAACGCTTTTCAATATTAATGTTTTGCAAAAAAAATGGGCTCAAGCTGAGCTTGTTGCCAAGCAATTACAGCAGATTTATCCTAATGATGCGGCTGGTTTTTATTTATTAGGTTTGGTGTTGCAAGAAACTAAACAGACTGATGAAAGTTCTAAAAACTTTGAATTGGCGATACAAAAACAACCACAGGCAGTTGAGCCTTTAACACAATTAATTAAAAATTTTATTAGCTTAAAACACTATGATAAAGCGATTAAACGAATGCAAGAGCTTACTACTAAGCAGCCAGCCAATTATTTTGCTTTTAATTTGTTAGGCGATGTTTTTAGTCAAGCTAGTAAATACACTGAGGCAAAGGTTGCATATAAAGAAGCCATTAAAATTAATCCTGCTTGGGTTCAGCCTTATAGAAATAGTGCGTTAATTGATATTCTTAAAGAGAATCCTAAGGAAGCAAAAGCCACGCTTGAGGCTGCGTTGACTAAAATTACTCAAGCTGAAGTTTTATTGCCTGATTTAATTTCACTTTATAATCAAGATAATGAGTTTTCAAAAATTGATGCGTTGTTTGCCAGTTTTTTAGCTAAAAATTCGGATTCATTATTTGTAATAAATGAGTATGTTAAATTTTATAATTCAAGCTCCACAAGGCCACAGCATCTCAAGCAATTAAATGAGTATGCTGAGCGTTTAGCTAAAGTAAGTCACTTTGATATGTTAGATACCGCAGCATGGGTAGCTTTTCAATCCTCTGATTTTGTTAAGGCAAAAAGTTTATTGCTGCGTTCACTTGATTTAAACCCTACTAATCCCCTTGCTTATTATCATTTTGGCGCGGTGTCAGCGTCGCTTGCTGATATATCACAAGCAATAACGGCTTTGCAAAAAGCCTTGGCGTTTAAACAAGAGTTTTTGGGTAAAGCTGAGGCCGAAGATTTGCTAGTTAAATTGACTAAGCAGCAAGGAAAGTAAACAATTTTATTTATACCGTTTTTATTTCGTGGTGTAATTAGTTTCGTTTTGTTTCCTTTTTTAGTTAATTATCTAATGTCAGAAATCACCGTTTCAGAAATTGAGCAGCATTTAAAGCTTGTCCTTGATCCCCACACTGGAATTGATCTTTATAGTTCAAAAATTGTTAAATCAATTAGCATTGACCAGTCAACTATCCGCGTTAATTTAGTCTTAGGTTATCCTGCCAAGGCTTATCTACAGACTTTAGCGGTGACTGTTAGTGATCACCTTAAGCAAAGGTTTGCAGCGTACAACATCGATGTTGAGGTTACGTTTGCTATCGTCTCTCATGCTGTTCAGCAAAGCTTAAAACCGTTGCCCGCTATCAAGAATATCATTGCTGTGGCCTCCGGAAAGGGAGGTGTAGGTAAGTCTACAACAACGATTAATTTAGCTCTCGCTTTAGCGGCTGAAGGGGCAAAGGTTGGGGTATTAGATGCTGATATTTATGGCCCAAGTATTCCAACTATGCTGGGTTTATCAGGTATGCCAGAAAGTCGTGATAATAAAACGATGCAACCTAAGGAAGCTTATACTATCCAAGCAATGTCTATTGGTTTTTTAGTGAATGCGGATCAAGCTATGATTTGGCGTGGTCCTATGGTGACGTCTGCATTGCAGCAGTTATTTAAAGAAACCCAATGGCATGAGTTAGATTATTTATTGATTGATCTGCCGCCTGGTACGGGTGACATTCAATTGACCTTAGCACAACAAATTCCTGTTACGGGCGCAATCATTGTGACGACTCCTCAAGATATTGCTTTGCTAGATGCACAGCGAGCGATTGCGATGTTTAACAAAGTAAATATTGCAGTATTGGGCGTGGTTGAAAATATGAGCATTCATATTTGTTCGCACTGTGGTCATGAGGAAGCAATATTTAACGCTGGAGGTGGCTTGGCTATATCAGAGGTCAATAAGGTTGATTTTTTAGGTGCATTACCGCTCACAATGGCAATACGTGAAGGTGCCGACAGTGGCGTGCCAATACTGATTTCACAGCCAGAAAGTAGGGAGGCTGGCATCTATCATTCGATAGCGCGTAAAATGGCAGCGTTGTTAGCGTTAAAGCCAAAAGACTACAGCGCAAAATTTCCCACCATTGTTATTCAGTAATTTTATCAATTTAAAAAAGGTATGTGTGCATTATGAGCATTAAGTCAGACAAATGGATACGTCAGATGGCCAAACAACACGGGATGATACATCCGTTTGAGCCAGAACAAGTAAGAGAATCAACTAACGGTAAAGTCATATCCTATGGCACTTCTAGCTATGGTTATGATGTTCGTTGCTCAGATGAATTTAAGATCTTTACTAATATTAATTCTGCAATTGTTGATCCTAAGGATTTTGATTCAAATAGTTTTATCGATGTTAAATCTGAGGTGTGTATTATTCCCCCCAATTCGTTTGCCTTAGCGCGTACGGTTGAATATTTTCGTATTCCTCGTGAGGTATTAACTATTTGTTTAGGCAAATCTACTTATGCACGCTGCGGCATTATTGTTAATGTGACGCCTTTAGAGCCTGAATGGGAAGGGCATGTGACCTTAGAATTTTCAAATACCACAACACTGCCTGCGAAAATTTATGCAAATGAAGGTGTCGCACAAATGTTATTTTTTGGTGGCGATCAGGTGTGTGATGTTTCGTATAAAGACAGAGCAGGCAAATATCAAGGTCAAACGGGTGTTACGTTGCCAAAAGCATGATGACCTGTGTGTTGGTGAGGAGAGTTGTAATAAAAGCGGGTAAATGTGTTTATTCTGCTGCTTGAATGGCAATAGAGGAAGCTGTGTGTAAAACTTCATTGTTTGACGTGAAATAAACCAAGACAGGTTGATGCTGTTCAGCTTCTGTGGCATCAAAAATAGCATAACTGCACACAATAATTAAATCGCCCGGGCAAGCAAGACGGGCGGCGGCACCATTGACAGAAAAAATACCAGACCCAGCTTCGGCACGAATGGCATAGGTGGTAAAGCGTTGACCATTATTGATATTGTATATTTGGATTTGTTCATACTCTTTAATGCCTGATAAATCTAATATCGCACTGTCAATTGCACATGAACCTTCGTAACCTAATTCTGATCGAGTAACGGTTGCTCTGTGGAGTTTTGCTTTAAGCATCGTAATTTGCATAGTTATCAGTGTAAATATGTTTAAAAACGACTAATTATCTATTAATTTGAACATAGCATCAACTTTTAGCATAGTTCATTCACCTGATTTCAGACTTACACTGGTTTAGAGAAGGCGATATTATCAATTAAACGGGTCTTGCCAAGTCTTGCTGCAGTTAAAATTACTATTTCATTATCAATTAATTGCGCGGGTTCTAAATCATTACTACGACAAATTTTGAAATATTCTGGCGTAAATCCAGCGGCTTTTAAATTGTCTATTGCTGTCTGTTCAATCTTAGTAAAGTCAGTGTGGTGAGTTATGATTTTCTCTTTGGCGTGCGTAAGCGTTTGGTAAAGCAAGCGTGCTTGTTTAGTTTCGTCTTCAGTAAGGTAACTGTTTCTGGAGCTTAACGCTAAGCCGTGCGTATCGCGAATGGTTTTAACGCCCAGTATTTCAATAGGCAGATGTAAGTCTCGCACCATGATTTTTATTAAGGTTAATTGCTGAAAATCTTTACAGCCAAATACAGCAATAGTTGGGGTAATTAAGTTAAATAATTTACAAACAATAGTCGCTACGCCGTCAAAATGGCCAGGTCTAGCTACGCCACAATACTGGTTAGCTAAGTTATGCACAGAAACAATAGTTTGTGCCTTTTCAGGATAGATATCTTGGGCAGTAGGATGAAATAAAAGATCAGCATCAAGCGCTTCAAGTATCCGGCTATCCTCCTCTAATGTCCGAGGATAGCGGGTAAAGTCATCATGTTCCCCAAACTGAAGTGGGTTAACAAAAATACTCACTACTACGCGCTTAGCTTTTGTTTTGGCAATCTTGATGAGTTCAATATGACCTGCGTGGAGATTACCCATCGTAGGAACGAAAGCAATGCTTTCTTGGTGTTTTCGCCACTCGTGAAGTGAGTCGTGTAAGTTTTGAATAGAGGTAGAATAAATCATTAATTGTAGAAGCTGTGTTCAGGGGTTGGAAATTCGCGATTTTTTACTGCGTTATGATAATTAGCCACGGCCTGTTCAATAGAATGCGTTTCTTGTAAGAAATTATGGGAAAATTTAGGCGTTTTTTTAATGCTGATATTAAGTAAGTCATACAGCACTAATACTTGCCCATCACAGTCAATACCCGCACCAATACCAATAACCGGAATATTAAGTTGCGCCGTTATGGTTTTGGCAAGTTGAGCAGGGACGCATTCTAACACTAACAGGCTAACACCCTCAGCTTCTAATGCTAGCGCAGCAGTGAGAAGTGCTTCAGCATCAGCTGCAGTTTTGCCTTGTACAGCATAACTGCCCAATTGATTAATTGATTGTGGTAACAAGCCTAAATGTCCGCAGACGGGGATTCCTTGGTCAATGATAAAGCGAATAATATCCAGCTTTAAGCCTTCCAGCTTAACCATTTGAGCACCTTGTTGGATAAGTTGCATAGCATTTTTAGCGGCAACTAACGGTGTTGGGTAGGTCATAAAAGGCAGGTCGGCAATAAGGAAGCTGCGTTTTCTTGTACGGTTAACACAGCGCGTGTGATAAATCATATCGACTAAACTTACTGGTAGCGTCGAGGAATGCCCCTGAATGGTCATCCCTAAGGAATCTCCAACCAAAAGAATATCAATTCCCACGTGGTCTAATAACGCACTAAAACTGGCATCGTAAGCGGTGAGGCAAGAGATTTTAATGTTCTCTTGCTTCATTTTGTTAAGATCAATTAGCGTAAGAGGTTTACGATTAGCTGCTTGCATGTGTACTCAATTTTTTTAAACCAGCTAAAGGACAGCGTTTAATTAGCTCAGCAATATGCCCTTTGCTAGGAATGTTAATATTTGGCGCTATTTCATTCAATGGATATAGAACAAAAGCACGTTCAGTAATACCTAAATGCGGAACGATTAATTCGGGTAAATCAATGGTCTCATTGCCATATAGTAAAATATCTAAATCTAATGTACGCGCTCCCCAGCGCTGCTCCTTACGAATTCGACCTTGGGCGTGTTCAATGTCTTGTAAAAATTGTAATAACTGTAGCGCGGTGAGATGTGTTTGAGCGCACAGCACTGCATTGACATAATCAGGTTGATCTTGAGGACCCATTGGGGAGCTATGATATAGGCTAGAGAATGCACATTCACTGATGTCGTTGTGAGCAATAATTGCGTCACGAGCAGATAAAATCTGTGATGTGGGCATGGCAAGATTGCTGCCTAAACCAATAAATACATCGATTAAAGATGACGCAAAAGAGTTCATTGTAAATCTATAGTAAATGTTGCTATTTTTGTTAATCGTGACAAAAAACAATAACAGCATAATATTAAAGGAAAAACTTGCGTTGTACTGAGCACGATAGCAACCTTATTAAGTTTCGCTAGATGATGGGTTTTTGATTGTTTTTTTTCGGTAGGGTTTGTTACGAAATTTTTTATGTGGACCTCGCTGTTGAGGTTGTGTCATTTTTCTTTGTTCTGATTCATCAGCGTGTTGAAAGTTTAGCCACCAGTCGATCATTTCTTGGCTTACTGCGCCTGTGCTTTGTCGAAGCACTAAAAAATCAAAGCCCGCTCTAAACCTTGGGTGAGTAAGTAATCGGCTGGGTTTTGAGCCAGTTCTGGCGTCAAATTTGGGTTGCAAATTCCATACTTCACGCATTGCCGTGGTGATGTGACGGGGTAATGCGGTGATTTTTATTTGCTTAGCGAGAATTTCGTTTGCGGCTTCCTGGAATGCAATATAGGGGACGATGTTATGCGCCATTTTTTTAGTGGCCAATTGACTAACAGGCTCCCACAAAAACGCCGCAAATAAGAAGTAAGCCGTTACGGACTTACCGTTCATTATTCGATTGTCTGAATTTTCTAAGGCTTTAATAAGTAATAGCTGAGGAAAATGTTTGTTTTCAGTATTAAGGCAGCGTTCGGTTTCAGGAAATAAAACCTGAAACAATTGGTAATGTCTTAATTTTTCGAATGTTTGCAAGCCTGAGCCATAAAGAAAAAGTTTGATAACTTCATCATATAATCTTGCAGAAGGAATATTAGAAAGTTGTGGCGCGGTCGCAAAGATGGCTTGTTCGCAGGTGAGTTCAATGTTAAAACCAAGTTTTACTGCAAATCGAATAGCCCTAAGCATGCGCACTGGGTCTTCTCGTAAACGAGTGGTTGGATCACCAATCAAGCGAAGTACGCCAAGCAGAAGGTCGTCCATTCCTTGCGCGTAATCCACCACTGAAAAGTCTCTGATATTGTAATACAGAGCATTGATGGTAAAATCGCGTCGCCATACGTCTTCTTCAATAGTGCCATAGACGTTGTCACGCAATAACCGACCTTCTTGGTTTAATACTTGTTTGTCGTTGGGTTCATCAGCGGCACCGCGAAAGGTCGCTACTTCTATGACCTCTTTGCCAAAGTGAACATGTGCTAGTCTAAAGCGACGACCGATAATTCGACAATTACGAAATACGCGCCGGATTTGTTCGGGATCAGCGTTAGTCACCACATCAAAGTCTTTAGGTTCGCGACCCAGCAATAAATCTCTTACGCAGCCACCAACAAGATAGGCTTCGTAGCCTTCTTTTTGTAAGCGGTAAAGCACTTTAAGTGCATTTTCACTGATTTGTGAGCGTGAGATAATGTGCTCAGATCGTGGGTAAATTTTATGTTGGTTTTGTGTATTGGTGGTTTCTGTGTCGTTTAAATTTGCTTGAAAAACAGATTTAAAAAAACTTAAGACAGGTTGTGCGCCAATATTGATCTTTTTTATTATCGTAATCATATTATTTTAGTGAATTCCAGTCTCGAAAGACGTTTTTCTTTTCTTTTACATTCCCCTTTTGAATATAGTAGAATCGCAATAATGAATTTTAGCAAGTATGCGTCATCTATTTCATTAAATATTAAAGTTCAGACACCCTTTTTTTAATTTTTTCATTTTAGTGTAATGACAGGATTGTTTATGTTCAAAAAGATTCTTTCTGCTTTATTAGATCACCCTTTATTAACTAGCATCTTTGTTGCTGATTTCTTTATTCTTTTGTTTCATCGCCCACCGTTCTTATTTTCTTTAGCCATGTTAGCTGGCTTGATAGCCATTTGTATGTATTTTGGTCAAAAACTAGCCTTATTTAAAGCTTAATTTTATTGCATCAAGATTTTATAAGATACAGCAGTGCGCAAATTATCTTCGTCGACCTCTGCAATGAGCCCTGGTTTTTTAACGCGTTTAAGTGCTCTTTTTTACGATAGTATTTTGTTGCTGGCGTTATTTTTTCTTGCTACAGCTATCTTGCTTCCGTTTAATAATGGTCAGGCATTTACGGCACATGATTACTATTATCCCTGTTATTTATTAGCAGTGAGTTTTATTTTTTATGGTTGGTTTTGGACTCATGGGGGGCAAACTTTAGGTTTAAAGGCGTGGAAAATTAAGGTGTTGACACTCGACAAAAAACCGCTTAACTGGAAGCACGCTTTAATTCGATTTTTAGCGACACTGCTTTCATGGTCAGTCTTTGGGCTGGGTTTTTTATGGATTTTGGTGGATAAAAATCGACTAAGTTGGCACGATCACTTATCCAATACTGCGGTGTTTTACGATACATAACAGCTTATTTAGCCTAAAAACACTTAATGTATAATTACTTACCTTCACTAAAGTGCGCTTTTAAATCTAAGGTTTCCCCTCATTATGAACAATACACTGCTTGAAAATACCCGTTTACCTCAATTTTCTAAAATCTCTCCAGAGCACATTGAGCCAGCGATTACGCATTTACTTGAGGAGGCGCGTGCCGTTGTTGCTTCCTGTTTAGCGTCTCAAACATCTTATACTTGGGAAAATTTAATTGCTCCTATTGAAGCCATCGAAGACCGTTTAAACAGAGCATGGTCACCAGTAAGTCATCTTAATGCTGTCATGAATAATGACGCTCTTAGACAGGCTTATAACGCCTGCTTGCCTAAGTTGAGTGAATATTCCACCGAAATGGGTCAAAACGCAGCTCTATTCAAGGCCTACTGCGGACTGGCTGAGAGTGCAGAATTTAATCAGTTAGCTAAGGCGCAACAACGCATTATCAACAATGGTTTACGTGACTTTACCTTATCTGGGATTGATTTACCGCCAGCACAACAGCAGCGTTATAAAGAAATAAGCCTTGAATTGTCTGCCTTAGCCAGTAAATTTGAAGAGAATGTCTTAGATGCTACCAATGCGTGGAGTAAACACCTGACACACCAAGAAGCATTGGCTGGTTTACCTGATTCGGCGTTACAGCAAGCTAAGCAAGCCGCCGAGCAAAAAGGACTAGAGGGCTGGTTAATTAGTTTACAATTTCCTTCGTACAGCGCCGTGATGACGTATGCCGATGATCGTAATTTACGCGCCGAGCATTACACAGCCTTTGCAACCCGTGCTTCAGATCAGGGGCCACAGGCGGGGCAATGGGATAATACCGAGTTAATGGCAAAAATTTTAGCCTTACGCCATGAAAAATCGGTGTTGTTAGGCTATGCAAATTATGCAGAATTATCCTTAGCGGCAAAAATGGCACATCAACCTGCCGACGTGATTAACTTCCTTGAAGATTTAGCAAAAAAATCACGCCATCAAGCACAACAAGATTATGCAGAATTAACAGCCTTTGCTCAACAGCATTGCCATATCGCGGCTTTAGAAGTGTGGGATATAGCTTATGTTTCAGAAAAAATGCGTTTACATCTGTATGATTTATCTCAAGAAATAGTGAAAGCATATTTTCCAATAACCCGTGTATTACCTGGGTTATTTGCTGTTGTTGAAAAATTATATGGCTTAATCATTACTGAAGAAACGGAGTTTGATAGCTGGCATCCTGAGGCGCGTTTTTTTGCAATTCATGATAAACATCAGCACTTACGAGGTCATTTTTTTATTGATTTATACGCGCGTCAAGATAAACGGGGCGGGGCTTGGATGGACGATTGTGTTGGGCGTAGAAAAACTATAGATGGCATCCAAACACCCGTTGCATATCTTGTGTGTAACTTTACGCCGCCTACTGGCACCGAGCCTGCCTTATTAACTCATGATGAAGTGACTACTTTATTTCATGAATTTGGTCATGGATTGCATCACCTGATGACCCAAGTTGATTACTTAGGCGTGTCTGGTATTAATGGCGTGGAATGGGATGCAGTGGAGCTGCCCAGTCAATTTATGGAAAATTGGTGTTGGGAAAAAGAAGCCTTGGCGTTATTGTCAGGGCATTACCAAACTGGCGAAGCTTTACCCGATGAATTATTTGCTAAGATGTTGGCAGCAAAAAACTTTCAAGCAGGCATGTTAATGGTTAGGCAGCTTGAATTCAGTTTATTCGATTTTAAAATCCATTTAGACTACGATCCTGCCAAAGGTGATGGCATTGCTGAAATCTTAGCACAGGTTAGACAACAGGTTTCAGTTGTGCAACCGCCCAAATTTAATCGCTTTGCCCACAGCTTTTCGCATATCTTTGCGGGCGGTTACGCGGCAGGTTATTACAGTTACAAATGGGCAGAAGTATTATCTAGCGATGCGTTTTCGTTATTTGAAGAAAAAGGTATTTTTGATCCAGACACTGGGCATGAATTTTTAAGTCATATTTTAGAGCAGGGTGGTAGCGATACTGCGATGAATTTATTCATTAATTTCCGTGGGCGTGAACCTGCCATTGACGCGTTGTTAAGACATAATGGCATTACCGCATGAAGTACCATGACTTGCGCGATTTCATTAAAAAGCTAGAGCAACAAGGAGAATTAAAACGTATTACGGTACCTGTTGATCC
>CAJAQT010000097.1 GCA_903944165.1 uncultured Methylococcaceae bacterium | reverse complement strand
CATCACCCGCTGCTGAACGTACTCGGTGAGCGTTATGTTCAGTTATATGCCTGTTCTGGGTAATGAGGGTGCGGAATGTCGGCAACAAGAAATCACCGCCATAAAAGAATACCGCGAAGCCTTAATCACCGATTTGGTCACAGGCAAACGCTCACTGCCATTAAGTTAAGGAAAATCGTCAATAAAGCAGATAGTTATGTTGATAAATCCCCCCTAACCCCCCTTTTTCAAAGGGGGGAATTATTGGCTTTTGCTCTAACATGGTATGAAAACAGTCTTCTTCCTTTGGAAAAGGGGGACTGAGGGGGATTTATACAACACACAACACATTGATATTTAATACATTAATCCTTAACTTAATCGCAGTGACGCTCCAGCGTGGGAACGATACAATTATTGAAACACCTAAGCTGACTTAAATTTAGCATATAAGTGATGCCTATATTACCTCATTAAGGTTGCGAGCCTATTAATCTCGAATAAGTTTTAGACAATCCGAATAAATACATAGTAATTCAAAGTGTTGAATTAAAAAATCGCTCTTTTATAACAGAGTTATCCACATTTTCTGTGGATAACGTATGGGGTAATGAACGTTATTCATGTAGATGAGCCAAGGCAAGGCTCCAGCGCGTTTACATAGCTGATGACGATATTTGATTAGAACTGTTATTTTTTAAAAGTGAAATCATCAGTGTTCCCCCCTAAAACCAAGGATAATAAGGAAATGTTCAGGCCAATGGCTTTCTAAAGCGCTCCTGGGTAGGTGAAAATATGGGAACACTGATATAGAAAATAATATTTTCCCTAAGGTATTTGTTGAGGCTTTTAAAACTGTTAGCATTCTTGCTTATTTACACTAAATATAAAAAGGTTAAGTGCCATGAATCCAGATATTATTCTCCTGATTAAAAACTATTTACTTACTTTACAAGATAAAATTTGTACAGCCTTAGAAGCTGAAGAGCCCGATGCCCGCTTTATTGAAGAGCTATGGGAGCGTAGCGAAGGCGGTGGTGGGCGTACCCGAGTGTTAAGCAAAGGCAGTGTGTTTGAGCAAGGTGGCGTGAATTTTTCTGCAGTCAAAGGCTTAAGTTTGCCTCCTTCGGCAACGGCTAAACGCCCAGAATTAGCTAATCGACAATTCAATGCTATGGGCGTTTCATTAGTGATTCATCCAAAAAATCCTTATGTTCCAACATCACACGCTAATGTGCGTTTTTTAATTGCAGAAAAAGAAGGTGAGCCAACTATTTGGTGGTTTGGTGGAGGTTTTGATCTTACTCCTTATTATCCCTTTAAAGAGGATGTGATTGCTTGGCATACCACGGCAAAAGCAGCGTGCGATCCCTTTGGCGCGCAGGTTTATAAAGATTACAAAAAATGGTGCGATGAGTATTTTTATTTAACGCACCGCCAAGAAACGCGTGGCGTAGGTGGATTATTTTTTGATGATTTAAACGAATGGGATTTTGAAACGTGTTTTGCCTTCATGCAAAGTGTCGGTAATGCCTATATTGAGGCTTATTTACCCATTGTTCAAAAACGTAAAGATATGGTTTATGGCGAGCGTGAACGCGAATTCCAGCTTTATCGTCGTGGCCGTTATGTAGAATTTAATTTAATTTATGATCGCGGCACTTTGTTTGGTTTGCAATCAGGCGGGCGTACAGAATCCATTTTGATGTCGATGCCGCCTGTCGCACATTGGCAATACAATTGGCACCCTGAACCTAATAGCCCCGAGGCAGCATTATATAGCTTGTATTTACAGCCTCAAGATTGGTTGCACATTGATAACATGTGACACTTTTTTAAAGGTCTAAAACGGTAGGCTACGATGCCGCAGTGCATAATTTCATGCCTACCCGCTTACCTGCTGATCATCGCGTAGAAATCCTTTAATACAGCGCTGGATAACGTGCTAAAAGCTGTGCTACATGCTGTTGGGGAAGTTCTATAAGTAAGTTTATGCATTCCATAAAAACTTGCTCTATGATTCGTCCCTCAAGTTTTTTTAAGAAGTATTCAAACGCGGGAAATTCTTGATAGGCTAAAACCAGCGTTAAGGAAGTCCATTCGATATAGGGCACAAGCTCAGCCGCCTCGATAAGTTGCCTAGTGGTGTTACCATAAGCGCGTGTTAAACCACCTGCCCCCAATTTAATGCCGCCAAAATACCTTACCACTGAAATGACGACATTAACGAGATGCTTACCTTCTAATTGTTGATAAATTGGCTTTCCCGCTGTTCCTGTAGGTTCTCCAGCATCATGAAAACGATAAATTAGTCCAGTTGGCGTTTTTAGCTGATAGGCAAATACAATATGACTCGCATCTGCATATTCTTGATGTAATTGATGTAATGTGTTCGATACCTCTTGCTCTGTTAAACATGGCGTTATAATGCCAATGAAGCGAGATTTTTTTAGTAGGTAATCAATACGATACTCAGTTTTAACGTAAAACATAATTAAATAATGTGTTAATTTTACTCATCTCAATAAGCCTGCAATCACTAAACTATGAGCAAAAAAAAGCCTTTTTTTACTGCCCCATTAGGACATTTTAATCGCACCATTGCTTTTTATGAGGGGCAAATTACCGTACATAAACGTTTAATGCGTAAAGTAAAAAATGTTCTCCCAAAGCAATTAGCTACTCATGTTGTGCATTGTTTAGTTAAAAATAGAGGGTTAATTGTCTATACTGATGCGGCTATTTGGGCTAGTCAGTTACGTTTTTATAGCGAAGTTTTGGCGCAGACGATTAAAGAAGAAAGTGGCGCGCCTGTTGAAACAGTTAAAATTAGACTATTAACTGTCACCACAGGGGTTAATAAAGATATTAAAACACCACCAATCATTCCTACTAAACCAACAATTTTAGCCATGCAAAACGATTGCGAGGCCTTAGCGCCTAGTGATTTTAAAACGGCATTAGTAAAATTAACAGCAACCTTAGCGCGGGCAAAAAAGCAGCCTTAATAATTACGATTCTGTCCGTTGTGATTCAGCAGAACGCATAAAAGAAATCGGAGCGTCTTTTTCATTATCAAACGTAACCATTTCCCATGCGTCTTTCTCTTCTAACAAACGCAGCAACAGTTTATTATTTAAACCATGTCCTGATTTATAACCAGTAAACTCACCAATTAAACTGTAGCCTAGTAGGTATAGGTCGCCAATGGCATCGAGAATTTTGTGTTTTACAAATTCATCTGCACACCTTAAACCATCTTCATTTAAAATTTTATCGTCGTCCACAACAATGGCATTATCTAAACTACCCCCTAATGCTAGATTATTTTTTCGCAACATATCAATGTCTTTCATAAAGCCGAAAGTTCTAGCACGACTCACTTCTTTTACAAATGTTGTTGAAGAAAAATCCATAGTGGCCGTTTTTACGTCATCTTCAAAAGCAGGATGTTCAAAATCAATGGTGAAGGTTACTTTAAAACCATCAAATGGCTCAAACGATGCCCATTTATCACCTTCTTCAACACGTACGCTTTGTTTAATACGCAAATATTGTTTAGGGCTATCTAATTCTTGAACCCCTGCTGATTGCAATAAAAACACAAACGGCCCAGCACTACCATCCATAATAGGGACTTCGGCAGCACTAACATCAATAATGGCATTGTCGATGCCCAAGCCTGCTAAGGCTGACAATAAATGTTCAATGGTTGAAATTTTAACGTTACCCGCAACTAAAGTGGTGGATAACACTGTTTCCCCAACATTACTTGGCGTTGCCTGAATGGTCACTGGCTCGGCTAAATCAACACGACGAAAACGAATTCCTGTATTAGCATCCGCAGGCCTTAACGTTAAAAAAACTTTTTCTCCTGTGTGGAGTCCTACACCTGTTGCTCTGATAGTATTTTTTAAAGTACGCTGTTTAATCATAAGGTTTATTCTAAAAAAAAACTGCCCAATGGAATAAGGGCGTGATAATAAATGCTATCATAATTGCTGTAAATTGTAGAATCCTAGCCACAGGTATTACCAAGCAAATGCGTTTTTTTTCTTCACATAAACTGATTATATCGCTTATCTTATTGTTTTTTATAAAACTAATTAAGTTATCAATCGACGCGCCTAATGCAGCTAAACACTCTTTTTTCACGCACTAAAGTTGTGCCAAACGTGACCCATTCTGCATTTCCTTCATTAGAAGAGACCTATCATCATTTTATTAATCAACATAAACTTGAATATGATGATGCTCAGTATACGATTATCCAGCATTTGCAATGCCTATATGATTCTTTAAGCAGCACTCAAGCGTATCAAACTAAATCAGTATTTTACAAACTCACCCATTCAGCGCCTAAACACGGCAAAGGCTTGTATATTTTTGGTGATGTAGGGCGTGGCAAGTCGATGTTGATGGAGCTTTTTCATAACAATTGCCCACTGCTTAATAAACGGCGTGTGCATTTCAGTGTTTTTATGCTTGAAATGCATGCTTATATCCATGAGTGCCAGCAACAGCAGCACGCCGATGCTTTAGATAACTTGGCTAAAAAAATAAGTCAGGAAACTGCGTTACTCTGTTTTGATGAATTTCATATTACTGATATTGCCAATGCAATGTTGCTTAGCCAGTTATTTAAGCACTTATTTAGTTTAGGTGTCATGCTTGTCATCACGTCAAATCGTCATCCAAATGAACTGTATCAGGGAGGCTTACTGCGCGAACAATTTTTATTTTTTATTGGTATCTTAGAAAATTCTGTTGATGTGATTGAATTACAAGCTCGGCAGGATTACCGCTTAACTAAGCAAGGTCAGCAACTTAACCGCTATTATTTTCCCTTGGGCACCGCGGCAGAAGATTTTATTGATCAGCATTTAACGCAATTAGTGCCCGCAAACGCATTACATAAGCGACATATTGAGGTACTTGGACACATCTTTACCTTAAACACAGTGTATGACGACGTAATGGTGATTAGCTTTGCTGAATTATGTGCCACGGCCATGGGGCCAGCTGATTATTTGTATTTAGCACAACAATTTTCCATATTTATTATCAAAGACATTCCCAGATTAACGCGTGATCATCGCAATGAAGCCAAGCGCTTAGTCACGTTAATTGATGTGCTTTATGAGTTTAAAAAACAGCTGATTTGTACTGCAGAAGTTCCAGCAACTGAACTTTATCTTGACGGGGATGGATCCTTTGAATTTAGACGAACCGTCTCCAGATTAATTGCAATGCAATCAATGAATTTTCATCATCAGTCCTGAATTCATAAAATAAATGCACAGTGTGCCTTAACCATTTTTAGCATTTTGGTTGCTATCATTTTTATCTTTATCTTTTATTGAGCAAGATGCCTTGTTATTAACGCCTGGCATAGTGGCTGTTCTTAATAAGATTAACGCATTACCAAGCACGACAAGTACCGCTAACATAAAAAATACAATCCACATCCTTCGCTCCTGATGGCTAAGCTAATTGCAAGACGTACACTAATGCACGTTATAATTACTAAGACCTTATTTAAAATAAATTGACGATACACTAACAATGATTACTTTTCGCTCATTATTATTATTTTTTACTCTGCTACTCCTAACCACTAGCCTTACGTTTGGGCATGTAGCCCACGCACTTGAAATCGATACCAAAGTTGATCGTAATCCAGTGACGATTAATGAATCCTTTCAGATTATTTTTACCGCACACGACAGCCCTGATAAAGATCCTGATTTCTCTGCATTAGAACAAGATTTTACTATTCTTAACCAAAATCATTCTACCAGTATGACCTGGATCAATGGTAAATCAATTAAAGTCCTTGAATGGCGCGTGCAAGTCATGGCAAAAAATACCGGCAACGTAGTCGTGCCTAGTATTGCTTTTGGCGCAGATAAAAGTTCAGATATTGCGCTTTTAGTTACGCCTGGCATTCAAAATAATTATCGACAACAACAAAATAATCACGCTGAGGATATGTTTTTAGATGTATCGCTTAGCTCATCAACGACGTATATCCAAGCACAAGTTATTTATACCTTACGTTTATTTTCTCGTATAGATATTGCCCAAGCACGCTTGAATGAACCTACACTAACTGATGCTGTCGTTGAAAAATTAGGCGAAGATAGCGTTTTTACTACCCAAGTTGATGGTGAAGACTATACGGTTACAGAACGAAAATACGCTATTTTTCCACAAAAAAGTGGGCATTTTATTATTAAGCCAATTGATCTAACCGCAGAAATAATTAGCCCATCACAACGTCCAATGTTTAATGGTTTTTTTAATTCGCAACTGGGCAAAAGCCAACATATTCAATCAAAATCACTAGAAGTAGAGGTGAAACCTGTTCCTGAGCAGTTTAAACAGCAAGCGTGGTTACCTTCTGAACACTTAACACTGACCGAATCATGGTCAGCAGATACAAAAAGTTTAACGGTGGGGGAACCGTTAACTCGCACACTAAAAATTACCGCACAAGGCACTACGGTTGGGTTATTGCCAGAATTAACCAATACCAGCAATGTAAACGATATAAAAACATATCCTGATCAGCCAGTGTTAAAAGAGGATAAAAATGTTGATGGCATCATGGCTGTCCGTGAAGAAAAGCTAGCGTATATGTTTTCCAAACCAGGACAGTACACGCTACCTGCAATCAAAGTTGCTTGGTTTAATACCAAAACAGAACACATGACAGAAGCTATGCTCCCTGAAATCCACCTCACCGCTTTAGCATCGGCTAACTCTGTTAGCACACAAGCACCGCCTGAACAAGCAACTGAACCGCGTGCGACACCATTAGATATACCCAACACACTGCCTACAAACACAGATAATTTAACCGTGACAACAGCGGCTTACTGGCCTTGGGTAGCCTTAGGTTTAACGATAGCGTGGCTGGCCACCTTGATTTTTTTCTTAAGCAAACCTAAAGCATCAGTAAGCAAAGCAGTAATTAATACAGTTGATACGCAAAGTGTAGAATTAAAAGCGATTAAACAGCGACTAAAACAAGCATGTGATAAAAATGATATGACCGAAGCAAAAAAAATATTACTTAACTGGGCTACATTGGCATTTAATTTAACCAGTTTAGGTGTGCTAGCTGAGCATTGTGAGGCGCGCTTGCGAGATGAAATCTTGCTAATTAATGCCCTTGCGTATGGCCCAGACACAGCTAAAAACAGTGCGTTATGGAGTGGCAAACGACTTTATCAAGCTTTTATTGAGCATGATGCTCGTATAAAACTAACGCCTGATAAAAAAATTAATCACGACAGTTTAGCGCCATTATTTCGTTTGTAACATAAACTCTTTTGCTAAAAATAACGCCGCGATGGAACGCGCTTCAGAGCAACCACCCGTAGCAATTAATTCATTAATATTTGCTATGGGCCAAGGAATAATTTCCAACTCCTCGGGTTCATCGCCCATTAATTTTTCTGCATACAGTTGTTCAGCAAGAATAATTTCGGTGGTGTGCTCAAGATAAGAAGGCGCCATCGAAAAGCTTGTTAAATGCTGCAACCGTTCCGCACCGTACCCTATTTCTTCTTTTAATTCGCGATTAGCTGCTTCTAAAAAAGTTTCACCTGCATCAACTTTGCCTTTTGGCAAACCTACTTCATATCGATGTAAACCAGCTGAATACTCTTTAATTAATAATACGGTATCCTTATCGAGCATAGGAATCACCAATACTGCGCCATAAGATGCACCGCATTTAGCTAAGCGTTCATAATGACGTAATTGACCGTTGCTAAATTGTATCTGTAATGCCTCGATACAAAACAATCGACTTTTAGCAACAGTCGTTTTATTAAGGATGATGGGGTGCTTGACCATATTCTTACCCTGATATAATAATAATTATTTTTTACTTAGCCCTATGATTAACTGGAATACCATTGACACCGTTTTACTTGATATGGACGGCACCTTGCTGGATCTCAACTTTGATAATCATTTTTGGAAGGAGTTTGTACCGCTAAAATACGCTGAATTACATAACTTGTCTTTAGCTGAGGCAAAAAATCAATTAATTCCACTTTTTAAACGTATGGAAGGTCAATTGGAATGGTATTGTTTAGACTTTTGGAGTGACAAATTAAAACTTGATATCAATGGTCTTAAAGCGGAATTAGCAGGACTTATTACCACCTTGCCCCATGTTATTGAGTTTTTGGAAAGACTGCAACACACTGAAAAACAAGTTATGCTTGTCACCAACGCGCATCCAAAAGGCTTGGCGTTAAAAATGGATAAAACGTGTTTGCACGTATTTTTTCATGCCATGATTAGTTCTCATGACATAGGCTTTGCAAAAGAACATCCTGATTTCTGGGGGGCATTTCAATTGCGCTATCCTTTTGATAAAACAACCAGTGTATTGATTGATGATAACCTGTCTGTATTGGATTCTGCGCAACAATTTGGTATCAAGGAGTTGATTTCTGTTAGTAAACCTGACAGCAAGTTGCCTGTCCGTAACATTACTAAATATCCCGCTATTGAGGATTTTCGTGAATTAATGCAAGGACTTTAAGTGGGTACTGAGTTAGGCCTGGGGCGTGGCAAAGGCTTTTTTTTATGATTGTTTTGTTGTTGGGGTATGAACTTCTTCGCAGGTTTAATAACCTCGACCAAAAGCGTTGGTGAAATAGCATGAACGGGGATTTTCTGTCCTATGTACGCTTCGATATCAGGCATTGAATACGCATAATGCTCACAAATAAAACTAATTGCCACACCACTGCTACCAAACCGCGCAGTTCTGCCTATACGATGCACATAATCTTCAGAGTCTTGCGGTAAATCATAATTAATAACATGCGACACATCTGGAATGTGTAAACCTCGCGCGGCAACATCCGTTGCAATCAGTAAATTAATACGATCTTCTTGAAAATCAGTTAATAACCGCTGACGCTTTTCTTGGGGTACATCGCCACTTAGCGCAGCAGTTTTATAGCCATTGACGCTTAGCGTGTCTTTTAAGATTTCTGCACAGCGCTTAGTGTTTACAAAAACAATACTACGTAATGGTAAATGATGTTTAAGCAAGCCTATAAGTAAAGGCAGTTTTTGCTCGTTCGCTGGACAGTAAGCGAATTGCTCAATCGCTTTAGACGTCACTTCTTCGCTTTCTATTTTAATCAGCACTGGATTATTCATGTGCTCATAGGCTAATTCAGTGACTTTATAAGATAAGGTGGCAGAAAATAGCATGTTTAAACGCTGTTCAGCCAACGGCATGTGCTTTAATAAATAACGAATATCTTTAATAAAACCTAAATCAAACATACGATCAGCTTCATCCATGACCATCACTTGCACATTCGCCAAGGAAAAGGCATTTTGTCGATAAAAATCAATAATCCGACCTGGTGTGCCAATGATAATATCAACGTTTGATTTTATTTTAGTTAACTGTTTTTGATAATCTGTCCCGCCATAAATAAGCGCGAATTTCAACGTTAAATACTTACTTAAAAGCACTGCATCTTTATGAATTTGAATGGCTAATTCACGCGTAGGGGCTAAAATAATGGCTCTTGGATTGGTGATTTCTTCACGTTCATCATTGAGAAGATGCTGAAATGTCGCTAATAAAAAAGTGGCTGTTTTACCCGTGCCTGTTTGTGCTTGACCAGCAATATCCTTGCCTCGCAATGAAAGTGGCAAGGCTTTATCTTGAATAGGCGTGCAATGATCAAAGCCAGCCTCTTTTAAACCATTCAGAATAATGTCTGATAGCTCAAGATTGCTAAAACGAGTTTGTGTTAGATGAGTATTTTTCATGTTGTATAGCATAACGTAAAAAGCAAACGGTTTAAAAGCAAATCCATTCTTAAATTTAATCAAGATACTTGGTTAAGATAAAAATAAATTGACTCAGAATATTAACCCTCATATAGTTTAAATTTTTAATAGTTGGAGAATAAATGTGAGCGACCTAGTCCTACATGTAAACGATAGCGAATTTAACGAAAAAGTAATTCAAGCAAATGGTCCAGTTTTAGTAGATTATTGGGCCGAATGGTGTGGTCCTTGTAAAATGATTGCTCCAATATTGGATGCCGTCGCTCAAGATTATGCGGGCAAACTTACAGTGGTTAAACTCAATATTGATAATAATCCACAAACTCCTCAACATTACGGTGTACGTGGTATCCCAACCTTAATGTTATTTAAAGATGGGCAAGTTGAAGCAACTAAAGTAGGTGCTTTATCAAAAGCTGAATTAGCAAAGTTTATAGATAACAATATCTAATAAAGTTAATATTATGCCCAGATCTATACAATTTTCTTAATTATAAAAGATTGGACGGGTCTGGGTGCATACGTTATACTTTGAAGCGTTTAAAGTCTCCGCACCCAAGCATCTCATGCTTAATTTTATCCCTTAATTAAATCCATCCTTCCACTTAAGTAAATGTGCCTACGGTTCTATTACTTTCCAAATTATCCTTATGAATCTTACTGAGTTAAAGCTAAAACAAATTAGTGACGTTATTGATATTGCAGAATCTCTTGGTCTTGAAAGTGTTGCTCGATCTCGAAAACAAGACTTAATTTTTGCCATCTTAAAAAAGCAAGCAAAAGCAGGCGATGATATTTACGGTGATGGTGTATTAGAAATTTTACAAGATGGTTTTGGTTTTTTACGAACACCTGGGTGTTCTTACTTAGCTGGTCCAGATGATATTTATGTTTCGCCAAGTCAAATTCGACGGTTCTCTCTTAAAACTGGCGACACCATTAGCGGTAAAATTAGACCACCTAAAGATAACGAACGCTATTTTGCGATGTTAAAAGTTGAACAAATCAACTTTGAACCACCTGAAAATACCAAAAATAAAATCTACTTTTCTAATCTCACTCCACTTTTTGCAAAAGAACGTTTTGTACTTGAACAAGGTAATGGCACTAGCGAAGATTTAACTGGTCGCATTATTGATTTAATCGCTCCTATTGGTAAAGGTCAACGCGGCTTAATCGTTTCCCCTCCTAAGGCTGGTAAAACTATGATTTTACAAAGTCTAGCTCAAGCAATAGCAGAACAAAATCCTGAATGTTACCTCATTGTGTTATTAATCGATGAACGCCCTGAAGAAGTGACAGAAATGGAACGCTGCGTGCGTGGCGAAGTTATTTCTAGCACCTTTGATGAGCCAGCCACCCGCCATGTCCAGGTTGCAGAAATGGTTATTGAAAAAGCCCGTCGCTTGGTTGAACATAAACACGATGTAGTTATTCTGTTAGACTCCATTACCCGCTTAGCACGCGCTTACAATACTGTCGTCCCCTCTTCTGGAAAAATTCTAACAGGCGGTGTCGATGCTAATGCTCTTGAAAAACCAAAGCGTTTCTTTGGTGCTGCACGTAATATTGAAGAAGGTGGAAGCTTAACAATTATTGCTACGGCTCTTGTCGATACAGGCTCCAGAATGGATGAAGTTATTTACGAAGAGTTTAAAGGCACGGGCAATATGGAATTACATTTAGATCGTAAGATTGCCGAAAAACGAATTTATCCTGCTATCAATATCAATCGTTCTGGTACCCGCAGAGAAGAGTATTTGGTTGATAACGATACCTTGCAAAAAACATGGATTCTAAGAAAAATATTGCAACCAATGGATGAAACCGCAGCGTCTGAATTCCTTATTGGTAAACTTAAAGATTTTAAAACCAATGCTGAATTTTTTGAATCAATGAAACGATAACTGCTCCACAAAATCCTTATGAACTGCAAGACAACATAGAGCAACCAGCACGTTGTTTTGCCCAATCTGGACGTTTTAATGCATATTGTGCTTTATCTGGTTGTTCATCATAAGGACGTTGTACTAAGGCTAATAAATCCTTAACCATTGAAAAATCTCCTTGCTCAGCCTTATCAATTGCTTGCTGAGCAAGATAATTACGCAATACATATTTTGGATTGACGGCATGCATACGCTGTTTTCGATCGGCTACGTAATGTTCTTTTAACAAACGATTGCGATATTTTTTTAACCACCCAATAAACTTTTGCTGAATGTCAGTCGTTAGCTGTTCAGGCTGATAAAAAACATCATTAAACAGAGTTAAGTCATCATCACAGCCTTCATTATCTAATGACACGTCCGCCAATTGCCTAAAAAACAAGCTCATATCGATTTCAGCTTGTTGTAACACCTCAAATAATTCACTGCATAACTCATGATCTTCCGACACATCAAAAGCACTAAAGCCCAATTTAGATGCCATCATTTTTTGCCATTCGTGTGCAAATAGTTCATTAAAGCTGGTTAGTACAGCGACCAATTTTGGCTGCGTCTTGATCTGAAATAACGGTGCAATTGCATTGGCTAATTGCGCTAAATTCCAAAACGCAATCGCTGGCTGATTGCCAAAGCGATAACGCCGTTCGCCTGCATCAGTGGTGTTAGGCGTCCAATCAAAATCAAAATTATCTAACCACCCATAAGGACCATAATCAATGGTTAAGCCGAGTATGGACATATTGTCCGTATTCATTACGCCATGGACAAAACCGACACGCTGCCAATGCACTATCATTTGTGCTGTACGGCGGCAGACATCCGAAAACCACGCGAGGTAGCGTTGTTCTTTTGGTAAGACTTGATACTCTTTAAAATCAGTAGCGATCGTGAACTCTACTAATTGCTCGAGTAACGGATACTCTTGACGCGCAGAAAATAATTGAAAATGCCCAAAACGGGTAAAAGAAGGGGCTACTCGACAGACCACGGCACCTAATTCAGCTTTTGGATTGCCGTTATAAAACATATCTCTAATGACTGTTTCGCCGGTAAGCATCACGCTTAATGCACGTGTTGTTGGTACACCTAAATGATGCATTGCTTCACTGCATAAAAACTCACGAATTGAGGAGCGTAAAACTGCCAAGCCATCGGCACGACGAGAATAAGGCGTTAGCCCCGCGCCTTTTAATTGTAAGGTCCAATACTGTCCTTGTTGATTAACTACTTCGCCTAAATTAATGGCTCTACCGTCACCTAATTGCCCTGCCCAATGTCCAAACTGATGTCCACCATAGCAACTGGCCTGTGGTTGCATTCCTGCTAATAAACGATTACCTGAAAACACTTGGGTAAATGCAGCTGATTCATAACAGTCTGCTGATAAATCTAAACATCGTGCAACATCTGTAGCATAAGCAACGCATTGCGGTTGACTGACGGGAGTGGGCTTAACAAAAGAATACGCCGCGTTAAAAACTTGGCGAGGATAATTTTCAGTAATTTTATCGGCTGGAAACGCGTCGACAAAACGATTATGAAATATTAATTGATCAAGAGAAGATAATAAACTCATTAGTGATGCTATGGTGATATAAACTTAATTTACCTAATTATCACTTGGACTTGTAGGCTTGAGATTAGCTGGCTCACTATGTTCACGGTCTTGAGCGTAACCAAATAAACCACTTAATTTTTCATACAAAGTTTTATCGAGATCGCGTTTTGGCACATCGACAGTGGTTTCGTTACTTGTTACTGCAATAGGATGCTCAGTCGGTTTATAAGCACCTTCCAGTTTCACCAATTGATCCTTGTCAAAAAATAACGTAACCCGTTTTTGAACTTTATCTTCATGATTAACTTTATTGTAATAGATGTAATCCCAGCGATTAGGATGGAATTGATCGATTAACATGGGCGAACCCAAAATATAAAGCACTTGCCGCGTATTCATCCCAGGATGTAATTGATCAATCATGCTTTGCTCAATAATATTGCCTTGTTGTATGTCTAAGGCATACACGCCTGGCAGATGATCTAGCATAGTTGCACATCCAGTAAGAAGCCCTGAAAACAACGAACAGGCTATTAAATTTAAAAAGTTACGCATAGTACAAGAAAGTGTAAAAGTAAAAAATGAAAGAAATTTAGTCATTGACCCAGCCCATTGCATGACGTGCTAGCTGACTTTTCATGTAAGGTTGATGATCTAACAGCGTTAAGCCACAGTTTCTGACAAAACTTAAAGGTAAATTATCACTCGAAAATAGTTTAACTAAGCTATCGGTGAAGTGAATAATCTTATTATGATCCTGCCGTCTTGCATGCGCATACGCAGTTAAGTAATCAGCTTTGCCAATATCTTTACCATGCTGAGCAAGAACAGTTAAATAATCAGCTAATTGCATAACATCACGCAACCCTAAATTAAAGCCTTGACCCGCAACAGGGTGCAATTGATGGGCCGCATTACCAATAATAACAGTACGTCCAGCGGTAAGTTGGTCAGCACGAATTAATGAAAGTGGAAACGCACGAATAGGCGCTGATAACTGTAACACCCCCAAACGATAGCCAAAACAGTGCTGCAATGCCGTGATAAACTCTTCTTCACTGCCTTGCATTAATGTTTGCGCTTGTTGGTGAGTGCGTGTCCAGACCACTGAACATTGGTTAACAGCGATGGGCAATAAGGCTAGTGGACCTGATGCGGTGAAACGTTCATATGCGGTGTACTGATGACTGATTTCAGTCGTAACTGTGGTGACTAATGCAGTTTGTTGGTAATCAATTTTGGATTGCCCAATGGACAATAAGTCACGAACGGAAGATTGTCCACCATCGGCCCCCACGGCTAATTTTGCTGATAAACTTAGTGTTTCAGTAGCGTGCTTAAGCGTTGCTTTAACCTCATTAGCCTGAGACACTAAGTCTGTGATGTGCGCGGGACAATAGTGAGTAACGTTTGAATCAGCAAGTAAATTCAGTAAATGCGTTTCTAAAGCACGTGCCGTAATAACATAACCCAGCGCAGCAACCCCTTCTTTTTTAGCAGATAAGCGCGTTTTTCCAAAATGCCCTTGGTCTGACACATGAATATGTTCAATAGGTGTGGCTATTGCGTCAAGTCCAGCCCAAATACCCAAGTTTTTTAGCACCTCGACCGTACCTGCCGCTAAGGCTAAGGCACGCTCGCCAGCAGGTGAATTTACCACCTGCTCACGATGACTGGCTTCAACAATTGCAATCGTTAAGCCACTTTGTTGAAGTGCTAAGGCTAAACAATTTCCTGTTAAGCCACCGCCAACAATGAGTAAATCATAATTGTGCGACATGACGTTCCTGCATCAGTTGTTCAATATCAGCAATTGATTTTGGTACTAACTGAGTGAGTACCTCATGCCCCGTTGCCGTGACTAAAACATCGTCTTCAATACGAATACCTATGCCACGCCACTGTTTATCGACGGTTTTACAATTAGCAGGAATGTACAAGCCTGGCTCAACGGTTAACACCATACCAGGCTCTAAGAGTCGCCATTGTTGATTAATTTTATATTCACCTACATCATGAACATCCATACCTAGCCAATGGCCAGTGCGGTGCATATAAAAGGCTTTATATTTTTCATCCTTGATTAGTTTTTTTACTGAGCCTTTTAATAAGCCTAGCTCAACCAAGCCTTTAGTTAATGTTTCTACTGCTGCTTCGTGTGCATGATTCCAGCTTGCACCGGGCTTAATTTGTGCAATAGCGGCAGTTTGTGCATCTAAAACTAATTGATAGAGCCGTTTTTGAGGTTCTGTAAACGTCCCTGAAATAGGAAAGGTGCGGGTAATGTCAGCGGCATAATGATCACATTCTGCGCCTGCATCAATAAGTAACAAATCCCCTGAGATTAATTGTCCAGTGTTTTTTGTGTAATGTAATGTACACGCATTTTTACCCGCTGCAACTATCGAGGGATAGGCTACATGTCGTAACCCCTGCTGCATAAAAGAATAAATTAATTCGGCTTCTATTTGATATTCATACAAGCCTGCTCGACAAGCTTGCATGGCTTTAATATGAGCTTGCGCTGAAACTTCAGCTGCACGACGCATTAAAATAAGCTCTTCGTCGTCTTTAAACAGGCGCATTTCATGAATAATAAAATCTAAGGCGACTAATTCGCTTGGCGCGGTTAAACCTAAGCGTGATTGACTGCGCAGATGATTGATCCACTCTAGTAAATGTTGATCTAAATCACTATCCCGTCCCATAGGGTAGAAAACCTTTTTTTTACCTTCTAACATATTAGGTAAAATATCGTCCAAATCCTCAATGGGGAACGCATCATCAGCTTTGTAATGTTTTGTAGCACCTGCTAAACCAGCATGAGCACCTTCCCATAAGGCTTTGGTTTTATCAAATTCACGACAGAATAAAATATACTCACCTTGTTCACGCCCAGGAATAAAAACAGCCAGAGCATCGGGTTCATTAAAGCCAGTTAAATAATAAAAATCACTGTCTTGACGAAAGGGAAAGTCGACATCACGATTACGTACACTCGGTGCAGCACTTTGAATAAGAGCAATATTACCCTGACCAATTTGTTGCATTAATGCCTGCCGACGTTTTTTAAATACCATTTGTTTCAATGCAAATAACCTCAATGTAAATATTGACTATACGTAGCGGTGACTTTGGGTTGATTAAATTCAAGACAAAGTAAGATCACGACAGAGCGTAAGTATTCATAAATTTCTGTGAACGCGGCTTCATCATCATTGCCTTCGACATCGTTATCAAGCCGTGTAATTTCAGTCATGTCTTTAAAAATTTCCGTCGCTTCTTTGGATAGTATTGTCGCCGATGTTGTCGTTGCGCCTACACCATATAAAAACCCCTGACACCAACTTCTTAAGGCGATTACCTGTTCAGACAACGGTGCATCATCATTGGGTAATAACAAGTTAAAATCACCATCACTACTGATTAATAGACGCTGTGTTCCCAAAAACAAATGTTCTAAAATTTGCTGATGTTGTGCACTTAATTGCGTGTCGGGTAAGATAAAATCTGCTAACCAACGACTCGGCGAAGTCTTAATATTTACGCATAACATGCCCGTGGCAATGCCATGAACATCGGCGGCAGTTAAGCTGTTATCAATACTTTTGATTATGCTGTCAACTATGAAATAAGCCATAACCATTCCCTCCTTTCTTAATACAATCACTAAAAGAAAAATTGCGCTTATGCTACCATTTAAGCACATTAATTAAGCATGATTAATACAAACTTTACTGTTATCAACAACCGAAATTTGTTAATTTACGATTAAACACTTATTTATTATTAACTTAAACTCGCTATGACACAATCTCACCAAGCTTACCCCAATGCTCTACAAAACCTTGAAGAAAAACTACATGAATTAATAACTCTTTACCATGAAGTTAGCCAAGAAAATAGCCTATTAAAAAAACAAAATAATGAATTAGTGCTTGAAAAAAATGAACTTTTAGAAAAAACAAGTCTAGCAAAATCCCGCGTTGAAACTATCATAAGCAAACTAAAAACTTTGGAGTAACTATACAATGGCTGACAAAGCGCAATCCATCACATTGATGATCATGGGCAAAGAATATCGAATACTTTGCGAGCCAGAAGAGCAAGATGAATTAATTCAATCAGCGCTTCAGTTAGATACTCAAATGCGTAAATTACGCGATTCTGGAAAAATAAATGGTGCGGATCGAATCGCCGTCATGACTGCGCTTAATATTGCCCATGAATTAGAGGTATTAAAAAACCAGCATGAACTGTTACAACAAGAACTTAATGACTGTCTTAATAAATTACATCAAAAATTAGATGACGTGTTAAACCACGACGCACTCTAATTTCAATTTTTACCCTTTGTAAAAACAGCTTTAGCCATGAAATTTGGCTAAAGCTCGTTCTCACTTATTAAAAAACAACCCTAAACAACATGTTAATCTTGCTTAGCGTGCGTTGCTGATTCTAAAAAGGTGCCTTTTTTCGCGCTCATTGTCCAATTTATAGGGGCAGGCATCGTGGTATAAATCGCCCCTTTATCCGCAGTAATAAGCAATTGTTCTTTAAAATCAGCGGGTACAGAAATTTCAACTTTACCCTCCACGTCTGTAAACATACCGTTTTGAAGCACTGAAAACAGCTGCTGATCAGCCTGATATATGCCTTCAATTTTACTGGTGGGGAAACCAAAACCTTTAAAAACTAAATGGGCATATATGGTTTTATCTACAGACGCGTGTTGGGTAATCACGATATCCCCCACGTGTGCATGAATGTCTAAGACCTGATGCGCTTGCGTTACACTAGGAAAACTTAGTTTTTTGTTAGTTTTTCTGGGCGTAGCTAATGAGGCTAACACAGAAATAAGCACGGCAAAACTAACAAAGTAAGTAATCCGCGTGGTTTTACTAAGCCCCTGCCAACGCGCGAAAAGCGCAATCTCGGGCACTTCTTCATCGGGCGTCTGTTCCCATTTGCCTAATAATGGGTGATATAACAGTAAACACACGCCATAACTTAAAAACCCACTCCATAAGATATCGGATAAAAAATGCCCGCCTGCCGCCATTCTGCCTACGCCAATTGCCCCTCCCAAAGCTATCGCAGCAATTAACAGCGCCCTTGCTAGCCATGGTCGATTACGTCGTTGAATAAAATAAAATAACGCTAAAACAAACCCTACACTGCAATGGCCACATGGAAATGATTTACCTTCAAGGCCGGGCATTCCTGGCGGTTGGTAATGTAAATGACCGTGCAATTGTTCAATTTGACGCGGTCTAGGTCGACCGTAATGATCTTTAAAAATACCATTAACGACAACACCTGGTCCTAAAATAATGCCCAAAAATACAAATAATGCCATTCGACGCAACCGCGTTGCCGATGCCTGTTGTCCAGTTAACGCCATGATAGCTAAGGCTCCTAGCAATAATACATTGACTAGAAGAGGGGCGGCACGATAAAAAAACACCCAAATAGCATTATTTTCTTCAGGCCATAAATTTTCTCCATTGTCTGGATGGAAAAAAAATTGTGCTGCATGAATATCTAAATCAGTAAACCAAAAAGGCAAAGTCAGAACAATAACAATAACCATAAAAATGCCCCATTCAAATTGCAGAGCACGAGGAATAATGGCGAAGCGCGAAGAGGTAGGCATAAAGAGCTAATATAAAAAAATAGTAAGGTGAACGTAGAAAAATAGGCGCTCAATTTAACACGGGACACAGTTAAAGATTAAGATGTTCGTGGTGAATGTGTTGAAAGGCTCGGATGGAACAGTCAAACCTTATTGAAAACCCATGTTAAGTTGATAGCCTAAAAATAGTAACGTGAGTATGCCCAAAATAACTCAGTAAACATTATTTTATAATTTTTTTAATTCCTCAGCTAATACCAAATAAGGGAACAAACTCATCGGCGTGGCTTGACAAATTTCGTGATGCACACGTTGATAGCTTTGCCACGCCGCACTATTTTCTGGTAATTGAAAATAATCACGCCAGCTTGACCTTGGCGCAGATGCCGAATAACTCAATTTTTGACTCAAGCTTACCACGCTTAATTTTAACTCATCACACAACAAACGATGGACTTTAGCCTCCCACTGATCTTTCACAGCAAACCTAAACAATGCGGCTTGAATAGCAGATAAATCCAACATTGCCACAACCTCGTTAAAAAGAACCCATTGCGCGCTAAATGGCTGTGCGGTGTCTTGGCATAATTGGGCAATTAAAGGCAAATCTTCACATCCATTTATAAGCTGTAGTGCTTGCTTGATATTACAGTGCGCTTGGCTTGAAGATAATGCCGTTGACGTTGCGCTGTACAGGCGATATTCAGCATAATAAGCGGCGTAAATAGCCTGCGTGTGAGTATCTGGATACACGCTTACATGGTGGTTGATATGCCATTGACAAAAGCCCAATAAGCGATCTTCGATAACTAATAAATCATGATAATACGCCACTATTTCTTTGGCATTGTTAACGTTAGTCTGTTTATGAAGTTCCGCTCGAACGGTCTTAATCTCTAACGCCTGTTCATACAATACATAACTGGCGATTGCCTCCATTAATCTAGCAGGATTTTGCGTTTGATTAAGTAATAAAAAACTACAGCCCTGATAGTTGATTATATGATTACTTAGTAACGTTGCTTGAATGTGCTGAGCTAAAGGATGACTTGCTAAATGTCTACGGAACGCCTCAACAAATGGCGCTGGGAAATAAGAGGCTAACACGTCAGCATAATAGTCCGCTGGTAAAGACGCCGTATTTTGCACCAAAATATGAGTAAGAAAACGCTTCGCCGACGCCATTAACACAGCTAATTCTGGACGCGTTAAGCACGCTTGGCGACGTGTCAGCAATTGCTTAGTCTGCGGAAAAGCCTCTACGGTTTTATCTAAAAACCCCGACGCTTCAAGTACATCAGCCACTTGCAAAAAGTTATCGAGGGCCTGTTGACAGCGAATTTGCTCTAATGACAGACAACGACTTTGCGCGACATTATTGGCTAAAACTAACTCACAAACAGACTCGGTCATTGCTTCAAATAAGGGTTGATAATCAGCAATAAGCCCTTTTTTATGCAACGCCATCAGCATGATTTTAAGATTAACTTCATGATCAGAAGTATCCACACCCGCGGAATTATCCACTGCATCGGTATTTATCCGACCACCTGCAAGGGCATATTCAATACGTGCTTTTTGTGTAAACCCTAAATTAGCCCCTTCGCCAACCACCCGCGCTTTAATTTCATTCGCATTCACACGCACACTGTCATTGCTTCTGTCCCCAACTTCGAGGTGTTTTTCTTCACTGCATTTAACATACGTACCAATGCCCCCAAGCCAAAGTAAATCCACCGATGCAGTTAATAAATAACGAATTAGCGACTCACCATCTACGCTGTGATAACGAATACCTAACCAATTTTTTACCTCTTCAGACAAGATAATTTCTTTGTCATAACGAGAATACACACCGCCACCTTTAGAAATTAACGCAGGCGCATAATCTAACCAACTGGACCTAGGCAACATGAATAAGCGTTGCCGCTCTGCAAAGGCTAGTGGAGATGGCGTAGGATCAATAAAAATATGTTGTCCGCTAAACGCAGCACGTAACTGAAGGTGGCGAGAAAGCAGCATGCCATTGCCAAAAACATCACCATCCATACTGCCGATACCCAACACTGAAATAGCCTCTGTTTGAATATCCTTGCCTAACTCATAAAAATGTCGACGAATACACTCCCAAGCACCACGCGCAGTGATGCCCAAGGCTTTATGATCGTAACCTTGTGAACCGCCACTAGCAAAGGCATCATGCAACCAAAAGCCATACTGATTTGCCAATTGATTGGCACTATCTGAAAAATGTGCCGTACCTTTATCTGCGGCGACCACTAGATAACTATCTGGATCATCATAAATAACGGCTGTTGTCTTATCCACATCGTGGAGAGTGTGATTATCGGTCAACTCTAATAAGCCTGTTATCAAGCGTAAATACGCGTGTTGCCCTGCAACCTGATAGTCACTAAATTGAGCATTGGGTTTTACAATAAAGCCACCTTTTGCGCCCGTTGGAATAATCAAGGCATTTTTGCTGACCTGTGTTTGCATTAACCCCAAAATTTCAGTTCTAAAATCATCAGGGCGATCTGACCAACGAATACCTCCCCGCGCAATTTTACCTGCACGTAAATGAATACCTTCCATCTCATAGGCATGCACATAAATTTCATAACAGGGTCTTGGCGATGGCATATCGATGATGCCCAGACTACTTATTTTTAGCGCAATAAAAAAATCATCTTGCATGCAGCGTTGATGAAAATTTGACCTTACCGTGGCATCTATTAAATTAAAAAGAGCGCGTAAAATTCGATCCTCATTAATATTAGCGACACTGGCTAAGTGTTGTGATAATTCTGTCCGTAATGGTAATAAACACTGCTCTTCTCTAAAGGCTAATGCCTGCCATGCAGGATTGGGCACAAAGCGAGCATCAAAATAATGAAACAAACACGCCGCAACCTTGGGATGATTAATGAGCGCACGGTACACACTGTCCCGTGCCGTAGAATGACCTAATTGAAGATAATAATTACAATAAGCTCTAATTAAATCAGTTGCTTGCCACGTTAAGCCAGCAACGATAGCTAATTTATTTAACGCGTCGTTGTCGACTTGATGGCGTAATATCGCACGCAATCCCGTTAGTAAATAACGCTTCAGACTTAGCCAATCAAGCACTAATTCGGCACCAACTTTAAGCGTGAAACTTTTTATATATCCCACTATGACCTGTTCATTTTGGGTATATGTGCAAGTAAATTGCACTTGATCTAACACGCGCAACCCGATGTTTTCTAATAACGGAATATACTCGTCTAAATAACGTTCAGTATTACTGTAAAAATGTAACCTAAATACTTCGGTCGCCTTAGTAATTTTTACCAAATTGACCTGTTGAGGATCGGTAGTCACTAAGCTATGCAACGCAAGAATATCGCGAACAGCATACGATGGTGTGATAAGCGTTTGATACTCTTTAGTAAATAATGAACGATACGTAGCTAAAAGAGGTTGCGCTTGCGCACTACCTAAAGCTCGTGTGGCGATACGATTACAGGCATTGTGCCAAGCAGTAGAAGAGGAAGTCATTGTAGTTTTTTGCTGATTTCTAAGATATTAACTTCTGGTGTCATTGTATAACGCACCGAATCCATATACGTTTTGATAAAAAAAAGCCCCATCCCCGTTTCTTGTGGGTTTGCAAAATCTAAAGGCTCTACATTTTTTAAATCAAAGCCCTGACCATGATCAAATACCTTGATAATTAATTCATTTTCTTCGATTTGAATAAGTATCCTTACTGTTTCTTTAGGTGAGTCGGTTTTAGCATGTTTAATAGCATTCGCCGTTGCTTCAGTCAGGACTAAATTTAAATCATAGGCAAGCTGGACTTTATCACCCGTATAGGTGTCCAATTCATTAGCAATGCGCTCCCCAATATGACCAATTAAACGTAAATATCTGGTTTGCGTTGGAATAATGACATCAACCTGAAAAACGGGTATGCCCATCACACGCACCTATCCATGATGAGCCAACACATCGTCTAACTCAGCATAAATATCAAACACTTGAGTTAAGCGCGTTAATTCAAACATAGCGAGCACCTGAGCTTGTACATGAACTAATATCAACTTCCCATGCCCCGCATTAATTTTTTTATACGCCGCTAACAACGCCCCTAAGCCAGAGCTATCAATAAAACGTACCTGCGCCAAATGCACAATAAGCTGGGTATTACCTTGCTCAATTTTATGCAAAAGCGCTTCTTTTAAGTCACCAGAATTATGTGCATCAATACGCTCTTCATCGATGATGATTACTTCATATTCTTGCTTAGTTTCGTAGCGTAATTTCATGTTATTTCCCTAAATCCTCGCGTAGTTAATGGTAATTTCCCTGAACTTATCCGCCTGTCAAGCTAACGCCCAGTATTTTTACTGAGAATAAATTATTCAGCGTATCGTCATCATGCTGAACAGTACGGCTATCAACTAGCGCGCCGACAGCATTGTTTTTTGGGTGGCAAGACAGTATCAACGATTTTTGTAAAATCAAACGAATTAAAGCAAATATCAATCCTTAAGCTATAATTAATCACTAGATTGCAGTATTAAAAAATAAAATACTCAGAGTGTATTTTTTATATTTAAGCTTTATTAGTCTGTAAAGTGCTAGACACAGTATTTTTACTGTTGCAACAAAACCTAAAATAATTTAATCCTTTAATAGTATTTTTTAAACGCTTACTTTATTAATCTTACGAGTATCAAAGAATGACTTTAGCTAATGATGAATTTGTTTTTTCCGATGAATTACCACTTATCGATGATGACTGCCCTGAACAACTAGATTTTTGGAAAATCCTCATTGTTGATGATGATCAAGATGTGCATCTTGCCACTAAACATGCATTGCAAAACACCGATCTCATTGGCAAAGTACCTCTCTTTCTTAATGCCTACTCAACCGCTGATTGTCTTAAATTACTATCCGAACACTCTGATATAGCTGTTATTTTACTTGATGTTGTCATGGAGGCAGAAGATTCTGGTTTGCAATTAGTGGGCATTATTCGCAATCAATTAAATCTTAAATTTCCCCGAATCATTTTACGTACAGGACAGCCAGGCTACGCGCCAGAACTTGATGCAGTGCGTGATTACGACATCAACGATTACAAAACTAAAACCGAATTAACACGTAATAAATTATTTATCACTGTGTTATCTGCTATTCGTAGTTACGATCAACTGAACCGCATGGAATCCAGCCGTGTGGGCTTAGAGCAAATCGTTCATGGCTCAAGGGAATTAATCGCAGAAACTGGTTTACAGCATTTTGCCAGCGGTGTTATTCGCCAATTAGCGGCAATTTTAGGTGTTAATCCTGAAGGCTTATTATGTGCGCAATCAACATTAAATGAATCCTCAGCCGCTCCTGATTATGTAATCATCGCTGCAGCTGGACGTTTTCAAAGTCTTATTCAACGCCGTTTAAATGAAATTGATGACAGTATTATTCGAGATGGCTTAGCGCATTGTTTAACCCATCACGAACATCTCTTCGCTAAAGAATATCTGGTGTTATATTTTCCCATACGTGACAACAAACATTTTGCTGTATTTGTTAAATCCAATAAATCCCCAAATCATTTAAACCAAGAGTTGCTTAAAGTTTTTTGTAGCAATGTCTCGGTGTGCGCCGAAAACATTCATCTTATTGCGCGCTTAAAAGACTTTGCATACTTTGATCGGCTTGTTAACTTACCTAATCGAACAGCCTTTATTGAAGCAATTAATGACTGCTTTAAATCTGGCGAAGCTGATGAATACTGCGTGATGCAAATTGATATTGATCAATTTGCAGAGATTAACAATGCCTTTGGATATAACTACGGCGATCGTTTACTCGAGGCTTTAGCCTATCGCTTACATGATAATTTTGGTAAACAGTGTCTGATTGCAAGAATTTCTGGCGATGCCTTTGGTATGTTAGGTAAAACTATCGATTTACAAACGCATTTAATTCGCCCTTGTTTCGAAAAAAACTTCCGTATTGAAGATATGAATCACGTTGTGCCTATCAGTACTGGCATCGTGAATTTACGTGATTCTAATCCAGATGGTCAGTCGGTGTTAAAAAATGCCAGTATTGCACGTAAATTAGCTAAAGAATCTGGCCTTAACAGCGACGCGTACTATACCAATGATATTGGTTTTAAAGCCAAAGAACGAACTCATTTACTACACAAATTATTGATTGATTTTGAACAGGGTCTCTTATTTCCCTTATTTCAACCACAAATTAATATGTACACGAAACGTGTAATTGGCTGTGAAGCCTTAATGCGCTGGCGTACTAAAGAAGGTGAATTTATTTCACCTGATCGATTTATTCCACTCGCCGAAAAATCAGGCTTAATCGTGCCCATGGGTTTATGGATTTTGCGCGAATCTATTAAGCTTGCTCAACAACTCGAAGCTGAGGGTTGGGAAGATATTACCGTATCAATAAATGTATCGGTAGTGCAATTTCGTATGCCTAACTTTCTCGCTAGTGTCAGACAATGCTTAGAAGAAAGCGCCGTTAATCCTCGCTTAATAGAGTTGGAAATCACCGAATCTGTGGCAATGATGGATCAATCCTTGGTTGAACATACCTTACGAGAAATCAGAGCATTAGGGATAAGCATTGCCATTGATGACTTTGGCACTGGCTTTTCGTGTTTGTCTTATTTAGAAGGTCTGCCCGTAGACCGCGTTAAAATTGATCGCTCTTTTATCATGACCATTTCTAACGACAACGATGAAGCTAGAATTGCTGATCTTGTTATACGCTTAAGCAAAAGTTTGGATATTAGGGTTATTGCCGAAGGTGTTGAAAATGAATTTCAAGCAAATCGATTATTATCCTTGGGTTGTCAGGAGGCGCAAGGTTACTTGTACGCCAAACCTATGACTGCAACTGATTTAAAAAGTTGGCTACAAACATGGGTACACAGTCATCCATCTTAACAACTCACTCACTGCACGGTTAAGATCGTCTACGTATTATTTCAATTGCCTAAATAAACAATGACTTTAGCAACTACAGACACATTAGCTGTTTCAGCTTTAAGCAAAAGTGAAGCCTTTACCAATGCCTTATATACGCAATCGCATATTTCCTTAGGTGTGCTGGATGCTTATTCAGGCTCTTTTATTGAATGTAATGTAGCAACACTTCAAGCACATGGCTTTACTGATCGGGAAACCTTTTTATCAAAAACCTTTGTGGAATTGTCACCTGAACAGCAATACGATGGCCGCTTATCTGCCGAGAGCTTTCCTCACTTTATGCGCCAAGCGCTGGCAGAAAGTATGGTTATCTTTGAATGGCGGCATCAACGACCAAATGGTAGTTTATGGGATTCTGAAGTACATTTAATAAAATTCATTGTCGATGGGCACATTTTTTTACACTTTAGTCAGCGCGATATTTCCCTTAAAAAATTAATCGAAGAAGAAAACAGGCAGCTTAATAGTGAATTAGAGCAGCAAGTTGAAGAACAACGCCGCAGTGAAATAGGTGAAGCTAATCGCCAATTAAATGAAACCTTAATCGCCTTAAAAAACACTCAAGCAAGTTTAGTGCGCAGTGAAAAATTAGCCTCGCTAGGGTCATTGGTGGCCGGCATTGCCCACGAACTCAACACCCCACTAGGCAATAGCTTTACGGTGGCAACCTCGCTTTCCGATGCTACAAAAGAATTTTTAAAAGAAGTAAATAGCGGTCAACTTAGGCGCTCTGTACTGGCAAATTATCTCGAGCAAACCGAACAGGCAACGGATTTGATTTATAGAAACTTATCCCGTGCTAATGAGCTAATCATTCACTTTAAACAAGTCGCCGTTGATCAAACTAGCGAAAATCGACGACAATTTAACTTGAAAACATATATTCAAGAGCTACTGTTAACGTTACAACCACAGTTTAAACATAGCCACTGTAAGATAGCCATTGATATTCCCGACACGATTAACCTTAATAGTTATCCAGGTCCATTAGGGCAAGTTATTACTAATTTAACTTTAAATGCGCTTATTCATGGCTTTGAAGATAATCCAGACGGGACTATTCAGCTTACGGCTAAACCGATTGAAGATCATTCTGTGTTAATTACCTTATCTGATAACGGTATTGGCATTGATGAACAAAATTTAGCTAAAATTTTTGATCCTTTTTTCACCACTCGCTTAGGTAAAGGCGGCAGTGGCTTAGGTTTACATATTGTGTACAGCAATGTGCATCAGTTATTAAATGGCACTATTGAAGTCAGCAGTAAACGTAATAGTGGCACTACTTTTACACTTATTATTCCACTTGTTGCAAATACAACCTCCCCAGTCACTGCAAACTAAGTTGCTTACCTTAGCCTTTTCCACGTGTCCGTGTTTTAGAGTGCGCTTTATCTTTAGCAGTTTCTAAAGTTTCAAAGCGTTTTTCAATGAATTGAATAATTAAATCAGCAATATTTTTTTCACTTGCGGCCTCTATGCCGCGTAATCCTGGCGATGAATTAACTTCCATAATAACGGGACCATGATTGGAGCGTAACATATCTACACCACAGACATTTAAACCCATAATTTTTGCTGCCCTTACTGCGGTTGATCGTTCTTCTGGTGTTAAGCGTACAATCGACGCTGAGCCACCTCGATGCAAATTAGATCTAAATTCACCTTCGGCTCCTTGTCTTTTCATTGCCGCGACCACTTTATCTCCGACCACAAAACAACGAATATCACTACCGCCCGCTTCTTTAATAAACTCTTGTACCATGATGTTGGCTTTTAAGCCCATAAAGGCTTGAATGACACTTTCTGCAGCATTATAGGTTTCCGCCAACACCACCCCAATGCCTTGTGTTCCTTCCAACAATTTAATCACTAAAGGCGCGCCGCCCACTTGATTGATTAAATCGGCAATATCATCAGGATTATTGGCAAAACCAGTTACTGGCAAGCCGATACCTTTTCTAGCCAATAATTGAGTAGAGCGCAATTTGTCACGTGACCGCGATATTGCTACCGATTCATTAAGGGGCATGACATTCATCATTTCAAACTGTCTTAAAACCGCCGTGCCATAAAAAGTGACTGAAGCACCAATACGCGGAATAACAGCATCAAAGTCAGTTAAATCTTCACCTCGATAATGAATGGATGGATTATGTGAGGTGATATTCATGTAGCAGCGCAGCACATCTAACACACGAACTTCGTGACCACGACTTTCAGCCGCCTCAACCAAGCGAGTTGTTGAATATAATTTAGCATTACGCGATAGGATAGCGATTTTCATAACTTCTCGATGGAGTAAAAGAAATGTCAGTTATTCTGGCAGGAAATAATTTAATAATCATTACAGCTAAACAACACCAAAAATAATAGTGGGTAGCAATGTAGACAATACGCCACCCAAATTAAATAAGCGTTTGACTATAATGACAAGCATTGAAATCTTAAACAGTCGCTTGTTGTGGATGACGACGCTGATCGGGTATTTGCAATTTATTTATCGCATTAATATATGCTTTAGCGGAAGCAATCACGATATCAGTATCTGCACCTAAACCCGTGACGATGCGCCCGTCTTTTTCCAAACGTACCGACACTTCGCCTTGCGCATCAGTACCATTAGTAATGTTATTAACAGAATAAAGCGCCATGACGGCATTCGATTGCACAATCTTTTCAATTGCTTTTAAGGAAGCGTCGACCACTCCTCCCCCCTCTGAGCACCCAGTGAGCTCTTTATTGGCAAAACGTAAGGTGACTGTTGCGGTAGGAATTTCACCTGTTTCTGAACACACTTTTAAGGCTATTAATTTAATCTGTTCATCTTCAGAAGCAACGGTCGTTTCTGAAATCAATGCTTGTAAATCTTCATCAAAAATCTCATGCTTTTTATCAGCTAATTGCTTAAAACGCATAAAGGTTTTATTAATCTCTTCTTCTGAATTAAACTCAAAACCCAACTCTACCATTCTATTTTTAAAAGCATTTCTACCTGAATGCTTACCCAATACCATGCGATTTGCTGTCCAACCTACATCTTCAGCGCGCATGATTTCATAGGTTTCTCGACTTTTTAAAATACCATCTTGGTGAATGCCTGCTTCATGAGCAAAGGCATTTGCTCCAACAATTGCTTTATTTGGCTGTACCGGAAACCCTGTGATGGTTGAAACTAATTTTGAACACGTTAATATTTCCCGAGTATCAATGCGCGTTTGACAAGTAAAAACATCTTGACGGGTTTTTACTGCCATCACCACCTCTTCTAACGAAGCATTGCCTGCTCGCTCACCTAAGCCATTAATTGTACATTCGATTTGACGCGCACCATTCATTACCGCTGCTAAGGAATTAGCTACAGCCAACCCTAAATCATTGTGGCAATGCACTGAAAAAATTGCTTTATCTGAATTAGGAATGCGCTCAATAAGATTAGCAATCGTGGCACCAAATTGCTGTGGAATACTGTAACCAACAGTATCTGGAATATTTAATGTGGTAGCGCCTGCATCAATGACGGCTTCTAATATTCGACATAAAAAATCTTCTTCTGAACGGCCGGCATCTTCAGGAGAAAATTCAACATCATCGGTAAATTGTCGCGCACGCTTAACGGCACGCACAGCATGCTCAATTACTTGTGCAGGAGTCATATTTAATTTTCTCTGCATGTGAATGGGCGAAGTAGCAATAAACGTATGAATACGCGCACGTTGCGCATCTTTAAGTGCGGCGCCTGCACGATCAATATCATTGTCTAAGGCGCGTGAAAGTCCGCATACGATACTGTCTTTTATGCCTCGCGCTACCGCTTGTACAGCATCGAAATCGCCAGGACTTGCCGCTGGAAAGCCTGCTTCAATAATATCCACGTTTAAGCGTTCAAGCGCTTTAGCTATACGTAATTTCTCATCACGTGTCATTGATGCACCCGGGCTTTGTTCGCCGTCACGCAAGGTTGTATCAAATATAATTAAATGGTCTTTCATAAAAAACTCCTGGCACAAAACACCAACACGAGCTACGTTGCTGGTTTAGGGGGAAATAGGATGAACAGGTAAAAACAGTGACAAACATGCGTGATTAAACGTGTAAATCAGAACTTAATGACATAAGCGCCTATCGGTACATGCTGTGAATACACAACAGGCTTGCATAACTTGCTTAAATGCCCTGCCCTTAAAAACTAAGTTGACAGTATTTTAAGTTTAGTTAGGCACTCCGTGAATAGTCTTACAAAAAACTTTCTCTGTACGAGCTTAATTTTTACGCTCTTGTAAGATTCGTTTGCGTTGAATAAGCGTAATCACTGGACCTGAAATGGCATAAACTAAGAATAGTAAAAATAACATAGTTTGGGGCTGTGCCATAACAAAAGCAATGGCGAGCATCATGGCAATGGCTGCAATAAAGGGCACTTTTCCTTTTAAATCAATTTGCTTAAAACTAGAATAACGAAAATTACTGACCATCAGTAAGCCGGTACTTAAGATCAGCACTAAAGCGGGGAACTTAATCACCTCGAGTTCATAGCCATGTTCAAGGCAGATCCAAATAAATCCTGCAATAATCGCCGCTGCCGCAGGACTGGGTAAGCCTTGAAAATAACGCTTATCCGCTGTTTCTAATTGGGTATTAAAGCGGGCTAAACGTAAGGCTGCCCCAGCGGTGTGCACAAACGCGGCAAACAAGCCTACTCGTCCCATATCGCCAAAGGCCCATAAATACATAACTAAAGCAGGCGCAACACCAAACGACACCATGTCTGATAAGCTATCGTATTGAGCACCAAATTCACTTTGCGTATTGGTCATTCTAGCGACACGACCATCAAGACCATCTAAAATCATTGCTACAAAAATTGCAATCACTGCCGTTTCGAAGTGATTATTCATCGCTGAGGTGATGGCATAAAAGCCAGAAAATAACGCCCCAGAGGTAAATAAATTAGGTAATAAATAAATACCTCGTGAACGTAAATTCGTTTTTTCAGAAACCATATTGTTTATTTGATCCAATTAAGCAAGAATAACCAATTATACAATGAGCAATTGCGGTCAACCTAGTAAACACATAAAACGCTTTAATTTGATCACTCTTCTCACCCAACATCGTATAAGTGCGCTACCGCGTTAACCTTAATTTTAGCCATTAGGAAGTAATCAGTATGCAAAAAATCCTTGACACACTGCCATCATCTACTTGTTTAACTGATGAGCACACTGCGGAAATGATAGGTTTTGTTGAAGCCATCACACCCAGTCAAATAAAAGGCTGGGTGGTAAGTGATCAACCGTCTGCTATTGAACTCAGCCTAGTATTTAATAATATTGTCCAACCAGTACTCGCCACGTGGCATAAACGTGCTGATGTTGACGCACAATTTAAACACTCTGCTCATGCCGAAGTAGGTTTTATTTTTGATATTCCCTTCGCGTTAACTAGAATCTTCATGCTTGCCTTACAAGAAAACCAGCCCATTAATGTGTATGCTAATGGATGCCCATTAAACATGACAGATAACTTAGTGCATACACGCTTGCTAAAAAAACATGTGCATAAATCCCCAAAACTAAGCAATGTGTTAGTGTGCATTGGCGCACAAAAGGCGGGGACGTCATGGTTGTTTCAGAATTTAACCAAAGATGAACGCTTTGCTAAATGTATGTTTGCAAAAGAAGTGCATTATTTTGACCATTTATACAAAAACAGCCCACATCTTAATAATTGGCGCGCCGTACATTTTTTAAAAGTATGCCAAGGCGATAAAGACAAGCTAAAACAACTAACTCCCTTTATTTCAGCAATGCTTGCAGATGATGCCTCTTTATTAAAAGCACTTATTGAAGATGCGGACGGATTAAGCCCAGCTTTAGCACGAAGAATAGGTTTGTTAACTAAAAAAATAAATGATGCCTGGTATGTTGATTTATTACGTACCACTAAACAACGAAAGTATGCTTTAGATATTACCCCTGAATATGCGTTAATTGGTGAAGCTGGCTTTACTCACATGAAATCCATTACAGAGAATTTAAAAATTATTTTTATTTTACGTGAACCTTCTGAACGCGCATGGTCTAGCTTATTACAAGGTAAAAAAAATGAAGAGGGTGGTATTAATGCGTTTTTAATGCGTTATGGAAAAGATATTGATTATTTATTTAACGCATGTACAAAAATGTCAGATATAAGTTTACGTAATGATTATTTACTCACCTTAGAAGATTTAGAAAAAGCCGGCTTATTAAATCAGGTCTTGATTAAGTTTTACGATGACATTGTTGCAAATCCAGCACAACTCATGCACGCTATTTATGACTTCATTGACTTGCCTTTAGCCTCAACTGAGCTTTTTGCCGATACGTTGCATCAACGTATTCACGCAACTCAAAAAACCAAAATTCCAGCCGAGCTTCAATATCGACTCAAAGCGCATTATCAGACTATGCTCAACGAAATTACGACGCGCTATGTCACCTTACCCGATGCGTGGTTTATTAAGTAATCAGGGTGATGCGCATTGATAAATCAGTGGCCATCACATTTTTAGTTAACGCACCAATAGAAATAAAATCAACCCCAGTTAGGGCAATAGTGCGAATGTTTGCTAAGGTAATATTGCCCGACGCTTCTAATTCAATGTGCGCATATTCAGGTTGGGCTTTTTTTAATTGCACGGCTGTTTGTAATTCATTAAACGTAAAATTATCCAACATGATTCGTTCAGGTTGTTCATGTAATGCTTCATAAAATTGCGCCAAATTCTCTACCTCAATTTCTATAGGCAAAGCAGTTAAAGAACGTGCAAGGATTATCGCTTGGCTAATAGAGCCTGCTGCCATAATATGATTTTCTTTAATTAACACCCCATCATCTAAGCCCAAACGATGGTTATAACAGCCGCCGCAACGTACTGCATATTTTTGTGCTAAACGAAGACCAGGCAAGGTTTTTCGCGTATCCAGCACTTTACACTCAGTCTGAGCCACTGCATCTGCGTATTTTCTAGCAATAGTTGCCGTGGCAGTTAAGGTTTGTAATAAGTTAAGTGCGGTACGTTCGGCACTTAATAATGCCCGCGCCGCGCCGTGCACACGACACAGCACTGTATTGGCTTCGATCATCTCGCCTTCATTAACCAGCCAGGTAATAGTTATAGATGAAGCTACGCAGTTAAACACCTCATCAAACCACGCTTGCCCACACATAACCATGCGTTCACGATTAATAACTTCAGCCGTAGCCAAACACTGTTCAGGAATAATACCCGCAGTAATATCTCCTGAGCGAATATCTTCCTCAAGAAATAATTGAATAAGAGCGGTATCGATACTTGCTGTCATAATAATTAAAAAATATATAGTTGAAAAAAGAAAACGTGCTCACGACTGATGACTAAGACCTAAAAATGTTATCCATCTGT
>CAJAQT010000096.1 GCA_903944165.1 uncultured Methylococcaceae bacterium | reverse complement strand
TTTTACTGGCGTGTATCATGATTTTTCTGATGATACCGGACGATTGGATTACGGTAATGAATGGGATTTCCAAGTGCTTAAAAAATTCGGCAAACATTATTCTGTGCTTGCGAAATATGCGACCTATAATGCGGGTGCAACACCCGCTTATGCTACGGCTAGCACTGATACTCAGAAGATATGGCTACAAGCTAATATCAGGTTTTAGTTTTTAGTTTTTAGTTTTTAGCGTAATTATTCAGACATCTCCCCATAAAGACAGTGAAAAAATGGTAGTCCTGCAATCGTCATGATTTATGAAAAGTCAAGTCTTGAAGAATTATAGTGGTGGACAAAAAGCCAGATGGCGCCGATATGGTTATCCAGCTTTTTGGAAAATGCCAGCGATTGCCTGACCAGACGCGACACCCAGTGACGCAGGGTGTTGTTGAAGCGTTCGATGTGGTGGGTAAGGCCGCTGTCTTTACCTGCCGCGACGTGGCGGTCTTCGGGGAAGACCTTGGCATAGGCCTCCCAATAGTCCGTGTAGCAGATGGCCGACTCGCGGTAGGCTTATCGGGCAGCGAGTCCCAGTGCAATTGCAGCGATTACGCGCTATGGACATCATTAGCAACTGCTATCGACTACAGCGAGATTTGTTTAACGAGGTCATCGCATTACGGGCTTTATGCCAACTATGCAACATTTTAACCCTCAATTTGAATCTGCCGTCAATGCGTAACTTCTATAACATCGTGGATTCAACTCCGAAGTGCAATACTAGGTATCAAATATTCGATGCTCTTTATTTATGATGATTTTCCCATTTTGATTGATTAGGCATACCAACCTACCTGGGTGTCTGCTTTATTAGACCACTACACCACTTATTGCACTTTAGCTATAACAATTCTGCTTTTTCATCTTTCAGCACACTGCGAAATTGATTTTAGTAACTTTGAATGTTATATTATAACATAAGTTATCACCATCTATTTATCGTCACCATGCCTACTAAATTACTCCCTGTCACCGTTCTCTCTGGCTTTTTAGGCGCAGGAAAAACAACTTTACTCAATCAAACACTGGCAAACCGCGAAGGCTTGAAAATTGCCGTTATCGTCAATGACATGAGCGAAATCAACATTGATGCTGCTTTAGTAAAAAATGAAATGCAGCTTAATCGCGCAGAAGAAAAGTTAGTGGAAATGAGCAATGGCTGTATCTGCTGCACCTTGCGTGAAGATTTGCTGATTGAAGTTGCGCAACTGGCAAAAGACGGAGGTTTTGATTATTTACTTATCGAATCGACTGGCATTGCCGAACCATTGCCGATTGCAGAAACTTTCACTTTTCGAGATGAAAATGGCGTAAGCCTGTTGGACATTGCCCGTTTAGATACGATGGTCACGGTGGTGGATGCGGTTAATTTCATGCGTGATTATTTAGAAGCGCAATCCTTAAAAGAGATTCAGGCGGAATTAGGCGAAGAAGACGAGCGCAATATCGCCGATTTGTTGGTTGAGCAAATCGAATTTAGCGATGTGATTTTAATTTCTAAAGTGGATTTAATTTCTAGCGATGAATTAAGAAATCTGACGGCGATTTTAGAAAGCCTTAACCGCGCGGCAGAGATTATTCCAATGGTCATGGGGCAAGTGCCACTGAATAAAATTTTAAACACAGGGCATTTTGATTTTGCCAAAGCCGAACAATCGGCAGGTTGGTTGCAGGAATTGCGCGGCACACACATTCCTGAAACTGAAGAATACGGCATTGCCAGTTTTGTTTATCAAGCCCGCCGTCCGTTTCATCCGCAACGCTTTTTTGATTATTTACACCGTGACGATTGGCAAAACGGCACTTTATTACGTTCTAAAGGCTTCTTTTGGTTAGCATCACGCCCTGAATGGGTCGGTTCGTGGTCACAAGCAGGCGGCACGATGCAGCACGGTTGCGCGGGTCGCTGGTGGGCTTCTGTACCCGAAAGCGAATGGTCGCCAGAATTCGTGGCTGATATACGCACTAACTGGCAAGAACCGTTTGGTGATTGCCGACAGGAATTGGTTTTTATCGGGCAGAATATTAATGCCGATAAAGCCATTGCAGAATTAAACGTCTGTTTATTAAACAATGCTGAACTCTCGGCGGGCGTAGCCGTTTGGAAAACATACCCAGATGAATTTCCTGTATGGTTTAGCGATGATGAGCATTAAAAAAAGTAAATTCATAAATTACCTACTGACTTTATTAACATTGACCTTATTTGCGCATACCTCTGTGCACTGGATTTCTGATTCATTGCCTAAGTTCATTTACACGGCTCATACCCCACCTGTTACCTTCAAATCATGACACTGCCTGCAAACCTTCCCGCTGCGATCATTGCTGCCAGCTTATTAGTGAGCTTATGCTCGTTCAGTGGTTTATTCGTTTTATGGATACCGCCCGAACGCTTACAACGTCTGATTCCTTACCTCGTTGCCTTGGCGGTGGGTGTGTTATTGGGCGATGCCTTTATTCATTTGATTCCTGACGCGGTTGCCCGTCAAGGCTCAATTTCAACTGTGTGTTTAATGGTGTTATTGGGCGTGGTTATTTTTTTCGTGCTGGAAAAAATGGTGCGTTGGCGACATGACCATGATTTTGATTTTGATTTTACCCATCCCGAAAAAAACGCCCTTCGTCCGATGGCAAAAATGAATCTAATCGGTGATGCCATTCATAATTTTGTCGATGGTATTTTAATTGCGGGTAGTTTTTTAGTTGATCCTGTGATTGGCACAACCACCACATTTGCCATTATTGCTCACGAAATACCACAGGAAATCGGCGATGTCGGCGCGTTAATCCATGGTGGCTTTGCGCCGAAAAAAGCCGTTTTATATAACTTTTACGGCTCCTTGAGTGTGGTACTAGGTGCTGTTTTCACCCTTATACTCAGTCAAATAGCCGAATCATCGTTAGTGTTTTTACTGCCGATTGCCGCAGGTGGCTTTATTTATATCGCCACCACCGACATGATGCCAGCATTGCACGAACATTCCACGCTACGGCATTTGTTCGGGCAAACGACCATTCTCGCGGCGGGTATCGGTTTTATGCAAGCCATTGTCGTTTTTGAACAACTTTTACTTCCTTAATTTATGACTACTGCACACGCACTTAAAATAGAACCTAATTGCTCCTACACTTATCTGTCTAAAAACATAGCGGATTTAGCAGAAATTTACCGCCCTGAGATTAATTTGTGCGTGGTTGAACGCAGTATTTCCAGTGAAATAGAGACGTTTGTCACGCATTTATTATCAGCAGCACACGCTATTAATGTCATTGAAACCATCAACATGCAGTCATTTAATAGCCTCAGGTTATTGCCGCAACACCTGCATTTACAAGGTTACGAAGCCTTTTGTGCCGATATTGCACAGGTCATTGAGATATTCAGTTATTTATTTGAACTGGAAGCGATTGGCTTGCGCTTGGGAATGCTGGATAAAGCGATGTGTCCGCGCTTTCATATTGACCACGCTCCCTGTCGGTTAGTGTGTACTTACGGCGGTATCGGTACGCAATGGCTGGAAGATGCTTATGTTGACCGCAGTAAGTTAGGCAGTCGTTCAGGCGGGTTAAGTGATGAGCAATCAGGCTTGATTTTAGATGCTGATGCGATTGGCACAATGCCAAGTTATGCCATTGGCTTATTAAAAGGCTCACGCTGGGAAGGCAACGAACAACATGGCGCAGTACACCGCTCACCGCACACTCAACCCGAATTCCCGCGTCGATTATTATTGACGCTGGATTTTGCTTAATCATTAAATAAACAAGTCTATTTTTACAAGAGGTTTTTATGTTGGATGAAAGTCTTTTTTCAGCTGTACCCGTAACCATTTTGACAGGCTTTTTAGGGTCTGGAAAAACCACGCTGTTAAATCGCATTTTGTCGGAGGAACATGGACAACGTATTGCGGTAATTGAAAATGAATTTGGTGAAGCAGGCATTGATAATGATTTACTGATTCAAGGCGAAGAACAAATCGTGGAAATGAACAACGGCTGTATTTGCTGCACTGTGCGCGGAGATTTGGTGCGTATTCTGGGCGAGTTAGCCGAAAAACGTAGCAACGGCGAACTGCATTTTGAACGGGTGATTATTGAAACCACAGGCTTGGCAGACCCCGCACCTGTCGCACAAACCTTTTTTGTCGAACAAGACATTAGTGACTATTATGTACTTGATGCGATTATTACCGTGGTTGATGCAAAACACGCACACCAGCAACTCGATGCCTGTCATGAAGCTGAAGAACAAGTGGGTTTTGCCGACCGTTTGTTGTTATCCAAAACCGATTTAATATCTACCGAAGACATTGCCACAGTAGAAGCCCGCTTACGCGCCATAAATGCGCGTGCGCCAATGGCTCACGTTCATTTTGGCAAAACGCCGATTGATGACATTCTCGATATTCGCGGCTTTAATCTGAACGCTATTTTAGACATTGAACCTGATTTTCTTGAGGATGTCAGTCACGAACACGATGATGAGATTCACTCATTTGTGTATCGCAACCATAAAGCCTTTAATGCCGCAAAAATTGTGGCATTCATGCACGTCATGATTGGTGAGTTCGGCAATGATTTATTGCGCTATAAAGGCATTTTGTATATTTCTGGCACAAAAGAACGCCTGATTTATCAAGGTGTGCATATGTTACTCACTGAAACACTGGGTTCGGCATGGCAAGACCATGAAACGCCAGAATCGGTGTTGGTGTTTATCGGGCGCAATTTGCCTAAACAAGAGATTTTAGATGCTTTAGACAGTTGTTTAGTGAGCAAATGAAAACACGCTTAACAGGCGGGTCTGTGGTTGACCCCACCCAACAGTTAAACTGCGTGGTGCAAGATATATGGTTTGAAAACGGACGTATTATCGCACCGCCTAGCGATGCAAGCCCCGATTGCGATATTGATATATCGGGCAACATTGTCATGGCGGGGGCGATAGATATTCACAGCCATATTGCAGGCGGCAACGTCAATACTGCCCGTTTGTTATTGCCTGAACAACATCGAAATTTTATGTCTCGAAAGCTCAATCATGCGTTCAGCACAGCTCGCTGGTCAAGTACCGAAATCGGCTATCGTTATGCACAAATGGGGTATACCACCGTTGTTGAACCTGCCATTTTGCCCGCCAATGCCTTAGACGCACATTTACAAATGGCGGATATTCCCATTATTGATACCGCTGGTTTAGCCATTTTGGGCAACGATGATTTTTTATTGCGCTTATTGCGTGCTAAAGCGGGTCA
>CAJAQT010000095.1 GCA_903944165.1 uncultured Methylococcaceae bacterium | reverse complement strand
TAATATCGATGCTTCTGCAACGGCTGGCGCGTTAACTGTGGCCGCTGCTGCAGCGTCAATTACAGCTGCTGATACGTTAAAAGGTGGAACAGGTACTGCTGACGTCTTGTCACTTACTGCTGATAACAGCGGAACAGGTGCTGTGTTTGGTGCTACTGCAACAGGTTTTGAAACATTAACGGTTATTGCTGGTTCAACAGTAACAAACGATATTATTATCACTACTTCAGACGCAATGGTTGCTTCAACTAAAACCTTAACGGTGAGTGCCGCTGCCTTAACTGATACAGGTGCAACATTAACCTTTAATGGTGCTCTTGAATTAGATGGTAGCTATGTTATTACGGGTGGTGCAGGTAGCGATACCATTACGTCAGGGGCTGGTGCTGATAGTTTGATTGGCGGAGCAGGTAATGACAGCTTAGTCGGTAATGCAGGCAATGATACACTTGATGGTGGTGCTGGAACTAACAGCTTAAATGGTGGTGCAGGTAACGATAGTATTGTTGGTGGTGTAGCTAACGATACTGTTATTTCAGGTTTGGGTAACGATACTATTACCTTGTCATCTGGGACTGATACTGTGGCATTTACAACTAGCGCACTGATTACAGGGCTTGCAACTGTTACTGATTTTGATGCAGGAACAAGCGCTGCAAGTGTTGATATTATATCTGTAACTAATACGGGTAATTGGGCGGCAGCAGCAACTGCTAAATCATCTACTGCAGTTAGCACTACTGATGCAAGCTTGGTTATTCTTGATAATGCATCGTATTCAAGCGTTACTGATGCAGGATTTGCTGCTGATAATCTTCAGCATAATGCAGCAATTAAATCTTATTTGTATGTATGGACTGATTCAAGTAGTGTTGTTCATGTCAGTCAAGGTATACAAGATGCAGCAACTGAAGCTGCAACAGATCAATTTGTTGATCTTGTTAAGTTAACAGGTGTAAGTGTAGCTAATATCAATATTACTGACTTTAACTTTGCATAAAGGTAAGTCGTTGAACTAGGTAAACATTTGCCTAGCTTCAGCAAAGTTAACGATAAGAAAATAAACCGCCCTTAGGATAACTAAGGGCGGTTTTTTTTATAATAGGTTTTCAGCATACATAACAGAGGATTAACATGTTTGATGATCAATTTTTTGAGAACTGGTTAGACACGCAAGCACAGAAAGTCATGGGTTTGGTGGCTGAAGGGCAAAGTATTAGCTCAGATCAAATGATGATTTTAATGCTAAAAGCCCAAACTAATCATTTTGCACATTTAGATATTGATTTGCGTCAAGATATGCAGAATTTAGACAGTCGTTTATGTTCTGAAATGGAAAAACTGAATGAACGACTCAGTAGTGAGATGCAAAAAACGAATGAACGCCTCAGTAATGAAATGCAAAAAACGAATGAGCGGCTCAGTAGTGAAATGCAAAAAACAAATGAACGACTCAGTAGTGAAATGCGTGACTTGCGTTTGGATATGGATAAACGTTTTGAGCAAGTCGACAAGCGTTTTGAGCAAGTAGACAAGCGATTCGAACAAATGCAGATTGAAACAGCAAAACGTTTTGAACAAGTCGACAAGCGTTTTGAACAAGTCGATAAACGTTTCGAGCAACTCACCTCGAGGATTGATCAGTTTATGGTGTGGTCGTTTGCCACCACCTTAACAATGGGCGGCATTGTGATTGCTGTGATTAAGTTTTTATAATCGGGTGATTAATCCTGCTTTTTTAAAACCAGTTTTGCTTCATTCCAAAAAGCATCAAGCTCAGCTAAGGGACACTCTTTAAGGGTGCGTGCGCTTTTGGCTACTTGCTCTTCAATATAATTAAAGCGTTGAGTAAATTTTTTGTTACTTTCTTTTAAGGCTATTTCAGGCTTAATCCCTAAATGCCTGGCCAGATTTACAGCAACAAATAACAAATCTCCCACTTCTTCTTGAATATGTTTAGGGTCGCCTAAGTCAATGGCTTCTTTAATTTCCGCCAATTCTTCATCTACTTTAGCAAATACTGGCTCAATGGTTGGCCAATCAAAACCATGTTGTGCAGCGCGGTCTTGAATTTTTTCGCATTCCATTAATGCGGGTAAGGTGCGAGCAATGCCCGTTAACACGCTTTGTGGGGCAGTTGAGGTTTGTTTTGCTAAACGCTCTTGTGCTTTTGACTGTTCCCAAGCTTGTTGACGTTCTTCATCTGTTGCAAATACAGCATCACTAAAGACATGCGGATGACGGCGGATCAGTTTATTGCATAATTCTTCACTTACCTGTTCAAAGCTAAATAAGCCCTGCTCTTGGGCGATTTGTGAATGAAATACCACTTGTAATAATAAATCACCTAATTCTGAGCATAAGTCTTGATAATCTTGACGTTCAATAGCGTCGATAACTTCATAGGTTTCTTCAATGAGATAAGGGATTAAGCTGGCAAAATCTTGTTTAATATCCCAGGCACAGCCTTGTTCAGGATGGCGCAGTTGGGTCATTATCTTAAGCAATTGTTGGGTATTTTTAAGCATAGCCGTGGGTATAAAAAAAGGGTAAACAAGCGATAAGACGAACGCTGTCGCAACCTATTCTAGGATAAGCAATCGAGCAAAAGTTATCTAACCGAAGTGGGCGTGGCTTAGCCTCGCCCACAGGTATTGTGTAACGGTCTCCAGTGCTCATGCGTTTACGAATAACAACTTACCGCTTGCAGGCAGGTTTAGAAGCTGCTGCCAAAGTTTTCGTGATAACGTTGTTTAAAGTGGGCTAAATCAAAGTTATGGTTTTGGGTGCCGTGATGTTCAATTTTAATCGCTCCCAATAATGATGCAATACGTCCAGTAATTTCCCACGAGTATTCGTTCATTAAACCATACAATAAACCAGCGCGGTAGGCATCGCCACAGCCCGTTGGATCATTAATAGCAGCAGGACGCGCAGCAGGAATGGTTAATACCGTGCCGTTGGTATAAATTTTAGAGCCTTCGCTGCCTAAGGTAACGATAAGCGCCTCCACGCGAGTAGCAATGTCTTCTAGGCTTAAGCCGGTGCGTTCTTGCAATAATTCAGATTCATAATCGTTAACGGTAACCCAGGTGGCTTGGTCGATAAAGCTAAGTAATTCGGCACCATTAAACATCGGCATGCCTTGACCTGGATCGAAAATAAACGGAATTTTTTGCTCCACAAATTGTTGGGCATGGGCTTGCATGCCGTCTTTACCATCAGGTGAAACAATGCCAATTGTGATGTCGTCACGATCCGTAGGGACAGTATTTAGCTGCGATAAATTCATCGCACCAGGATGGAATGCAGTAATTTGATTGCCATCAACATCCGTGGTGATATATGCCTGACCCGTGTAATGATCATCCAGTGCGTGAATATATTCACTGGATAAATGATGCTGGCTTAGCCATTGGCTGTAGGGCTCAAAATCATGACCTACTGTTGCCATAATTAAAGGTGTTTCGCCTAATAAGTGTAAGTTATACGCGATGTTACCAGCGCAACCACCGTATTCACGACGCATGACGGGGACTAAAAATGAGACGTTAAGAATGTGGACTTTTTCGGGCAAGATATGGTGTTTAAATTTATCATGAAAAACCATGATGGTGTCATAAGCCATTGAACCGCAGATTAATGCTTTCATATTGTAAATTCCTAAGATAAGCGTGATAAGTAAAAGTGAAAAGAAAAAAGGACCGCGTCAGCTACATACAAAATGGTGTTTTTTCGTGCTGGGCATTACCCCGAGTTAAAGTAAAATTAATAGCCAAGTAATGGCGGCCCAAATAAGGGCTAAGGTCACTGCGGCAGAGCCAATATCTTTAGCGCGTCCAGATAATTCATGGTGTTCAAAGCCAACGCGATCAACTACCGCCTCCACCGCCGAGTTTAATAATTCAACTAACATTACCAACACAAGGCTACCAAGGAGAAGGCTCTTTTCAACTGGAGAATCACCAAGCCATAAGGCTAAAGGCAAGGCAATGATAAATAAAATAACCTCTTGTCTAAATGCTTCTTCATGCTGCCACGTGGCTTTAAAGCCAGCAGCAGAGAAAAAACACGCGTTAATTAGGCGCTTTAAGCCTTTTGCGTTTTGATGGGCCATGACCTGAATAAGTAGTGTAAGGTGTAATGAGTGGTGTAAATGAGCAAACTGGGCGTGCTCAAGGTGTAACATGTTTCAGCCTTAAGCGGGGGCGGTGTTAATGCAGAATAATTACGCCATGCTAAAGTTTAACTGCCAAGTATTAACGTTTAATAATACCAAAGAGTTTATTAGTCTTCTTGCTTGGCTTGATATTCTGAGGCGCTCATTAAAGTGTTTAATTCGATTGGGTTATCTGCTTTTATGCAAAATAACCACGCTTGATAGGGGTTTTCATTTACTTGCTCAGGTTCGTCAAGTAAGAGTTCATTAAAAGAAATAACCGTTCCTGTGACAGGACTAAACAAGTCTGAGGCAGTTTTAACTGATTCAACGACCGCACATTGTTCGCCAGCACTGACTTTACGACCAACTTCAGGTAACTGAAGGTAGACTAAATCTCCCAAAGCTTGTTGAGCAAAATCAGTGATGCCTACCCGCACAATAGTGTCGTCTTCAAGGGCAACCCATTCATGAGTAGGTGCGTAGCGTAGGTGTTCAGGTAAGTCAGCCATGTCTTGTTCTCTAAAGGTAAGTGTTAAAGGAGAATGTTGGGTAGAGTCACTAATTTAAAGCCTAAAAAAAATAAAGCCATTAACAATACTCGCTGCATTGTTTATACATATTATTATCTATAGAATGTCGCACTATATTAACAAATATTACTCTCTCATGCCTAAGATACTCATTTATAGCACACGTATTTGCCCTTATTGCATCATGGCTAAACGTTTATTAGATAAAAAAGGGCTAACCTATACTGAAATCAATCTTGATGGAAAGCATGAGCTAAGAGAGCAGCTTATGAATAAAATTAAGCGCAGGACAGTGCCACAAATATTTATTAATGATGTTCATATCGGTGGTTTTGATGATTTATATGCATTGGAGCAACAAAAAAAATTAGATGCGTTATTGGCGAAGTGAGTAATAAAGATATGATAAAGAAAGTGTTAATCGTTGATGATTCAAGAGATATCCGAAAATTAGTTGCTCTTTCTTTAAGTTTCCCCAATTTTAAATTAGCTGAGGCGGAAAGTGCCGAACAAGCCTTTAGTTTAATAAAACAAGATATTCCAGACTTAATCGTGCTTGATGTGATGTTAGCAGGAAAATTAAACGGTTTTCAGTTATGTAAGCAGCTTAAAAATGATCCACTTTATAACAAAATAAAAATTATTTTGTTAACGGCTAAAGGCTTGCTTATGGATGTTCAAGAGGGCATTAGTGCTAAGTCTGATGCTTATATGGTAAAGCCGTTTAGTCCAACTGTACTGCAAAAAAAAGTGGATGAATTACTTCATGTTGATCATCTCACTATGCATTCAGAAGATTATAGAGCAGTAGCCCTTTCTAATGCTAAATCAGACGCTACGCTGGATATGTGTTTGCGGAGCAGTAATCAAAGAAAATTAAATGGCTTAGTTAAATAAAGCCGAGTTAGTCATCATAAGCAGACGCGTTGTGGAGGTTTTGCTTAGTAAGTCATATCATTATTATCAACCTTTATAGATAACCAGTGCAGAACATTATTTAGACTATGCTAACAAATACCCCATTGATTGATTCGCCTTGTATTCGTAAATGTTGTTTAGACAGTCATAATATTTGTGTGGGGTGTTTTCGATCCTTAGAGGAAATCATGTCATGGAGTGAAGCGTCAGCTCAGGAGCGTTTGAGGTATATCGATAACGCACGTTTGCGTGCTAATGCAACTAATTATTTCAGCGCATCACAGTGCCAAGGTGCTGTTTTATAACAAAAGCAAAAGGTTAAGTGAGAGATGAAAAATACATGTGATAATTTTGGGGAAGACGTACCTAACACGCTAAAGCAACGCGAACTATCAACGGCTACCGATCTCAAATTAAAATTTTTTCTTGAACAATCAAGTGAAGTTATTTTCACGGTCGATCTGCACGGCTTAATTACCTTTGTAAACCCAGCGTGGTCGTTGCTAACAGGGTATGCGTTAAATGAAAGTATGGGTAAATCAATTCGTGATTTTATTCATCCCGATGATGTAAGCAAATGTTTTCCGTTATTTCTTGGCGAGCAAAATAACTGTTTTTATGTGAAATTTATCACCAAGCAGCAGCAAATTGTATTATTGGGCGCATCTATTCACGTCATGATTGAAGATAATGTGTTAACAAAGTTTAGTTCTTTAGTTGATTTGACGGGACAAATTCGTAATCAAGAAGCGCTTAAAAAAAGTAATGAACGATTTCATTTAGCCATAACTGTTGCGGTTGATGGGCTATGGGATTGGAATGCTATTACGCAAGAATGGTATTTGTCGCCGCGTTGGAAGCAAATGCTTGGTTATAACGATGATGAATTAACCAATGAGCTTGCTACATGGACTGAACGTTTGCACCCAGATGAAGCAGCTAGTGTCGATTACGCGTTAAAGTCTGCGCTGGATGATGTAACCAACGATGATTACCAGCTAGCGCATCGCTTAAAAAATAAAGCTGGTGAATGGCTGTGGGTATTGTGTCATGCAAAAATAATCCGCGATCAACAGGGCAAAGTTGAGCGTATGGCGGGATCAATTACCGATATTTCCTTGCTTAAAGAAACAGAAAAACAATTAAATAATCGACAACAAGAATTAGACGCCATTATTAATCTTAGTCCTGACGGTATTGTTACCATTAATCATGGCGGTTGTGTGCATTCAGTAAATGCCATGTTTTTAACCTTTACAGGTTTAACTGCTCAGGGTCTCATTGGCAAAACACAGGCGCAATTACTGGCAACATTAAAGGCGATAAGTTTGCCAGATTGCCCAGCTGAAATTACCACAGGTAGTGTCTTTAAATTGTTGCCTGCGTCTATTTTTGCACATTTAGCACCTCAAGTTAACGAAGGTGTAGGCAAAAATAAAGTGGTTAATCAGTTGAGCAGCTCACGGGTATTAAAAGTTAACGTATGCGAGTTATCAACTGATGTAATACACACCGTAATGTATTTCCAGGATATTACGCAGGAAATAGAAATTGATCGAATGAAGTATGATTTTTTAACTAATGCGGCGCATGAATTACGCACACCATTGTCCAGTGTCTTTGGCTTTACTGAGCTATTAATAACGCGGCAATTTGATCCTAAAACGCAGCAAGATATTTTTGCTAATTTACATCATCAAGCGCAGTTTTTAGTGAAAATCTTAAATGACATTTTAGAGTTGGCCAAAATAGAAGCTCGCTTAAGTAAAGAATTTCATTTAACACAGTATGCGTTGGACGCTGTAATTAAAGAAGGGATAGCACTTTTTACCCAAGAGCATACCGGCTGTGTAATCAATTATCTTGCTACAGCGGAAGTGCCCTGGTTATTTATCGATGCAGAATATATTAAGCAAGCCCTGTTTCAAGTGTTATCCAATGCGCTTAAGTTTTCTCCAGAAGGCAGTATGATAACGGTGGATATTGTGGGGCGAGGAGAGGGCGTGTATGAGCAGGTAGGGATAGCAATAAAAGACGTCGGAGTAGGCATGACACAGAATGATTTAAATCATATATTCGAGCGTTTTTGGCGGGGTTCAAATACTCATAACATTGCAGGGATAGGCATTGGTATGGCTCTAGTGCATGAAATTATTAATTTTCATCGGGGTCACATTGAAATCACCAGCGAGCCAGATGTCGGGACGGAAGTAGTCTTGTGGCTAAACGCACATGCTATTTAGAGAAATAAAATGACGGATAATATAGTTAGCAATAAACGCCCTAAAATGTTAGTTGTCGATGATAATATCGATATGAGATCGTTGATTATGATGACATTTGGTAGCAGCGTGTTTGAGTTATTAGAGGCTGAAAATGGTCAAGATGCGTTAAAAATTATCGTTAAAGAGCAGCCCGATATTATTTTATTAGACGTTATGATGCCGGGTGAGGTTGATGGTATCGATGCGTGTCGTATTGTTAAAACTTCAGTTTATAAAGAATGTTGTGTCATTTTACTGACAGCAAAAGGTCAGAAAGACGACTTTCAAAAAGGCTTAGATGCGGGGGCGGATGCCTATGTGACCAAGCCCTTTAGTCCTGTGGCATTAATTGAAATTGTTAATACAATGTGGGCACAGAAGCAGCAAGCAAAGACATAAGTGTATAGTCTCGTTAGTTTTTTACTATTAACTAACGCTGATAGATAATTAAAAAAGGGATAATAAAACATGATAAAAAAAATTCTAATAGTAGATGATTCAATCGATCTTCGTAAATTGGTGTCACTTGCCTTAGATTTCCCCGATTTTAAATTATCGGAGGCAGAGAGTGCCGAGGAAGCCTTTAGTTTAATCAAGCAAGATATTCCAGATTTAATCGTCCTTGATGTGATGTTGGCAGGCAAATTAAACGGTTTTCAGTTATGTAAGCATCTTAAAAATAATCCTCTTTATGACAAAATAAAAATTATTTTGTTAACGGCTAAAGGCTTACGTGTTGATGTTCAAGAGGGGCTCAGTGCTAAATCTGATGCCTATATGGTAAAGCCGTTTAGCCCAACCTTATTGCAAAAAAAGGTAGATGACTTGCTTCAGGTAGATCATCTTAATATGCATTTAGAAGAAGTTAGCGCGACACGCGCTGCGGGTCACTCAGGCGCAACACTGGATATCAGTGAAGAATTTGGTTTTCCAAGTCGACCAGAAAGTTTAATTAACATACAGCAAGAAATGAGTCAGCCAACCCCTAATATTCAGGTGGTAGCTCAGCATATTGCTGAAGACATTACCTTATCCGCAGCCTTATTAAAAACAGTGAACTCGCCTTTTTACGGCTTGGCAAATAAAGTAAGTTCGGTGAACGATGCGGTTAATTTAATTGGCTTAACACGCGCCTTGCATTTAGTGATGGCGGTGTCGGTGCGTCATAGCATTGAGTTGCCAGCAAACTTGAAGAGCTTTTGGGATGACTCCATTAAGGTTGCAGTGATGGAATCCTGTATAGCCAGACATTTAGCTTTTGATCCTGATTTAGCTTATTTAATGGGATTATTTCATGATTGTGCCGTCCCATTAATGAGTATGAAATATCCAGATTATTTAGATACTTATTTTCAATTTTATGTTCAGGAAGAAGAAATTCCAGAGCTTGAGCAAGCCAAATACACCATGAACCATGCCCTAATGGGCAATTTACTCGCGCGAAACTGGTATTTACCTTCCTCACTGTGTGATGCTATCCGTCTGCATCATAATGCAGATATTTTTACGTTGGGCTTGGATAACACAACCTTAAATATATTATCAGTGCATCTTTTGGCAGACAATATTGCCGATCAGCTTGATGGCAGAAGTGATATTCATTTTCTTAAAATTGAAGGGCAAATAAGAAAATATTTAGCGTTAGAAGGTGATCTTGAGTATCAATCCGTAATCGATTATGCACTAGAAAGTATCCACGAGAACCAATACTAATGCGCACCGCCACACCAGCCTCTGCTGCCGAACTAAGCAGCGAAGACACGATGCCAATATTGTCGCCACAACAGCGTAATTATTATTTAGAAGGGGTGACGTTGGAGGCCATAATGATTAGTTTGCAGCAAGACTATGGCTGGGAAGCGTTAGCAGCACGCTTACCGTTTCGTTGTTTTGAGCATAATCCAAGCATCGCCTCCAGTTTGGCGTTTTTACGTAAAACACCTTGGGCGCGTAGTAAAGTCGAAACACTTTATTGTCAATGTCAGCAAGCAAAGAAGCTCGCGTCTGGTTAACTTATCAAGCAATAACAATGAATATTTCAATAATTGTGGCAATGACTAAGCAGCGCGTTATCGGCTATCAAAACGCGTTACCGTGGCATTTACCTGCGGATTTAAAAAATTTCAAACGCATCACCATGGGCGCACCCATTTTAATGGGCAGAAAAACGTATCAATCAATAGGGCGTCCTTTGCCGGGCAGAGATAATATCATTGTGACGAACAATGCTGCTTTTCAAGCGGAAGGCTGTCGAGTGTTTACTCATCTTGATGATGCTTTAGCCGCAGTCACTGCGCCTGAAGTATTTGTTATAGGTGGAGCCAGTCTGTACACAGCCTTATTCGCGGCAACGCACACCTTATATGTAACAGAAATTGATAAGGTGTTTAAGGGCGATACTTTTTTTCCAGAATGGCAACACGCCGAATGGCAAGAATTTGCCAGAGAAGAGGTAAGCAATGATCCTAGCGTGGACTTTAGTTATCGATTTTTAACGTATAAACGAAGCACAGCTAAATAAGCTAAGCAATAGTCAGCCTAAAAATTCACTAAAATAAACGAAAACCGTTAAAATGCACTAACATTTAGTTAGTTCTGTAATTTTAAAATCACTAGGTACTCCCCGCATGCAAACAAAATATAACACTGATGACTTAAGAATTAGCGGTATCAAAGAAGTCATTGCTCCCGTTCATGTTCACGATGAATTACCCATCAATGAAGCTGCTGCAAAAACAACCTTGCAGGCACGCAATGAAATTCATGCTATTTTAACGGGTGAAGATGATCGCGTTTTAGTGATTATTGGGCCATGTTCAATTCATGATCCAATAGCGGCAAAAGAGTATGCACAACGTTTAAAAGTGCTTAAAGATGAGTTGGCAGATGATTTACTCATTGTCATGCGCGTGTATTTTGAAAAACCACGCACTACTGTGGGCTGGAAAGGCTTAATTAATGATCCAGATTTAGATTCAAGTTTTAATATTAACAAAGGCTTGCGTATTGCTAGGCAGTTGCTTTTAGATGTAAGTACCTTAGGTATGCCAGCGGCAACAGAGTATTTAGATTTAATCAGCCCACAATATATTTCAGACTTAATTGCCTGGGGCGCGATTGGTGCCCGTACTACAGAAAGTCAGGGACATCGTGAGTTAGCGTCGGGAGTATCGTGTCCAATTGGTTTTAAAAACTCTACCGATGGCACGATTAAAATTGCTATTGATGCTATCGGCGCAGCCATGAGTCCACATCATTTTTTATCCTTAACTAAGGCTGGGCATTCCGCTATTTTTTCCACCACGGGTAATCAAGATGTACATATTATTTTGCGCGGAGGTAATGACCGACCAAATTATGATGCGGCCAGTGTCGCGCAAGTGGCAGAAGGCTTGGTCAGTGCAGCGTTGCGCCCTAATATTATGATTGATTTTAGTCACGCCAATAGTTTAAAACAATGTCAACGGCAGTTGATTGTTGGTGCCGATGTGGCCGCGCAAATCAGCAAGGGCAATAAGCATATTATGGGTATTATGGTGGAAAGTAATCTTGTGGCAGGAAGCCAAAAAATTATTGAAGGACAAGCCTTAGTGTACGGGCAAAGTATTACTGATGCGTGTTTGTCTTGGGAAGATACTGTACCGTTATTACACGAAATGGCTGTTGCGGTACAAAAACGAAGAAGCAGTGGAGAGTAAGTGCATGATGATTTATGTTAATGGAGACAGTCACGACGTTGCCGAGGGCAGTTATGTGGCAGATGTAGTGGCGCATTTAGAGTTAGTGGGTAAAAAAATTGCAGTTGAATTAAACCAAGAAATTGTTCCGTTTAATGATTATGGAAAGCAACGCTTAACGACAGCCGATCGCTTAGAAATTGTTCATGCCATTGGTGGTGGCGATGACTCACACTTTATAATTGCCGGTGTGGCGTATCAATCCCGTTTATTAGTGGGTACGGGTAAATACAAAGACCTTGAAGAAACAAGGCTAGCAATCGAAGCAAGCGGAGCACAAATTGTAACCGTTGCTATTCGTCGAACTAACATTGGGCAACATAAAGATGAACCTAATTTATTAGATATTATCTCGCCAGATAAATACACAATTTTGCCTAATACCGCAGGCTGTTATACCGCCGAAGATGCGGTGCGAACCTGTCGCTTAGGTCGTGAATTATTGGGCGGACATAATCTAGTTAAGCTGGAAGTCTTAGCCGATCAAAAAACCTTATTTCCAAATGTGCAAGAAACCTATGGCGCCGTAGCGCAATTGGTCAAAGAAGGCTTTGAGGTCATGGTGTACACCAATGACGACCCTATTGCGGCAAAACGTTTAGAAGAAATGGGCTGTGTTGCCGTTATGCCGTTGGCAGCGCCAATTGGCTCAGGCTTAGGTATTCGTAATCCGTACAATATTTTAACGATTGTTGAAAATGCTAAGGTGCCTATTTTAGTTGATGCAGGCGTAGGTACCGCGTCTGATGCGGCTATGGCAATGGAATTAGGCTGTGATGGCGTATTAATGAATACCGCGATTGCAGCGGCTAGAAATCCTGTATTAATGGCATCAGCCATGAGAAAAGGTATTGAGGCGGGTCGAGAAGCTTTTCTGGCTGGACGCATGCCCAAACGTCGCTTTGCTTCAGCCTCTTCCCCCGAACAAGGCTTGTTTTTTTAGAGTCATTCGTAAGCGCTAGCAAGCCGTCCTGGGTGCCTGGCTTGCTTGCTTGATTGATGGGTTGCCGTAGCGCAGCCGTCTTATAGCGTGTCGATATAAACTAATTCCCCTTTTTATCATTGCTTATGCTTGTTTCTAATTCTGTTACATTAAAAAAAATCCGCAGTTATATTTTACGTCAAGGGCGCTTAACGTCTGGGCAACAGTATGCTTTAGACAATTATTGGGTGCGATATGGGTTGGAATATCAGGGCGCTTATGATTTTGAACAGGTATTTGGGCGCCAGGCACCGTTAATTGTAGAAATAGGCTTTGGTAACGGCGAAGCCTTAGCGGCAATGGCCGCAGCAAATCCTCATTGTAATTATCTGGGGATAGAAGTGCATCGTCCAGGCGTTGGGCATTTATTAATGTTGTTAGCCAAGCATGAATTAACCAATGTTAGGGTGTATTGTCATGATGCAGCAGAAATTATTGCACACGATTTAGCGGACGAAAGTTTGGCAGGTGTGCATTTGTTTTTTCCTGATCCTTGGCCAAAAAAGAAACATCATAAGCGCCGTATTGTGAATAACGCATTCTTGATGCTAATGTTGAAAAAATTGCAACACGAGGGTTATTTTCATGCCGCAACCGATTGGCAACCGTATGCTCAAGCGATGCTTGAAGAAGTGTCTGTTGTGTCACAGTTTACAAATTGTGGTGATGACTCTGGCTTTTGTGTTCGCCCCGATTACCGACCACTCACAAAATTTGAGCAACGAGGCTTACGTTTAGGTCATGGTGTATGGGACTTAATTGTCAAAAAAGTTAATAGTTGAAATTATCATTATATTGAAAAAAAAACCGCACCTTACCCATTGCTAGGTTGATGCGGCAGGGGGGGGGAATTAATCGTAGCTATAATGTTTACGTAATGGCTTGATAACTTCCCAATTGCTATCTAAGCCTTTATGAAAGATAACTAAATCACCCGGTACAATATGGACAGGTTCACCGCCCACAGGTGTCACAATAATTTCACCTTCCAGAATATAGGCCGTTTCTGTTTCATCAAAATCAATAGGAAATGTTGAAATTTCTTTTTCCCAGATTGCCCAGTTGGCTACGTTAAGTTCTTTTAAGCGGTCTTCGCTTGGGTTATGCTCGATGCTGATTGTGCTCATATTTTTTAATTGTAAGTGGTTAGTTGAGGCGTAATTTTAGCACTGTTTAAAAAAACAGGCTATGCGCCACACAAGACATCAGCACTTCACACTTTATCAGACAGGCAACACGGTCGCTGCCATTAAGTTAAGCCGTTCGTGGTGAGCTTGTCGAGCCATGAGCGTATTAACTCAAGGCTTCGGATTTGCCCATTCACCCTTTGCCTGTTCGACAAGTTCACAGCTCAGTGCGAACGGAAAAATCTTTGGTTTAATGGCAGTGAGGCAACTCAGTTGAAATGAGAACGGCTACCTCAACAGCAGATCTCTCTACACACGCAACGTTGCCCGTTCTCCAAAAGGAGAAGGCTGGGATGAGGGGAAATATAAATGCTTGATTTTATTCTCCTCTCCTCTCCCCAACCCTCGCCAACAGGAGAGGGGGCTTAGCATTGCTGTAACTAATTGTTTTAATTAGGGTGAAACGCTGTGTAGATAACTATGCCTCAACAGAGTGCTAAATAATCAACATAATAAAAAAACTAACAATCATAAAACCAATAAAAAAAAATAAAGTGTTGCGTGGCGTGTGAATATTAAAATCCATGATTAATCTCGTTATGTTAAGGTTTTGATTAGTCAATTTATCATAAAGCGTTAATAAGGCAAGTGTGCAGCTTGTGTTGTTATGTGTCTGTTTTATATGTTTAAAGTTAATAAATGTAAGGTGTTTTTAGGATATTATCATGAGAGTTGATCATTTAGCTGAGCGCTTGCACAGTATTACGCCGTTTTATGTGATGGCCATTTTGCGCCGCGCGAAAGAATTAGAGGCGTTAGGGCATGCAATAATTCACATGGAAATTGGTGAGCCTGATTTCCCTACGCCGCCATTAATTATTGACGCCGGCATAGCCTGTTTACAGTCAGGGCAGATAAAGTACACGCCCGCTGCAGGCTTGCCAGCCTTACGCAGTAACATTGCAGCGTTTTATCAACAACGTTATTCGGTAACTGTTGCGCCAGAGCGTGTATTTGTAACGCCAGGTGCGTCAGGCGCGTTGTTATTGGCATTAGGGCTAACTTTAAATCCAAAAGATACCGTGTTAATGACGGATCCTTGTTACCCATGTAATGCCAATTTTGTTAGTTTATTAAATGCCAATGCCCTTGCTATACCCGTCACTGCGGCGACACATTATCAACTGACACCAGAACTGATTGACGATTGTTGGCATCCAGGAGTTAAGGCAGTGCTCATGGCATCACCTTCAAATCCTACTGGAACTATTATTCCCCCACTACAATTTCAGCACTGTATTGATGCTGTTCAGCGCAATGGTGGTTATTTTTATTCCGATGAAATTTATCATGGTTTAGTTTATGGAAGTGCTGCGTTTACGGCATTAACCTGGAGCGATCAGGTCTTTGTATTGAATAGCTTTTCCAAATATTTTGGCATGACAGGGTGGCGTGTGGGCTGGTTAATTGTCCCTGAAGCATTTATTGAGGCCGCAGAAAAACTGGCACAAAATATTTTTATTGCCGCGCCAACGCATTCACAAGTTGCCGCCTTAGCAGCGTTTGAGCCAGCCACCATTGTTGAATTAGAAGAACGACGTAGGCAGTGTTCAGAGCGTTTGGACTTTCTTTATGATGGCTTATGCCGCTTAGGTTTTACTGTACCTATCAAGCCAGAAGGTGCGTTTTATGTGTATGCTAATTGCTCAGCATTTACCGATAACAGTTACCAATTTGCGCTGGATTTATTAGAGACTGAAGGCGTTGCTATTACGCCTGGGATTGATTTTGGTCGTTATCGCGCAAATGAAATGGTGCGTTTTGCTTATACCTTACCTATTGACACTATGCGCGAAGCCTTAAACCGCATAGAGCGCTTTATCGCTCGTGCTTAGTGCTGCTGAGTTACTTCGGAGGTTTGCAGCTCAATCGGGTTAATAAAATTATTCATACCCGAATCCCTTTAGAAAAAATCATCTTTAAAGGCTAAGTCAATTGTCACAGAGTATTGTTGATAACGGGTTTGGGTGTCGCTCTCTTCTAAAATCAATGTATAAGACGCATGTCGATCAAATACCGCGCCGACCAATTTTATATAAGCTTCACGAGTGCGCTCATCCATCACTTTAGAGGTACTATCAAAGTTCAGCGCTTCTCGACTGGAGACCAGTTTATTCTCACTGTCGACAATATAAACCGTTAATTGCCGTGCAATAAAACTGTCACCCACCGCATCGGTTTGAATAAACCCAATCTTATCGATATTGTTTACCAACTTGATGGGCTGCCTTACGACCACAACGCCTACCCGTTGTTGCTCATGCTTAGCGATCTGTTCCTTTTGTAAGGCTTTGATATACAGCACCGGCACACACACCTCTTGTAACATAGCACCGCCATGCACAAACTTAGCCCCGCCCACAAAATGAAAACGCTGTACACCTTTTGGCACCACAAACTCAGTATCACCCAAAGCACCGGCGGTATCAGCCAGCCTACCTTTCCAGTACACTTCATTTGAAGGTAAATTAGCACCAATGATATAGCGTTTCTTAGCCTCAATAGCGCCATGAGCGAGCACAGACACTTCCGTTTTATCCTGTTTATCGAGGGCTTTTTGCTGAAACAGAAAACCATGATCCGCTGTGATTAAGACTTGGCTGCCATTAAAGCGATTAATAATACGTGCGAGTAAATCGGTGATTTCTTCAATGGCCGTGCGACACACCTGCGGCGTTCTGTCTTCACCGCCTTGTTTATCACAGATAAAATCAATGGTGTCGTGATAGATATAAATCACTTCACTGTCACGGATACTCTCTCGACCTTCTTGATTACTCCAGGTCATCAGCACCTGCGCACTCACCGCCAGACCATTAAATTTCTGTAACACCGCATTACGCTTATCTAAGCCTTTCGTTGATTGTCCATCGACTAAGACAGCGCCACTACCCGCTTGATATTCTAAAGTGTGATGCGGTAATAAGGCTGCCATACCTAATTCGGTATAACTGGGTAACACACCAAGTTGAGAAGATAGGTCAGCTTTAAAGCGTTTCTCAGCATTGATAATACCCGCCAATTCTTCGGCAATCTCATAACGCAAGGCATCCGAGATGATTACAAAAATACGTTTGGTTTGCTTAGCGGCAATGCGTGGTTTTACGACTTTCTCATAAAAATGATACTGCGATGGAATGCCCAGTAACTGCCAATTTCCAAGCAATTGCTCTTGTTCTAAAAGTCGATCCCACGCCAAACCTAGCTCATACAAATACCACTGAGTATATAAATTTTCTATCGCCTCATCTAACTGCCTGAGGATCTCGGCACCTTTACTGACCAAAGTTTGCACATGCTCATTAAATAATCGATAGGCTTGATCAAACTGATACACATCACTGGTATAGGCTTTATAAAGAGCCACACTGGATTCATAATGAAAACCATCCACAAAGCGTTGGCGCAAATGTAGCAATAACTCAGCATTTCTTAAGGCTTCGTATATCGCGGTATATTCTTTTCTGGATAAACACCAATGGCCAAGCAAACGCCGCGACAAAATACTCTCAAATAAAGGCCGATCCAAAGACTGTGCTGGCTCTAATAAAGTACGCACCAAACCTCGAATAAGTGCCTGTTCAATAACTTCAAAACTAGCACATTCAAGCAACTGAGACGGTTGATACGCTACACATTTATCAGCGACTTCTAAACGCTTACCTAATAACTGAGAAATCGTATCGTGATACTGCGCATAACTGCGACTGTCTCGCCAGCTGGCCATAAAAGCCAAAGCAGTCGCCCGACCCGAGGTGGTCTTTAAAACATTATTGAGTAGCCAATCTTTATCAGCACCATTAATTTGGCTCCATAATTCGGTACAAAATAACTTAAGGGCAAGATCGGCTACGCTGGGCTGATGAACCTCATAAGCAAACACTTCAGCTAAACTTAACCACAAAGATTCAGCTAAATTAAACTTGGTTACGGCCTCCATTAAAGGCAGTTCATCAGCATCTAAACCAAGACTATAATCCTTAAGCAAACTCAACACGCTATCTGTAACAGACGCAGAATCGGCCTTAACAACCACCGCCAACATTTTACGATCTAACGAACGCTCATCTTCATTTTCAGTAATAAAACGCTTGAGTGCAGCCGTGCGTTGTTTATTAGCAAAGAACTCCTGACGACTACGGATATAAGCTCGCAGAGACATCTTGGTTAAGCCTAGCTCATTCAGCAACATCGAACTGACATCAGCATAAAACTGTTCGCTATATAAACGAATATCCAAAAACCAATCGTTATCTGGCTTGGGTTCAGCATAAGGAAAGTACAACAAAAAGCGCGTCATTGGCTGATCCAGCTCAATGCGCTTTTTGGTTTCAAAAATAGATAAGCCAGTCATATCTAATACAGTCACTTCAGGTAACGCCAGACTAGATAGCACCTCCCGAAAACTCTGCTCAGTGTCATACCAAAAGAGTAATCGAGTTTCCTTACTGGTTCCTAAAGCAAATTTAGCGACTATACCTTGCTGTAATTGGTTAATATCCATTAATACTTATCTCTTTATGAGTCGATATTTTTGTTTTGAACTGGTGGGTTTATCAGGAATAGTAGCTTCTATTAAGCCCGCTTCTAGCAAAGGCTTAATGATCTGGGTTCTAAACTTGGTGCGGTCAACTCGCTTTAATAGTTGCATTAACTCAAGTAAAGTCATCTCACCCTGGATGTTGTCATAGATCAACTGCTGTTCGGCACTTAAATGTGACTTAGTGCCTACTTGGTTCCCACTTGGTGCCGCTACTACTTCTTGCATCGCTGATAACAAGGCATTAAGCATATATGCTACAAAGCCCGTCGCATCACTGGCTTTATCCGCCGCACTTAAAGCAGCGTAATACTCGTTTTGTTGATGCCGAATAACGGTTTCAACGGGTAAATACGCTAACGCTTGCTTCCACTGTGACAATATTAAAGTTTGCCATAAACGCCCCATACGACCATTGCCATCAGTAAACGGATGAATAAACTCAAATTCATAGTGAAACACACAACTAGCTACTAAAGGATGTAAATCTGTGGATTTTAACCAAGCTAAAAGATCATTTATTAAACGCAGTAACTGACTACTGGGCGGTGCCATGTGAATTAGTTGCTCATCACGATAAATGCCCACCCCCGATTGACGCAACCGCCCCGCATCATC
>CAJAQT010000094.1 GCA_903944165.1 uncultured Methylococcaceae bacterium | reverse complement strand
ATCCTTGCCGCCTTTAATCAGCGTTTTGGCGATATTGAATGGACGGATAAAGATAAAGTAAACGAAATATTGATCCAGCAAATTCCTGATAATATGAAAAAGGATCAACGGCTTATAGATAATATAATTTATTCAGACAAGGATAATGCAAAAGATTTATCTAACAAAAAACTGGATGAAGTGATGCAGCAGTATTTGTTTACGCAAACTGAGATATATAGAAAATTTCTTGAGGACCCAGACTTTAAAAGGCGCTACGAGGATTTTATTTTTGAGAGGCTTTCGCAACAAGGCCAGCAATCATATTTCAATCTTTAATTTGGTTCCTTGTCATAATTAGCATGGCTGTTGAATGTATGGACACTGTTTTAAAATCATTTCAGGGAAATCTTTTTAGGTGTGTTGTGAGCTTTCTTGTTTTCTGCTAAAAAAGCATATTGTTTACGATTGATGTGCTTAGTACCTTTATTGCTTAGCCATAACCGTGTTTGAGTCAGTTCGTCTACCTGTTTATGGCGTTAGCTTCGTTGCCCTTTGTTTTGGCTAAGCGTGCATGAAAGACTGCTTTGGCTGCGCTCTAACAATTTAGCAACCTCATTATTCTGAGCAACTCTTTTTTTAGTTCGACCTTTCTGTAGGTTGTGCACATCATTATATGAACTCAGGTCTTTTAACTTTTAGGTAATCATAATGAAAGTTTTACTGTATAACGAATTAAACGCCAAAAAAATCCCCAATTTCACTAAATTTAAAGCGTTTATTGAGTCCGATGATTTTAAATCTGCGGACGTAAAAAAAGTGGGCGACAATCTTTATCGTGCACGCTTAAACATTAGCGATCGTTTACTGTTTTCACTCTATAAACATAGCGGCTCAGTTTACGCCTTAGTCATTGAATATATTAAAAATCATGAGTATGCCAACTCGCGTTTTATGCGCCATGTGGCTGACATTGATGAACACAAAATTCCTACGATATCAGCTTTTGATGAACAAGCCGTCACCGCGCTGACGTACCTTAATTCAAACACGAATTCATTTAATTTATTAGATAAAATCATTTCCTTTGATGACAATCAGCAGACCATTTATACATTACCACCGCCGCTGATAATTATTGGTTCAGCAGGAAGTGGCAAAACGGCATTAACGTTAGAAAAAATGAAGCAAGCCGTTGGCGATGTGTTGTACGTCACCCAATCAGCCTATCTCGTAAAAAACTCGCGTGACCTGTATTTTACCGATCACTATGACAACGATAACCAGCATGTCGATTTTTTATCCTTTCAAGAATTTTTAGAAACCATCAAAATTCCTGAAGGTTCACCGATTACCTTTATACGATTTAAACATTGGTTTAGTCGTTATCGTCAACATGGTGCCTTAAAAGATGCACATAAAGTCTTTGAAGAATTTAGAGGCGTCTTAACAGGCTCAATTATTGATAAGCCTTTTTTAAGCCGTGAGGACTATTTAAATTTAGGCGTAAAAAGATCTATATTTCTTGAAGAAGAGCGTCCTGCCGTTTATGAGCTTTTCGAAAAATATCTACAGTTCTTAAAAGATGATTCGCTTTATGACAGCAATATTGTTAGTTATCACAACTCACATTACCTTGAACCACGTTATGATTTTGTTATTGTTGATGAAGTACAAGACTTAACCAATATCCAACTATATTTGATTTTAAAAGCACTGCGTAACGCCGACGACTTTATTTTATGCGGTGATTCAAATCAGATTGTGCATCCTAACTTCTTTTCTTGGGCGAATATAAAAAGTCTTTTTTATCAACAGGATGATTTAAAAACGTCCGATCAATTAATGCGAGTATTAAATACAAATTATCGTAATGCCCCTGAACTTACTGACGTAGCGAATCGTATTTTAAAAATCAAAAATCTGCGTTTTGGCTCAATTGACAAAGAAAGCCATTATTTAATCACCAGCAATGCGCATAATAAAGGTGAAGTTTTATTGTTGAAAGACGAGGCGAATATTCGTGAAGAATTAAATAGTAAAACCAAAACCTCAACCTTATTTGCTGTCATCGT
>CAJAQT010000093.1 GCA_903944165.1 uncultured Methylococcaceae bacterium | reverse complement strand
TTGCACATACGGTAATTCGTCTTCTGTAAAGGCTTGGGCGTTTTTTTGTTGCTGATGCAAAACGTCTAGGGTTGCTTCTGAGGCATCGTGTTGGCTTTGTAAGCGTTGCTGTATGCGCTGTTCTAAACAGGCGAGGGGAAGTTGAAAATCTATGATGGTGTACGCAATGGACAGTGATTCGGCTAAGTGTTGACATGCTTGACGCTGGTCTCTTTGCAAAAAGGTGGCGTCTATAATGACGCTGTAGCCTGCTGTTAAGCAGTGTTCAGCTAGGGTCAATAGGCGTTGATAGGTCTGCTGACTTGCGTCTGCTTGATATATTTCCCCTTGTGTTGTTTGTAAGGCGGTGTAGCCATATAAGCGTTTACGTTCAATATCTGAGCGTAAATGCACCGCAGCATTTTTTTGTGCAAAGTGTTGTGCATAATGTGTTTTACCTGAGCCTGATAAGCCATGAGTAATGATTAAGCGTGGCGTTTCGGTTTGTGTAAAACCTTCGGCAAGTTCAATTAAGTCGGTAAATTCTGTCCACGCCGCCTGCCTATCGATGCCTTGTTGATAGCGTAATAACGCTAGCTTGGCGCGGACTAATGCTCGGTAACTTAAATAAAAAGGCAGTACCGCTAGGCCTTCGTAATCACCTGTTTGTTGTAAATACCGATTTAATACTTCATAGGCTAAGTCTGGGTAGCGGTAATGCAGTAAATCCATCACTAAAAAAGCAAGATCACTCATGACATCTAACCAGCGCAATTGTGGATTAAATTCTATGCAATCAAAAATGATAATTTTTTGTGCAAGTACCGTGATGTTACCCAGGTGCATATCACCATGACCTTCTCGCACCCACCCTGCTACTTTGCGTTGCACAAAGTTGGCTTGATTACGTGACCATTGGCGATCGCTATGGCGTTGCAGTTGATCTATTTTGAGTTGCCAGGCCGGCTCTGTTAATAATTGTTTCATGCAGGCAAAATTTTCTACATACCAGTGATGTATATCCTGACAACTGCCATAAGCTAAGTGCGGTTTAAGGCGTGCGCACTGGCTGTGAAACGTAGCAATTTGTTCTGCTAATTGCTCGGCGTGCGATAGGCTTAATTGCCGCTGTTGTGCTAGTTCTGCTAGTAAATGCCCCGCAGGAAACTGCCGCATTTTAACTGCATAGTCAATCACTTCACCTTGCCCGATGAAATTAGGTGCGGTAGGTGTGCCATATATTGTCACCACGTCAAGATAAAGCTGTGGGGCTAAGCGTTGATTTAATCTAATTTCTTCATGACAAAAAAACGCACGTTTGGCGAGTGTGGAATAATCTATGAAGTCAAAAAGTACCGGCTTTTTTATTTTATAAACGTAGTCTCCCGTTAATATCAGCCATGAAATATGTGTTTCTATCAGGTTTATAGCCTTAACTGGATGAGGATACAGTGTTGAATTGTGTAACGCGCTAATCAGCGCAGGATATTCTTTATATTTTTGCTGTTTTAAAGACATAATTTCACCTAGTTAAGGGTTTGTAATAAGTACGCGCATTGAGGTGCATTAAGGTGTCACGGCTGGGCATTGGGGGTTTTTATTTTACCGCTGGTGATGACTATTCGTTGCTACTAAGCTTTTGATTAACATGACATGCAGACACGCTTTTCAGTTTGATTTGCACACTAAACGGGTCGAAAATGTGCCGCGTGCGTAACTTATTCAGCCCCCTGCTACACTAAGTCTGTCATGAGTTTATCGACTGTAGGGAAATAAAAAAAATAGGTTCACAGTTTCTATTTCGTACTGACTTTTTATGGCCTACAGGCAGGCGGTTGTTTTTTGTTCTGCAAAAAAAGTAAGCTTTGGCGCATTTTATTGTAATTAATTCACCAGCAATGCCCGTAGTCTCATGTAAAATACTGGGTAATTCCTTTGGTCTTTTATTTTTTGTTTAATTTAGTAACGTGAAGCAACAAGTCAACGATTTAGTTCAAACTCCTATTCCTACCGCACATGGCGTTTTTACGCTGCATTATTTTTCTAATACGCTTGATAACAAAGAGCATATTGCCTTAGTGATGGGCGAGGTTGCCCTGCACGAGGACGTGCCTGTGCGCATTCATTCTGAATGTTTTACTGGGGACGTGTTGGGCTCAAAACGCTGTGATTGTGGCGAACAATTGGATCTAGCCTTACAGATGATTGCGCAACGCGGCGTTGGTGTGTTGATTTATTTACGCCAGGAAGGTCGGGGTATTGGCTTACTGAAAAAATTACAAGCTTATAATTTGCAAGATCAGGGCATGGATACTGTCGATGCTAATTTGCATTTAGGGTATCAAGCTGATGAGCGAGAATATAGCATTGCGGCGTTAATTTTAGATGCATTAAAGATTAAATCGATTGAATTGATTACCAATAATCCAGAAAAAATAACCGCACTCAACCGTTTGGGCGTTTTAGTTACCAAACGGTTGGCAATTGAAATTACTGCTAATGCCACTAATTTAGGCTACTTACAAACCAAGGCAACAAAAATGGCGCATTTTCTATTTGAAAATGAAAGCAACAAAAATTAATAGCTTAGTTTAAAAAATAATGCATCGCACCTAATAAAGGGGTGCGCGGATTTAAGGCAATTTTTACCGATACGGTGTCAAGTAATGACTTAAACCGTCCTTTCGCTTTAAATGCCTGTAAGAATGTGCCCTCTTGCATTGCCGATAAAATCTTGCCAGCAATGCCACCACCAATATAAATCCCCCCTACAGCCAAGGCTTTCAAGGCTAAGTTGCCCGCTTCAGCTCCGTATAACTCAACAAATAAACGCACGACTTCGGCACATACGCTATCTTCTCCCGCCACACCTAAGGCTGAAATCTGTGCATTTCTATCCAGCTGAGTATCGGCATCAGATGCGTCTGGTAACGCGTGCATGGGCGGTGCATAGTCATGTGCCAATAAAAATTCGTACAATAAACTAAAGCCATCACCCGCTATAACGCGCTCATAACTGACATGCTCGGGGTGTACGTTACGCAAATACTGCACTAATAAATCTTGCTGATGCGTTTGTGCGGCAAGATCACAATGTCCGCCTTCTGTTGCCATCGCATGATAGCGCTCGCCATCCCAATAAAGAAGCGCTTCTCCTAAGCCTGTTCCTGCGGCGATTACGGCTTTATTTCCTGATTGCTCAAGTGCATTTGGGTTTAATTCGACTAATTCGTCTTCAGGTAAAGATAACATTCCCAAAGCCATAGCTTCTAAATCATTAAGCAATTGACACTGTGCGAGGCCAAAGTGTTGTTGCAGTGCGTTGGCGTCAATTAACCACGGTAAGTTGGTGGTCTGACAGCATTGCTTGACAACGGGCCCCGCTACGCCTAAACACATCGATGTTAAAAGGATGTCCTTGGGTAAAAAAGCATTTAACACATCATTAAATTGGGGGTAATCTCGACTGGAAAAGCTTTGTTCGGAATGAATCAGTAACTCCCCTGCTGAGATTTCCTCAAACAAACAAAGCACTGTTTTTGTGCCGCCAATATCTCCTGCTAACCTCATGGTTTCTCCTTTAGCTGAGTAGCTTAGTTGTTATGTACTTATTCAGTCCCCCTTGTTGAAAAAGAGTACCCCAAAAGGAAGGTGAACGGCTAACTGCTTTTGTTAAGCATTTCATAAAATGCAGACTGAATATACGCCGCTAACTGGGGCGGTGGCAATCGATAAAAGGATACAAAAATATGCGCGAGGGCGTCGGTAGACTGGTCTTTTAGATCGCCTTGCTGAGCGCGTCCGTAATGTTTGATAGCAGATTGAATGATGGTATCGGTAATGATTATGCCTTTAAAAAAAATGCTGGGCTGGTGTTTAACAATTACTGCAAGTGCATATAAAACTTCTATGGTGATTTGTCTTATCACTGCTGATTGGATTTTATTAAGTAAATGCGTAACCTGTACCTTAAAACTTTGCTCGCCTGAAGTCATTTGCGACAAAATACTTTCACTTTCCAAGCAGCGTTTTGTCGATATTTTATCGCCTATCATTAAACCCTGACAGTGATGCAGTAATAACCAAATGCTAGTAAACACCACAGGTTGATCACGTCCTAAATACCCTAACCATTCGCGTAGGGCGTAACAATGTTCAGCGCTAGTGTTAAGCTGTGTGAATGCTTTATTTTCAGTTGCCTCACTAGACGCAGAGACTATCGTTTGCGGCTGCCAGACAATGGGCCATGTCCGCGCGTCCATAAGTGCTTCGCGAACTTTATTAGACAGCGCATACGGTGATAAAAATAATAAGCCATCAAAGGCCTGATGTGCGTTTACAGCTAAGGTTTCCTGCTGTTTTATTAATAACAATTGCAAAATATGTCCCACACGTATGGTGTGCATACCTTCAAATAACGCCGGCTGTGCTTTAATCAACATGCCTAAATAAATAACCAATTCCTGATAAATAATCTGTTCATTTAGTTTATGGGCATTGTAATGCTGCAAAATATATAAAATTTCAGAGGAATCTGTTGGCCGCGTCAAGGTGCTTCGGCGTTGATACACGTCTGCTAAGCTTAATAAATGCTGACGCACTAAAATATCAGTTGCAGCTTGTTCCAGATTTATATCGTATTTACCCAACAAACCTGCGCATTGCCTGACAATAAACCACGCATGCAGGTCACCTGCGCGTTTATACACTTCGGCTAATAATTCTGCCACAGTCACTTCAAATGGTTTAACGGAACATTGAATGCGATACTGTAAATCATGCCGCTGCGCTAATAAACTCAACACTTCTAGTTGAAAATACACATTTTCATTGTGTGTTAAATGCTGTTGTAATTGCTGGTCTGAATGATTCAGGAGTTGTTCAAGTACGCTACTGTCTAAAGGCGCAGTCGCCTCTTTGCTAAAAGGTATGACCTCAAAGAAAGGGCGCTCTGCGTCGTGCCCTGAAGGCATTGAAAATTGAAAATCATGTAAATAATCAATTTTTTCATGGCAGGCTCGGCTACATAACTCGGTTAAGTTACCTAATTGCACAGGAATCCCGTCTAAATATCCTTGCTGTAAGCTGGCAATAAACTCAAGTAATTCTGCACGATGCTGCTTTGCTAAATGATTATGCTTGAGCATCATGACGATTAATGGCTGATCAGTACGATCCCAGTGCTGATGCACATAAGCAAGTTCTAAGTGTAATCGTTGAATCAATAAGCGATTATCCAGGGCTAAATAAAAGCCTTTTTGATTTAAGCATTGCGGCAAAAATAACAAGGGTTGTCCCGATAAGATGTACAGCTTTGAGGTTGCTAAGATACGCAGTTGACGCAAGGGTCGGCCGGTTAAACCAATGCGATCATTACGACCTACATGCGTAAAAGCATCTGCCAATTCACTGGCATCTCGACATTGAATCGGGGCAATTTCTGCTAGCGTTTGCGTTGCAATGCCCAGCTCAGCTAAGGCTGATTGGACGCCGTCATCTTGTGCCAATAACGCAATTTGAATGGTGCAGCGCCCAGCGTGTTGTTGCGTTTTATAGCGTCCTAAAGGATCAATATCATCGCGCGTTAAGAGTTTATCTTGCAGTAAACTGCCTAAAATAAATAAACTTTGCGCCCACACTAAAGGGATATTTTCGTTAGCTTCACGAGGTTGACTATGAGGCTGTGCTTTTTCTGCCTCGATGTGCTGCAAGGACACGCGATAGAGTTCTGGCAATAATTGCTGTCCAGCATCGTTAACGAGCATTTTTTCTAGTTGCTGACGCTTGTTATACGCAGCCTGTTCATCCCCTGCAAAGAGGTAGTTTAGTAAGAAGTAACAAAAAAATAATGGCCATTCGCATTCAATAGCCATAAATTGTTTGAGTTCATGTGGGTAATAATGCAAACGCTTACTGTCTTCTAATAAAGTTTGGTGTCCATCCAATAAAAACCGTTTACAGCCATAATTACCCGCTAACTTTTCCTGAATTAAATCTTCTGTTTGTTGACGTATGCTTACTTTATCGACGGCAAAGGCTGGAAAACCGGTAATGCTTAATAATGCTGCATCCACTTCTTTGGACATCGACTCTCTTGGCAACAAGGCTTCTAAGGTGATTCTTGCGCGTGCAATATCGTCACTGATTACATGAATAACTGCGGCCTGTCCGCCTGCTACACCAAATAAATTAAAACCTGACAAGGCTTCCAAAGCCGCTTTTGCCATGCCTACCGAACTGGCGTTTAATTCAGCAATACCATGATTGATTTTATTGCCGCGCTCCCAAATGCCGTAGTCTGGTGTGCGATAGGTGCGGCTAATGTAATGCACTAAATTTTGCACAAAATTAACTTCATCAATGGTGAAGACAATGCGTAATCCTGAGGCTGTCATTTGCGCCAACATGAGTAAATACAAGGAGGTTGCATCTAATTGCAAGTGCCCCCATTCATCATCCCCAACTACGCTCAGCCCAGTTTTGGTATCGTATTTGGCGTGCAACGCATCCATGGGATTTTGCGTATGTTTAAAGCGTTCCACTTTTGCAGATTGGCGCATCATGGCGGTCAGTAAGCCACGCATTAATTTCACTACGCTTTGCTCTAATAGATAACAGCGTCCATCGTTGGTGTGTTGGGGCGTGCGTCGATATGCCAGTGCCACGCCCCACGCGGCTAAAATGCTGTAAACATTGTCGCGTACCCAGGCATCGGTGTAATTGCCGTGGGCATTAATGGCTGTGCTAGCTGGCAATAACCCCGTCACCCAATCTTGGCGTCGTAAAATAATGCTTTCAACCTGCTGAAAATAAGCATCGAGAGGCGTGCTGTGAATAGAGCTCATGGGCGTAACATAGAGTCAAGAAATAAGCTTAAAAGGGGCATTGTCGTTGACAATGCAATCTCTTAATTATCTGCAACTATTAAGCCATTCATAAAAAAATCTTTATACTACAAACGCGTAACGGTGCCTGTGTGATGACATGGCACGGTACTTACGCCTTCTTTGCACCACAGTGTTTAGCCCATAATGCTGTCGCACTGTTTTAAGGCAGACATATTAGGCGTGCCTGACCTGACCTGACCTGACCTGCACTGCACTGCACGGAGAATCTTAAAACAATGAACAATCAATGCCCTTTAACAATAAATCATACTGCGCTTCGATCATTTCTTTTGCCATCATGGCGGGCAGACCTTGGACGATAATATTTTTATTGCCAATCCAACCCACGGCATCGTCGGTACCCAAGCTTAAAATATAGCCGACTTCTTGGTGCATATACGGTAGACAAAAATGCACCAGTCCGGCTTCTCTTAGTATATTTCTGGCAACAGCCTTGCCTTTGCGTAAAGCATTTTGCGAGGTCATGGCATTTGCGCCCAGATCAACATAGTGACTGCAATCGCCTGCCGTAAATACGCGTGTTAACACCTGCCCCCCACTAAGCACCTGCCCTGAGCTATTTGCTTGCAGTGGAGAAACGTCTTTTTTCCCCAAAAAAAATAAACTTAAATCTGAACGCTGCACGGTGATGCTATTGGATGCTTTATCGTCAAACACTAAGTCTGTGCCTTGTTCACCTTTAAAATAATGCCGTGGGAATACGGTAATTTTTTTTTCTGCTAAACGCTGCTCAACATAACGCACCATGGTTGCAGGAAAAGCGTCAAGAAGCTGAGCTTGACCATCAAATAAATTAAGCTGGTAGGCAATGTGACAACGCGTCAACACCTGTTCTATTGCAAAGGCAAATTGTATTCCTGTTGGGCCTGCACCAATAATATTGAGCACAAGTGCTGTGTTTGTAGACTGTGCAATCAATTTTTTTAACAGAGTGGCTAAACAATGCTGACTTAAGCCTGCTAAATCATAACCGTTGCTTGCCTTAGCATGTGCGCCAAGAGGTGCGCCTGTCGCCACCACTAAATAATCGAATTCAATTGTTTTATCATCAAGTTGCAGGCATTTACTGTGTTGCCATGCTAATAATTGTGGTGCCTCAAAAGACACTGCGTGCTGAACAAAAGTAAAGTCAAAACGTGTGGCTAATTCTTGCAAAGGAAGTTGAATATCTGCTAATGGGTGCTGCGCAGTGTGGTGTAAGCGCGTGATAATAGTATGGGCAGCATGTTGATCAATAACGGTAATGTGTGCGTTTGGCAAACGCTTTCTTAAATGAATTACGGTTGCTAAGCCTGCATAGCCAGCGCCAATAATGACTATTTTTAAGCCTGTTTGCATTGTTGTAGTGGTTGTTTTCATAATTATTTTTGTCAAAAAGTATTCTGCCTATCAGCAGATTGACCAACGCGAAAGGATGTCTCGACACAAACTGTCATCGCGGTGGAATAAGCCTTTTACTCGCCAAGGAAAAGCACTTAGTGGTAGCAAGCTTAACGATTTAGCGGACATAAAGTGCGATATGAGCCTATTAAAGAATAGCTGTTTGTCGTTTTGGTTTTCTGCTCACTGCACTGTACACTAGACATTTTTATCACGCTTCGATGACTTCATGAACAAAAGACTTCTTATTTTAAGCACTTTTGTAATCAGCTTACTGTTGGCGGTTGCATTTCATTTTGCCCCCTCTTTAACTGAATCAGCAACACTTGTGCCTCCCGCCACGGTAGTTAATGATAATCAGGATATTGCCAATATTGAAAAACCCTGCTCCAACGAGCATCCTGAATGGCGTGCCGCACAAGTTATTGAAGGGGTAAGCATTGCCGAAGCCCCTGCCTGTGAAGCTGACAACCCCTATACCATTGCTGCTGCAGTAAAAGGCGTTAATAATATTTCTATGGCAACGTTAATGCAAACCGATTTAGCTCAGGATGCAATTACCCTCAGCGATGATTTGGATCATGATGGCGACCCCGATATTGTCCATATTAAATTAGAAATAGTTGAGCTTAATGGCTCAACCCCTGATGGCGAATATCCTGTTAATAGTTTTGCTATTGCGCCAGGCATTCAACCTGGCTTATGGGTTTTTGCACCAAAATCGCGGGGCATGGCGGTAAAAAACTTTAATTCAGTGGTTGCTGCGCCTATGTTACGCGCACCCTCGCCCAGTATTCGTGTTGAGCAAGGCGATCAAGTCTTTGTAAGTGTTGAAAATACACACTATTTACCGCATACCTTACATTTGCATGGCGTTGATCATCCTTGGCATATCGATGGCAAAGATAATGATGGCACGGAAGAGCATCCTATTTTCCCAGGCACAAATGGCACCTATTCATTTCAAGCACGCCATGCAGGCACGATGATTTATCATTGTCATGTGCAAACTGCTCAGCATTTTATGATGGGCTTAAGTGGTCTTTTTGTGGTTGAAGAAAACCAACCTAATAACTGGGTACAAACCTTTAATATTGGTGCAGGTCAGGTTCGTCACTCTTCCGTGGCCGTTAAAAATAACTATGCTCAGGAATATGATCTAGTTTATCAATCGCTTGATAAAAAACTCTCCCAGATTATTCAACACTATATTGACCCTCGCTTAATTGCTCAACAAATGACCCGTGAATACAATATGACGGAATCGTTTGAAAATTATTTTTTACTCAACGGACACGCTTTTCCTTACACCTTGCGCGATAGTATCGTCGCGGTACATGACAACGAAACCATTAAACTGCGTATCGCTAACTTACAACGCTCTAGCATAGCGATACATTTTCATGGTCATAAAGCAACAATTACGGCTTATGATGGCGTAAGCCAAGCTCCAGCGGCACAAATCACGCGTGATGTTTTCGACATTGCTCCTGCTCAACGCCTTGATCTTGACTTAAACACCGCCAATAATGGTTTAAATAGTTATGGCTCAGGCTTGTGGATGTTCCATGATCACGTTGCAACAGGAACCACCACTGACGGCATGGAACCCGGTGGCAACATGGCTATCTTGGCTTATCGCTCATTAATGGACGACCAAGGCATGCCAACAATGCACGAGGAATTATTAACTGAGCTCTTTAACAAGGCGTATTACACAAAAAAACAAGCGCTATGGAATCAGGGTGACTTTGCTAAATTGCTAGGTGACGCCGGTGTGATTGCACCCAATTATGTTCATATCATACTTTTTGGACTAAGCGCGGGGCTCGCGCTAGGTGTTGTAATGACTGTATTTATCTTCAGAAATAAGAAAAAAAACCAATGAAATTATTCCCTCTATTTTTTGCAATGATGCTACTTTTTTGTTCTGCACATGTCGTTGCCAATATGCCCACTGCTGGAAATATGAGCATGGATGAAAAAGGCATGATTATGAATGCAAATCCTGATCAATTACCCAGAGATTGCCCTCAAATTTCAGAAACGATTGCCTTAACTATCCGCGCAGGACGCAAGCATGCCTTAAAACTCAATGGCAAAATGTACGCATTTGATCAACAAGAATGGCGCGTAAAACCCTGCACAAAAATAAATATTACCTTTATCAATGATGATCAAATTAGACATCAACTGATGATTCATGGTTTACCAGGATACCTTTATCCTGAAGGTATGTTTCATTTAGAATTAAATGGCGAAGGCAGTTTACAGGCCTCATTAATTTTACCTGCACTGAAGAAAACCTATTTGGTTCACTGCGAATTACCGCAACATGCAGAAAAAGGCATGAAAGCGCAATTAAAAGTGGACGGTGGCGATGGCGATTTACCTAGTATTCCAGGGCTTAGTGCAGCGATAAAAACTGATCGCTATTGGGTGGATTGGTCACATGCGACGGTGGCCATTTTATTGCTTTGTGTCGTGATAGGCGCAACACTGCCTTGGTTAGTTATTCGCTTAAAAAAATCCAAGCCATAAAAAAACCCCTTTTACGATGAAACGATAAAAGGGGTTTTTTATAAAAGTTACTTATTACACAGCAGTTGCATCGACAAATTAAACACCCGATACGCACCACTTTGTAAACAATAACTAACTATTTTCCATAACGTTTATTGAATTTATCCATACGACCTGCCGTATCAACAACACGCTGTTTACCTGAATAAAAAGGATGACATGCTGAACATACTTCGATTTGTAAATCTTTTGTTAATACTGAGCCGGTCACAAAGGTATTACCACACCCACACGTCACAGTAATTTGTTTATAATTCGGATGAATTTCTGATTTCATATTGCGTTCACACTGCCCAAGGACGGGATTACATACTAATTGAAGAGCCGCGTATAATACGAGCTTAACTATAAAATCGCAACCTCAAATTTAAACTTATGCGTATCATTACCTTTAATGCCAATGGTATCCGCGCTGCGGAACGAAAAGGATTTTTTCACTGGCTACAAAGCCAACACGCTGACATTGTGTGCATTCAAGAAACCAAAGCACACCTAGCGCAGCTTACTGCAGACTGCTTTCGCCCTGAAAATTATCATTGCTTTTATCATGATGCTGAAAAAAAAGGCTACAGCGGCGTCGCGCTATACTGCAAACAAGCACCGGACACCCTTGTTAAGGGCATTGGCTGGACTGAATTTGATTGTGAAGGTCGTTTTATCGAAGCCTGTATTGGCAACTTAAGCGTTATTTCGTTGTATTTACCTTCAGGCTCTTCTAGCGAAGCTCGGCAAGCCTTTAAATTTGCCATGATGGAACGCCTGACACCTTATCTACGCACTCGTGCAGAAAGTGGACGTGACATTATCATTTGTGGTGATTGGAATATTGCTCACCAGAATATTGACATTAAAAACTGGCGCAGCAATCAAAAAAACTCAGGTTTTTTACCCGAAGAACGGGCGTGGTTATCCGACTTATTTACCAACCAACATTGGGTAGATGCGTTTAGACACGTCAATCAAGACGCCGATCAATACACGTGGTGGTCAAATCGAGGACAAGCGTGGACGAACAATGTCGGTTGGCGCATTGATTATCATATTGTCAGTGCGTCATTAAAAGCGCGAGTGACTGCGGCCACAATTTACAAAGAGGAGCGTTTTTCAGATCATGCGCCACTTATTATTGACTACGATTATTAACTTTTCGCCTAATATCGCCCAATAAAAAAGCCGATAGCTACACCTTACGCTATCGGCTTTCATTACTTAATGACTTAAATTAAAACTTAACCATTAATTAAATAATGCGTCAAAATACTTGCCGCATAACCACCTGCGATGGCTGGCGTCCATTTCAAATGGCTAAAGAAAGTGTATTTATGATTGGATTGTCCCATCAATGCCACACCTGCTGCTGAACCCACTGATAATAACGATCCCCCCACACCCGCAGTTAATGTCACTAACAACCATTGATATAAATCCATATCTAAGTTCATATTCAATACGGCAAACATAACAGGAATGTTATCTACGATTGCAGAAATCAAACCGACCAAGATGTTAGCTGTTGTTGCGCCTAAACCTTCATACATTGCGCCAGATAATAATTCTAAATAACCAATGTAACCTAAACCACCTACGGCAAACACCACACCAAAGAAAAATAATAAAGTATCCCATTCGGCATGACGTACTTTGTTGAAAATATCAAAACCTTCTTCACCTTCAACATAAAATTTTGTTTTCAAATAATAGCCATAAATCATTAGCGCAGATAAACCAACCATCATGCCCATAAACGGTGGTAAATGCAGTGCTTGTTTAAAACTCACTGCGGTAGCAATCGTTAACAAGAACATGCCACAAATAACTAAGGCGCCATCTTTTAACTGCACAGCCGCTTCATTGGTTGCTTTGGGTTGCTCATCAGGCACAGCAAAATACATAACCGCTGCTGGTACCGCATAATTCACCAAAGAAGGGACAAATAATTTAAAGAAATCAAAAAATTCAGCGTAGCCTGCTTGCCAAACCATTAACGTAGTAATGTCACCAAAAGGACAGAAAGCCCCCCCCGCATTAGCTGCAACAACTAAATTCACAAAACCAATACTGACAAATTTTGGATTATCCGCGCCCACCGCCATCACCACAGCACCCACTAATAACGCCGCAGTTAAGTTATCAGCAACCGCCGATAAGAAGAACGTAATGACACCCGTAATTAAAAATAATTTACGATAGCCAAATTGCTTTCTAACTAACCATGAACGCAAGGCCTCAAATACATTACGTTCTGCCATTGAATTAATGTAAGTCATTGCAACTAATAAAAATAACATTAACTCAGCATATTCTTTTAAATCGTGTTCAAACGCAGAATGCATTGACTCAATAGACACGCCTTTTTGCCCTGCCAATACCGCAGCATGCGCCCAAATAATACCTGCTGCCAAGATCACTGGTTTAGATTTACGCAAATGCGTAAATTCTTCGGTCATCACAAAACCGTAAGCAACAATAAAGATTAAAACAGTAAAAATACCTCGCTCTGTTCCTGTCATATCAAGACTTTCGAAGCTCTCAGCTAACACCATTTCTGGTAATAGCAAGGCAACAAGTAACACTAATAGATTTCGTACCACAGAATCCCCCTCAAGTTTGTTGTAAATTAGATAATAAAAACGAAAAAATTAACTATATAATGTTATCACCATACAATAAATTTTGTCATTTTATGACGCGCAGTATATGATTCTTTGCTGCTATTTTTTGTCCAAAAGACCTTAAAACTCTCACTATGTATCAGTATAATCACACCGACCAAACCCTCGTAAATGAACGGGTAACCCAATTTAAAAGACAAACCGAAAGCTATTTAAAAGGCGAACTCTCAGAAGATCAGTTTCGTGCCTTACGCTTAAGAAACGGCCTGTATATTCAAACACACGCACCCATGCTAAGAGTTGCGGTGCCTTATGGAGTGTTAAACAGCACGCAATGCCGAATGATTGCCCATATTGCGCGACATTATGACCAAGGCTATTGCCACTTCACCACACGCCAAAACATCCAATTTAACTGGCCCAAATTAGAACAGGTACCTGACATTCTTGCCGAACTTGCCAGCGTGCAAATGCATGCCATTCAGACCAGTGGTAATTGTATGCGAAATACCACAACAGACCCGTTAGCAGGTGTTGCACAAGATGAACTTGAAGACCCTCGGCCTTACTGTGAAATCATTCGCCAATGGACAACCTTGCATCCTGAATTTGATTATTTACCTCGTAAATTTAAAATTGCCGTCAGTGGCTCGCAACATGATCGCGCAGCCACGCAATTTCATGATATTGGCGTTCATTTAGTTCGCAATGAGCAGCATGAAATTGGCTTTAAAATTTTAGTGGGCGGTGGCTTAGGTCGCACCCCAATTATTGGTCAAGTTATTAAACCTTTTTTAGAAAAACAGCACCTGTTATCTTACTTAGAAGCCATTCTGCGCATTTATAACCTGTTAGGTCGACGCGATAATAAATACAAAGCCCGTATCAAAATTTTAGTTAAAGAAACAGGCTTAGAAAAATTTACGGCATTAGTTGACCAAGAATGGCAATGTATAAAACACACACGCCTTCTTGATGACACGCGCATCCACGAGATAAGCACACATTTTGCCTTACCTGCTTACAGTCACCACGATGCAGCGTATGATTTCAGTACGTTAAGCACGCAAACGCCCGCCTTTGCTACATGGCTCAAACACAATACTGTATCGCATAAAGTAACGGGTTACCGTGCTGTAGTGTTATCACTAAAAGCCCCCAACACCCC
>CAJAQT010000092.1 GCA_903944165.1 uncultured Methylococcaceae bacterium | reverse complement strand
TGATAAACCGCTCGCTATTCGTAGTGAAAAAGCGATTATTTATGAATTACATGTAGGAGGATTTACGCGTCATCCTTCAGCAAAAACCAGTCATCCAGGAACCTTTTCTGCATTGATAGAAAAAATACCGTATTTACATTCCTTGGGTATTACACATGTTGAGTTATTGCCTATTATGGCTTTCGATGAACAAGATGTTCCGTGTCATACTGCGGATCTAGGTTTAAAGAATTATTGGGGCTACAGTACGCACAGTTTTTTTAGCCCGCATCCTTCGTTTTGTATTACACCAGAACAAGGTACGCATATTAAAGAATTCCGTGATTTAGTTAAAGCCCTACATAAAGCAGGTATTGCGGTAATTTTAGATGTGGTTTTTAACCATACATCAGAAGCGGGTTCAAATGGGCCTGTGATCAATTTTAAGGGCATTCTTGGCGATATTTTTTATCATTTAGATGTGAATGATAAAAGTATTTTTTATGATTACACAGGCTGTGGTAATACCGTAAATGCTAACCACCCTTTAGTCGCAAAATTTATCATTAGTTGCCTAGAATATTGGGTGCGTGAAATGCATGTAGATGGTTTTCGCTTTGATTTAGCCAGTGCTTTAGCGCGTGGCGAGGGCGGAGCGGTCTTGCATAATCCACCGGTGCTTTGGGGGATAGAATTGTCAGAGCAATTAGCTAAAACAAAATTAATTGCCGAAGCTTGGGATGCGGCTGGATTATATCAGGTGGGTAGTTTTCCTGGTTATCGATGGGGTGAGTGGAATGGTCGATATCGGGATGTCATCAGACGTTTTGTTAAAGGTGAAAAAGGAATTATTCGTGAGGTCGCAACAAGAATTTGTGGCAGCAGTGACCTTTATGAATCTCAAGGACGTTTACCAATAAGCAGTATTAACTTTGTGACCTGTCACGATGGTTTTACCTTGTACGATTTATTTAGTTATAACCAAAAACATAATGAAGCCAATGGTGAAAATAATAAAGATGGGTGCAATAACAATTTAAGTTACAACTGTGGAATTGAAGGTGAGTCTGAGGATGAGCAGATAATCGCTTTTCGTAAAAAATGTGTGAAAAATGTTTTTGCAATTTTGTTATTAAGCCAAGGTGTTCCAATGCTTAATGCAGGCGATGAGTTTTTAAATAGTCAGTCAGGAAATAACAATGTGTATTGTCAAGATAATGACTTGTCATGGTTAGATTGGCGAATGGTAGAAAAAAATTCAGATATTTTTGATTTTGTAAAATCAATGATTTCACTGCGTAAGCGTCATAATTCACTAATGCGTAGGCGCTTTTTAACGGGAAAACTAAATGATGAGCGAGGTATTCCAGATATTACATGGTATGGCATTGATGGCAAACATGCGCCATTCTGGTTTGACGCAGAGGCAAGAGTATTAATTTTTACATTGGCAGGTGTAGAGGCGGATGAGTCAGATTTGCATATTATTATGAATATGGATGATCATGAAATCTCAGTAGAGTTGCCCCTGATGAAAAATAAACAATGGTGTTTAGTCATTGATACTTCTTTAGGCTCGCCCATGAATAATGTTAATTCAAGCGCTCAGCAGTTAATGGTTGATAAATCATACAGCGTCACTGCAAAAAGTATCGTGGTGTTTGAAAATACTAACGCTTAATATTTTTTATGTGGCTGAATTCAGGTCATAACCCAATAAGTTTTTAACATCAAAGCCCGTCATTTCTTTAAAAAACGCAGCCGTGGTTTTGAACTTTAGGCATTTTTTAGGTCTGCTATTGAGTTTATCTACAGACCTAAAAACATACTTTATAGTGACCTCAACTCACGCTGAAAATTTTGGCAACGGAGCGATAACGAAGACGCCGCTCGACCCTTTGCTGGGTCGAGACGAGCTAGCGACGCCCTTATACAGTTGAAAAAATTGAAGCGTTACTGCCCTATAATTTAAAAAAATTCAAGTTTTAATGGTTAGGGACAGTAAGCACTTGCAATCGTTACGAGTATAGCCGCCTTAACACGTTGGACTTTTAAACGTCCACATTGAAGAATACACATCTTGCTGTGTTAAAGGCGCGGTGATTAACCATTGTTGCCAATCACCGGACATAGTGCCATTGGGATCAATTGTGGCTAACACCCCAGAACTGCCGACTATGCTGTCATTGCCACTTAAACTGATGTTACTGCCGATAATGCCCCATTGCCCTACTTGGCTGCCATAATTGACTTCGCTCCACGTATTATCTGCACGAATACAGACATTCATCACCAAGGTATTGTCGGCT
>CAJAQT010000091.1 GCA_903944165.1 uncultured Methylococcaceae bacterium | reverse complement strand
CGTGAGTTGAACAACGCCTTCCGGCACATCGTCTTGGCTGCTGTTGTAGGCGCCATCAACATGAAAGCTGGTACTGTCCAGATGGCCGACGGCACAGGATAGCCCCAAACGCTTGACCGACTGCGCCGCTAGTTGACCGTAAACGGTTCAGGGCCATACGCGTAGATCGCGTCCAGCGCCCTGCCTAACGCGTCATCGTTAAGTTGTTCGGCGGTTATGCCTTCACCCAACAACCGCTCAACCCCCACTGAGGCATGACGCTGATCATGATCTTGTTTGATCACAGCATCAATCATTTCAGGTAATCCTAATTCGTCAATCATGCCCGCTCAGGCCTAAATGATCCAAGTTGTAACTGCTATAAGTGGTGTCCGCGTTCATTGTTTATCATCTAAGCCAAAGAGTTGTTTTGCGCAGTTTATATTATTTTTAACTGCAGGGTTGGCTAATATATTCAATATAAACAATATTTTATGGTATAATAAGTGTAAATAAAGCCACTTGGACAAGCCTTGTCAGTTCCTTTTAAATCAAGCCCAGTTGAATTCAATCAACACCTGCTGTTTCCCGCTAATATTTTTGATCTACGCCCAAAAAATCATGAATGTTTTCTCTATGCAGAGCTATTTCAACAGCTTGATACGAGCAGTCTTGAAAGTCTTTATAGCGTTAAAGGCCAGAACACCTATCATCCCAAGCTCATCGTTTCGATTCTGATATTTGCCTACAGCCAAGGTGTATTCAGCTCCAGGAAAATCGAAAAACGCTGCCATGAAGATTTATCCTTCATGTTTATCGCGCAAATGAACTGTCCTAATTTTCGAGTGCTCAGCGATTTTAGAAAAGATCATGGAAAATTTTTTCAGGATTGTTTTAAGCAAACTGGCACTGGAGTTGAAATTGGCTCATCGCTTAGTATTTAGACGTATTGGCTTTGAACTTGGAACCATCCAGACTGATATGGCCTAAGGAAGCCGTGGGCGTTTACAAGAAAAGGAGCAAGTGCTGTGCGCTGAAATTGCTGTCTTGATTGAAAAAGCCAACCGCTGTGACCAAGATGAAGACAAGGCCTATAAAGATAAAACTGGCTATGAAATCCCGGAAGATTTGGACTTCAAACAAGACCGGCTGGCTAAAATCAAAGCGGCCAAGCAAGCTATTGAGGAGCGCGAAGAACAGCTTAATCCAGGCAAAGCTATTGACGATAAAAAACAAATCAGTTTTGCCGATACCGATGCCCGCATCATGGGCAAGAACGGCAGCTTCAATTATGCCTACAATGCCCAAATCAGCGTCGATGCCGATCTGCAAATCATTGTGGCTCAGCATGTCAGCCAAAACGCCAACGACAAACAAGAAATTGAGCCCGCTCTGCTGGCGCAGCAAGCATCTGCTGCTCAATTGCCCGAGATACTGAGTGCCGATAACGGCTATTGGTCAGGAGACAATCTACAGGCTCTTGAACAGAGCGGTATTGATGCTTACTTTGCCACCGATAAAGGGGAAAAGACCCATAAAATACCGTTGGCCAGCTCGGATCGCGAACTGGTCAAAGCTGACTTCGACTACCACGAAACCGATAACACCTTTACCTGTCCTGAAGGACGGGTTTTAACCATGAAACGCGAAAGCTAAGACGGCAGTCGTGTGTATCAAGGCTCATCGGAAGTCTGTGCCGCTTGCCCACTGCACAGTCGCTGCTGCCAATCGGCTAAAGGGGAAGTCCGGACGATCAACACCGATAACAAAGAGCCGCTGCGTCAACAGATGAATATCAAGATGGAACAGCAGGCATCAAAAGACATCTACAGTAAACGTAAAGTCATTGTTGAGCCGGTGTTTGGTCAAATTAAAAAATAGTGGCTTTCGTGGCTTCAGTGTGCGGGGTAAAGAAAATATCGCGGGTGAATTTTCGATGGTCTGTGCGGCACATAATTTTAAAAAAATTGCCAAGGCCATTATTACGGGATTAATCCGTCCGGAGTTTGAAAATTTCACTGCAAACCCTGCGATATAGGTAAAAATAGACTGGATAAGTCCGATATGAACGAGTTTTAAAAAAAACTGTGTAAAAATTGATTAATTTGAAGCTTGGTATCAGGATAATTTAAATTTTTTCTGAAACCCATCAGGAGATAGTCGTTCGAGTATCTTATTCTCGGACAGTCTCCTAGGGTTAGCAATCAAGCCAGGCATTGCAGTAACTCCGCCAGTCAACGGGGTGATACCGCAGTAGACAACTCAAGCTGAATCCCCTGAGCAAGCCGTAGCATTATGCTTGCTTCGGTGGCGGTGGCCGGCGTTAATTGAATTATTTGTATAGGAATGACGTCGAGTTGGCGTCTCTATGTCACGGGCTAATTCAAGCCGTACCCACCGCAAAAAGGTTTTAGGATTGATGTCTTGCTGGCGACAATAATTTGCTTGATTCAATCCGCTTTCATGTCACGCTTGTACATGATATCGATAGTGTGCGTTTATTTTCATTACTTATCCTCACTAAAAAAATGTGAGAATGCCAAAATTTGGTGCTGCAAGCTAGGTGTATGGAGCGGAGCGATACATCGGACAAGGAATACCTGATGACAGACAGCGAAATAGCGAACTTGACCAGTCTGTTGTTAGAGCAACTGAAAAATTGACGCGTGAACAAAAAAGCAATTACAAGCAGGTGCTGAAAATATCGACTTTCCGGTTTTTGTGAGATGAAGATCAATTTTTATGCGTTTGTCTTATAGTATATTGATTGTATTAATAATATGATCAATGTGTTAATGTTTTTAGTGGGCTATAATTAAATTAAGTTTCAAAAACAAAAAAAATAAGTATAATAGCTGGCTCTTCGCAAAGAACAGTTTGGTGCGAAAGTAAGTAAGAAAATAGTTGTTGACAGGATGGATTAAGTCTCTATAATTGTCCAACTCAGCTGAGGGTTAGCCCTCAACGCTCTTTAAAAAAATGATCAAAATAATTTGTG
>CAJAQT010000090.1 GCA_903944165.1 uncultured Methylococcaceae bacterium | reverse complement strand
TAACGTGGGTACGGGCAGCACTTACACGCTAAGCCAAGCCGATGTAGGAAAAACCCTTACGGTTACGGCTAGCTACACCGATTTACACGGCACCTACGAAAGCAAAACCAGCACGGCAAGCCTTGCTGTTATTGGTATAACTTCTATAGTCCCTGGCATTTTAATGACGAAAGACGATGTGTTAATCGGCGAAAATGGCGATACGGCCTTAATCAACGTGTCATTAAGCGCTGCACCAACACGCGAGGTCTCGATTCGCTTTTTAAGCAATGACAACAGTGAAGGCTTGTTAAGCAATGCCACGTTAAACTTTACCGCCAGCAATTGGTTTACCCCACAAACATTGACGGTAAGTGGACAAAATGATTATATAAACGATGGTAATCAACCCTTTATTATCACTGCTGACATCAACAGTGCTGATGTTAATTATCGCCAATTGTTAATTGATCCCATTGTCCTCACTAATAAAGAAGATACCACCACAGAGGCCTCGGCGCGTATTCCTATCAATACTGTGCGTGATACACCCTTAAAAATTTATGGTGATGTGCTAATTAATGTGTTGGCAATAGATAGCACAACTGGTTTATTTGAAATCACGGGCAGTAAACCCATTAACGATGTGTTCTATGGCTTGGATGGTCATGACACCTTGTATGGTGGCAATCTACAAGATGATTTATCAGGCGGTATCGGCAATGATGAACTCTATGGTGAAAACGATGAAGACTTTTTGTATGGCGAAGCCGGTCATGACACTTTATTTGGTGGGCTTGGCAAGGATACTTTAGACGGTGGTACAGGTAACGATGTTCTCACGGGTGGAATTGATGATTTAGCCCTAGACGTGTTAATCGGTGGCGCCGGCAATGATGTTTATTACTTAGGTTATGGCAAAGTTGATCTTGTTAAAGACAATGGCTTACCTACAGATGATGATACGGTGATTATGCCGTATCAACTATCTAGCTATACCTTACCCCTTGGTATTGAAACGGGCACAATAAGCACGGGTACAGCATTTTCTAATTTAATGGGTAATAACAGTCCCAATACGTTAACGGGTAACGAGGGTAACAATAATCTAAATGGCGCATCAGGTAATGATTCTTTACTGGGTGGGGCGGGTGATGATGTATTACTTGGCGGTAAGGGCAATGATATTTTACAAGGCGGTATAGGTCGCGATATTTTATTGGGAGGGGCAGGTAAAGACCGCTTTGTATTTGATTCAGAACTGCGGGCAACGCCTGATAAAATTAACGATTTTAATGTCAGTGATGACACAATTATCTTAGATAATAAGATTTTTTCGCACTTAACCCGCACTGGCACACTGAATGCCAACCAGTTTGTCAAAGGCGCTAAGGCTTTAGATAGTAATGATTACCTACTGTACACTCCCAATACTGGTGTAGTAAGCTATGATGCTGATGGCAATGGCACCGGCGAAAGCCAACAAATTGCTCTGTTAGGAGCTAACAAAGCACTTACTTATGCTGATTTCATGGTAATTTAAGCCCCAAAAATATGTTGTCGTCATTAAATTAATTAAACACCTACTTTTAATAACCTACTGCCATTAAATTAAGCCGTTCGTGGTTCGACAGATGCCCTTTGATAGACTCCGTTCGACTGGCTCAGGGCAAACGGGAAAATCCTTAATTTAAGGGCAATGACTGAGTAGCCTCTAACTTTTGCGCTTGGCATTTTATGATGAATTTTGCAACACTCTTCACTACGGTCACAGAAACACCTGCCACACAGGAACATTTTATTACCGACGGGAAACTCACCTGTCAGTATGCCGAAGTCCCGCATTTTTTGGAAAAAATTGACGCGTTTCTGAGTGCTCACGAGGTTTATCCGCAGCATTGTATTGCGGTGGAATGTAATAACTCAGTCCCTAGTGCATTACTACTGATTTATCTATTATCAAAACGCATTGGCTTTATGCTGTTACCTCCGACCGATAATAGTGACAAAGGCGCAAGCTTAAAACCCATCCCTCAGTTTTGTCATATTCGCCTTAAAGTCGCCACGCCACCCCTTACACCAGGTGCATTACCCACACTAGATCTACTTGAATCGTTCTATCACGTTGAAGCCCGCGACACGCCAACACGTGCCAATCAGATTGCCACCGAAGGCTTATTGTTTACGCGCACCTCTGGCAGTATGGGGGAAGCTAAAATTGTTGTACAAAAACAAGAAAAGGTCCTCAGCAGTGCCTTTAATTGCATTAAAAAATATAATTTTACCGCTGAAGATCGTATGACTATCCCCGTGCCTATTTTTCACATGTACGGCTTTGGGGCTGAGTTTTTACCTGCCTTAATCCTTGGCTGCTGCATTGATTTACAAGAAAATAGCAATTTGCTTAAATATTTAGATAGAGAACGACGATTTTCACCAACAGTCGCATTCATCACCCCTAATTTATGTGAAATGTTATTACGTGGCTGGAAAACGCCTAAACCTTATAAAGTTATTGTTACGTCAGGGCAGCGCATTCGTGAAGATTTATTTGCTGCGCTTGATGCGCTATGCGGTAACCATTTAGTTAATCAATACGGCAGCACTGAAATGGGCCCCATTTCCGCCTGCGCTCCTAATGATGATTTTGCTAAACGTATCAGCACTATTGGCTCCCCTATGGCTGATGTTAACTTACGCATTGAACATAATGGTGATCATGAGTCAGGAGATTTGTATTGCCAACACCCGTACGGCTTTGAAGGCTACATGGATGAAGCAGGTAACTGGCTAGTTCAGGCTCAAGATTGGCACCGTACCGGCGATGCCGCTAAAAAGAATGATAATGGTGAAATTATTGTGACAGGTCGTGCCGATAACAGTATTAATCGCAGTGGCTTTTTAATTTTATTAGCCGACATTGAAAAAGCCTTAGAAACATTTGATAGCGTCACCCAAGCCGTGGTTGTGCCGATTAATTCCACCAATATTCAAGGGCAAACACTGGTTGCGTTTTGCGTTAAAGCAGTCAATACATCACCCACAGAGACTGAGTTGCGCAGTGCTAGCTCAAAAATCTTACCTAAATATGGCGTGCCAGATGTGTTCCTTATGGTTGATAATTTACCCTTATTACCCAGCGGCAAACCCGATCAGCAAGCCTTAAAAAAACAAGCGGAAGCAGCACTTTCCCTGTCAAGTTAACCTTAACTTATTACCGTCATCATGGTTGAAATTGCCCGTATCAATACACTTATTGCTGAGTTAATGCAGACTTATCGGCAAGCTTTAGCGGTAAAACATATCCATGATGAGCGGATATTTAGAAAAGTGCTCTGTTGTGATTATGAAAAAATTCTGCATGCTTTGGTTGAATTAAAATCCGTTAATTTACCTGACCTGCTTAACACTCGATTTTTCCCCAGCACGCCTGCGATGGCTCAAATTCTTTTAACTCAAGCTAAATTTTTGCATTTAAATCATATTGGCTTTGAAGTATTAGAGCCATTGGATCTTATCTTACAAGGTATTGATTATTGGGCTGCACATCTTAATAAAAATCTTGGCTTTGCTGTCAAAGTGCAAAAATACTTACGCTTCCCTGCTTCGCAAAACTTTCAAAATCGGGTGAATGCTTACACAGAAATTATGTGTATTTGGCTGCAAATTGAAGAGCAGCATTTTATGCTTGAATTTTTTGATATTGCCCGCTCACATGAAGCATTATTACCTAATAAAACGGATATGATTTACCACATTAGCCCAGAACGTCTTCTAACACATCATGCTCAATCCCGTCACCATGAAGAAGCCATGAAATCCTTATTTGGTAATGACAGCATTTGGCATTATTCAATGTCACTGCAAGAACGAGAGGCAGTGAATGACTTGCATCATCAACTGACTGACTTCACCCTGACCCATACAGATTACAAAATGGCCTACGCCATGCCTATTGAAAATAAGCATGATGGCACTTACCATACCAAAATCATTAATATTCCGTTAAAGCTAGAACTGGAATTGTGCCACATTAGCCCAATAATTAATCAACCCACACTGTTGTAATAAATCACTATTAACTTAAGTCGGGCGGCATTAGTGGGCAATGATCGGTAGGTGTGAAACAAATCCGCAGTGTGTTTACGTTATTTCATGTCCATCCCTTACTAAAAGTTAAGGTAGTGTGCAATAACCGATACGACTGACTGCATGTATGGATTACACCTTACGGGTCACCAACACACACCCGAATAAAATAATCACGTAGTCAATGATCGTTACGGTGCATAACACTAACGCTTATGCACCCTACGCGAACGTTAACGTTAATCATATTTTTCAATTTGGAGCATAAACGCATGTTTGCATTAAATTTTTTAGTTGTCCTTGGGGTTGCAACCACAGATGTTATTCGTGATGCCTTAGAAACGACGCATCAGGAGTTATTTCCTGCCAAACAACCTGATCCCAATGCAGAAATTGAAACGAAGGTTCCTCATATTGGACAGCGTTTCATGTCATTTTTAGACGACACTGACAATCGCTTTCAAACTTTTGTTAGTAAAAAAATTGATCCTTTACTTGCGGGTCATTCTCGTGAACAGCAGTTACAAAGCCTCATGCACGGTGGCGTGCGAGAACTCTCACCACAAGAAAGAGCAACTAACCGACGCTTAGGGCTAGGTGTTGGTGCCTCAGGTTTATTGGCTATTGCTATCGTCAGTGGTCAAGCGTATTTGCCTTATGTGATTGCGGCTGGCCTATATAGCGTCTGGCCTTGGTACGTTCAAGCTTACAGAACCTTAGTGGAAGATCGACAAATTAAAATTGTTGTGCCTATCATGGTATATGTGAGTTGGATGTGGTTAAGCGGGCATTTTATCGTTGGAACACTGGCCTCTCTATTTTTTGCCTTATTCCAAAAAGTACGATTAATTACCCAAATTGGCGCGCGCCAAAATTTAATCAGCATCTTTGACCAACAACCTCGTTTTGTTTGGGTAGATAATAATGGACTTGAAGTTGAAATTCCCATCGAAGACTTACATATTGGTGATGTCATTATTTTAGATGCGGGGCAAACTGTGCCGGTTGATGGCACAGTTATCGATGGCGCTGCGTTAATTGACCAACACCGTTTAACGGGTGAAGCACAACCTGTTGAGAAAGAAACTGGCGATACGGTCTTAGCCTCTAGTTTAATGTTAGCAGGACGGTTGCGCGTAAAAGTAGAAAAAGGTGGCAATGACACTGCCGCAGCACAAATTCTTGAAATCTTAAAAAACACCATCGATGATGGCAAAGACGATATTGCTAAAAATCTTGAAGAAGTTGAGCATACCTTATGGCCAATGCTCTGTGGAGGTTTAGTTGGCTGGATGATTGGCGGCCCTATCACGGGCGCGGCGATATTAGGCTGTAACTATGTCATCGGTACTGTGCCCTTAAAAATGATTAACCTACTGGGTGCCCTTAATTCAGGCGCTAATCACAGCATCTTAATTAAAGATGGACGCGCCTTAGAAACACTTAATAGTATTGATGTCATCGTGTTTGATAAAACCGGTACATTAACGCAAGATCAACCCGAATTAGTGCGTATTCATGCCCTAGACGAACGCAGTGAAAATGATATTTTAACCTTGGCGGCCACCGCAGAATATAAACAAACTCACCCAATTGCCTTAGCCATTCTTGGTGAAGCTAAAGTGCGTAACTTAAATTTACACCTAACCCATAATACTGAATACGAAATTGGTTATGGCATTAAAGTTATTATTAATCATCGCAACGTATTAGTGGGCAGCTACCGCTTTATGGGCATGGAAAATGTTGTCATTCCTCAACGGTTCCAGCCTGAAATAGATCGCTGCACCGCGCACGGTATTTCGATAGTGTATATCGCAGAAGAAGGAAAATTAGTAGGTGCCATTGAATTAGACGCCTGCCTACGCCCAGAATCTAAAGACGTGGTGAACTGGTTAAAAGCCTCGGGCATGTTGTTGTACATCATCTCAGGTGACCAAGAAGCCCCCACCCAACGCCTTGCAAATGAATTAGGCATGGATGGCTATTTTGCTAATACTCTGCCAGATCAAAAAGCCAAAATTGTCAAAGAACTTAAATCGGGCGGTCGTAAAGTCTGCTTTATTGGTGACGGCATTAACGATGCCATTGCCCTTCGCAGTGCAGATGTTTCGGTCTCGTTTAGAGCCGCTACCAATGTGGCGAGTGATAATGCTCAAATCATTTTAATGAATGATGACCTTAACCAACTGAAAATTTTATTTAATTTAGGTCATTCCTACAAACATTTACTTAATAATAACTACAAACAATCCGTAACAATGAGCTTAATTGCAGGCGCAGCCGTTATCGTCCTGCCCTATAAATTCATTATTGTAGAATCCTTATTTGCCCTTAATTTTATCTTTGGTATTAACATCGCGACCACTGAGTTATTAACTGATGACATTGGCACTTTAAAAGCAAAAGAAGCTGAAGAAAAAGTTAAAGGTAGTCAATTTTTAGAAGCAATGACGCAATTAAGTCGTAAATTAAATTTGCAAAAAATTGATTAATTATGGTGATCCAAATTTTGGATTAAAGACGCCTCACTGTATTCTGAAGCTGTTTTACTCCAAATAATAAGCAATGCAGATTTTTTACTACAAATCAACGACACTGACCCTCTTGATTTTGACGGTATTATTCGCTGTTTACTTGCAGCACAAGTAAACAGCGCTCCGTAAACCAAAATAAACCCACCACTAAGGCCAGCATTGAAGGAATGTAAGTAAAAATAAGCACCTTGTTTTTTACGTTAAAGGCACGCTGACAGGCATAAAATAAACTTAACACTAGCACGACAAACACTACTTGCCCTAACTCGATACCCACATTAAATCCCAATAAACTTAGCAAAAGATGATGCTCTATTAAGCCAATATCCGCTAATGACGCGGCAAAGCCAAAGCCGTGCAATAAGCCACAACAAAAGACCAAAGCGGCCAACTGCCCTTGCTTAACCTGTAAGGTTAATAAATTTATTAACGCGGTAATAACAATACTTGCTGCAATAGCAGATTCAATAAACGCCACGTGGATATTTACATAGCCCGCCGCGGCTAAGCCAAAGGTAATGGAATGCGCTATGGTAAAGCTTGTAAGCACGACCAACCAATGCTTGAGTCCTCGTCCTGACACCACTAACGTTAATAAAAACACTAAATGGTCAGCCCCTAACAAAATATGCTCCACGCCGGTGCCAATAAAGCGCACAAACACTTTCCAAGGCGCAGGGAAAAACTCAAATGAATGTTCAAGTGGTGTCAATATTCCCCCTTGAAACACACCATTGCGTTGAGCACGTAGGGTTAATTGTTGTTCATTTTCGTGTTCACCAAATAAATTCACATCGACCGTAACCTGTTGAGGGCTGTGTTGAAATATCGCCTCCATCACCACGGTTATAGCGTCTTTATCGGTTACTGACGTGGGCGTTTTTTTTGATAAGGTCAGAAAGATGTCTTTAATCTGAGCCTGTTCAGCACCTGCACTAAGATGAAAACGCTGCCTAATACTGTCTTGCAAGGCTTGCTCATAAACAGATACATCACGTGGTGTTAAGCTATTCTCTTGAAAAGCACTTAATTGGATAAAAGTACTGATTGGCAGCTCTAATACGATAAAAACCGAGCGCTTATCTAGTGTAAGTGTGCCACTTAACAAGGGCAATTGATGTGCTACGGCCACATTGATAAACAAGGCCGTGCTTACTATACAACCCATTAAAATTATTCTTAGACAAGATAAATATGTCGTCATGACTTTCGCTAGTGTTATTTTAAAAATCGACCGTTGCTGAGGGAATGTGTTGTGTTAACCAAAACTGATCATGCGCACTGGCAATCACTAACAATGGATATAAATGTGGATCAACGTGCACTTGAACGCGACTTAGCCGTTGCGTGCTACAGGCAGACATTGTTATGTGTATAGGTAAAGCATGTCCCTGTATTGAGGCATTAGAAAGATGCAAGATTCGTTGCTCTTTAAGCACCTGCTGCCACAGCGTCGACGACGGCATCTCAAGTGCTGTTATTGTTAAAAACTCACCGTCCCCGGCGATAATTATGATGTTATTTTTAAACAGCGCAGCAATGTGTTGCACCTTTACATTAAATGTCTCCGCTGGTAGCGTGGCATACTCATTAAAAAAAGCATTCAAAGGCAGCGCAGAGGCTAATAACTGATGAAAACTATCAATGGGTGCTAATGAAAAATCCAGCTGTAAACACTGATTACCTTGCTTTGTCAGGGTTACTTGATTTTTTTGTAGATCATGAGCCATAACTAATTGAATATTGTAGCCAATGCTTAAGCTCCAAAATAATAAAGTGATTAGTTGTAGTTTATTTATCTTTTTCATTTAAATGCTCTATAGTTACAGGCAATAAGTCTCATGCTGACGTTTATGTGTGAAGGTGAAGTATCTTTCTAACTAGCCCTTGCCTTTTCAGAAAATATGCCAGAATAACAGGTAAATATGAGCGTTCCGACCCTTTCTTTTAACACTGCTGTGGAAATAATATGAATTTAACCAAACCCATAATTCTCCTTTTAGGATTAACGACAAACACTGCTTTTGCGGTAGATTTAACAATAGCAAAAAAATATTATGCGCCTGCAAATTTTGAAACTATGTTAGCTACAGCTTACTCGCCAACGTTATCACTGACCTCTACACTGACCAATCGCGGGCGTTATTTAATATCATCCTCTGCGACCGTAAGCCCTAAAGCGGGCTACTTAACTATTGGCGCAAAATATAATGCCAACACAGGCTTTGATGCCAAAGCGACAATAATACCCACAAACTCTACGTATAAAACAATTTTTTCTAAATTAATTCAGTTGGTTGCTAATTCAACCGACACATCAGGTTTTTATCGCTTAGATTCGCACCTACATCCTAATGATTCAATTGATGTCGATGAAGCGAATAACAATACCTTAAAGTTTCGTAATAACTTAGGTAAGGCGGCTCAACCTTATGGCTATGTAACGTTTTCTTATGACAGCACGACGCATCTATTAAAAGCAGAAAAGCGTTATATCTACACCTATACACTTAACTCTTCAACAGATGCAAAGGGACGAGTGACCACCTCATATCCTGCAACGTACACCGAAGATAGTGCCTTTCAGAGTGCTGGTTTTTATGTCGCAATAAAAGCCAGTAATTACTCATTAGTTGCCAATGCTGCGCTTGCGACGCCGCTGTATTTTTACACATCTGCTGATAGTTATGACATTCCCACGCGAATGAATCCAACGGGCACAGCCTATATATCCAATCCACCCGCGCCTTTTTTATCAAATATGACCACCACTAGCGTTGAAGCTGGCAGCACCGCTTTTTATAACAGCATCAATGCCACTTACCGCACCCAAGTAAGCGTTGCAGGTAAAAGTGCGGTAACAAAAACGGCGGCGCTTAAACAGTTACTAAGCATACCTACAGCACTCACCACACAAAATACCAAAATGCGTTATGCACCCGCACTGTATAACGCGTTTCGTGATTCTGCATTATCTAAAACGTTGATTAGTGATGCACCTGCCGACGGCACACCTGGTCAACACCTTGTGCCGTATATTTATTTCACCAATGAAAAAGATAGCGCAGGCAGCTATCACCCTTTCATGAACATTGTCACATACACCAACCATAGCTTCCCGCATGGCTTACTTGATATTCCAGGGCCTCCCTACTCAGGCGCAGGCAGCCCCACAACTCCGGTAACGCGTTACGCAAATCTTGGCTTTTTTATTGCCAGAATCCCATTAAAAGATTACGGACAAGTGGCCACAGTAACAGACAATGCCATGAAACCTGACTCGCGTGGCTGGGCAAAAAACTTAATCACGGATTCTGGATGCCCCTCCACACAAATACCAAGCTGCCCTTTTTCTGATAATTATAATTACACCAGCACAGCAGATATTGGCGTGCTTATTGATGGCTCGATTATCTTTCCCGTACTCAACAATACCTTAATGCCAGCGCAATGGAAGGGTGAACTCTCTTTGTATGGCTGCCATGTTGGGCAAGGTGGCGGCGGCCCACACTGCCATGCAGACGCGTTCAAAACAGGACAAAAAATTGTTACGCTGTATAACGACAATGATTATCTTAATAAAGATCACCCGCCTTTAATTGGCTTTGGTTATGACGGTGTCGCCTTATTTGGAACCTATCGTTCTGATAAAGATGCCCAAATGCTGGGTTATCAAACAGAGCTTGATGCTTTTGGTGGTCATGATCATGATGCTATCGGCTATCATTATCATGCCCACACCGCCACCATGCCCACAACGTACAGTAATTTTAGAGGCGGAAATGGCATTGCAATTGACCCAACTAACACGCCCGTCAATGTATTAATGAAAGGTGCGTGGGCGGGAAATATTAATACTGTGCCCTTTTTTGGT
>CAJAQT010000089.1 GCA_903944165.1 uncultured Methylococcaceae bacterium | reverse complement strand
GACAGGTCGACATGTGGGCTATGCTATGCGTCGTGGCACCTTATTACTCTGGAATACGCCATACATTTCAGCCAGTTTTAATGATTGCGGCACCCATACCTTAGCTTTTTTACCGATTATGTTTAAAGCCTTTGCCACCTTAAACTCACGCTTTGCAGAGCCCGCAACCGCCTTCAATCGGGTACAGCGTTATGCCGGTGACATGGCAGAAATGGGACGTGGGGAAATTTTAGTTAAACACTAAAATAATACTTCGTAATACTGCACTGCCGTCCTCACTGACCTAAAAAAAGGAGAACAAAGTATCCTCTCTTTGCTCTCCTATTATTTGTGAGTTAATTATGTTGATTAATTACGCATTATTTTCCCAATACGTCATTACGCGCACCTTCTGCAATATCCATTACTTGCGCTAACAACGCTTCAGGCACACTTAATTCTGTTAAGGTTGCTTCTAAATGCTCCATCACCGCATCAAAATGATCGTCATTTAACCCCATTCTTACTAAATTTTCATGGGCTTTGCGTAAATCTAAACCCGTATAATAATTGGGTCCACCAAACGCCATCGTAAAAAATGTCTTTTGTTTTGCAATTAATTTTTCAGTATCTACTTTGTCAAAAAAACGATTAATACGGTAATCTTCCAACACTTTACGATAAAAAATTTCAACCGCCGCTGCAACGGCAGGCGCTCCCCCTAGCTGCTCAAACAAACTTGCCGTGTTGGTTACTTCTTCACTCATAATTTTCTCCAGTATTAGTTATTATTGTTCTACATGGTAGTGCCGAGTTAAATAACACTACATAAGGTAAGCATACAGCTTACTTTAAAAGTGTATTACATACGTTTTACTTATGCAATAAATCACCATAACGACTTAATATCAGTAATTTTAAAAGGCTGGGTAGTTACGATTTAATTATCTAAGCCTAACTCAATAATCATTGGTGATAACGATTTAATCAGCTTAACCCCCATATCTTTAAGCATTTCAGCTTGTCGAATCACATTACCACGACCACTTGTAAATTTCCCAAATGCATCATCGTAACTTTTTTGAGTTTGCTTGAGTCGGTCACCTATTTTTTCAAAATCATCCACAAAACCCACCAGCTTGTCATACAGTTCCGCACCACGTTTGGCAATATCTTGAGCATTATGAGTTTGCTGCTCTTGTCGCCACAAGTGGGCGACAGTCCGCACAACAAAAAGTAATGTACTTGGACTCACGAGTAAGACATTTTTTGCCCATGCGTCTTGCCAAAGATTCCTATCTTGCGCAATCGCAAGCATAAAGGCGGGTTCTACTGGTACGAACATAATGACAAAATCCAGTGATTTAAGTTGATAGAGTTCTTGATAGTTTTTAACAGAAAGTCTTTTGATATGAGCGCGGCATCTCTCATTAGGTCGTTATCAGAATTGGCATAATCGTTATAAGCAACAATTGATATCTTAGCATCAATAACTAAATGCCTACTTTCTGGCAAGTTGATAATGACGTCAGGCTGAGCGCGCGTACCATCTTCGCGACTATGGCTCGCTTGCGTTACATAGAAAAATTAATAAGGCGCTAGTTTCAACGCTAAGCCGACTCCGTGTCAATCTTTTTTTCAAAAAAAAACCTGCTACTCAATAAAGTAGCAGGTTTCTTCTATTTGGTGCTTGGCAATTCCCTACTTTCGCATGGCAAACTG
>CAJAQT010000088.1 GCA_903944165.1 uncultured Methylococcaceae bacterium | reverse complement strand
TGTCTCGGCAGGTGGCGACCTGGAGGGCTTGCGGCAGCGTTTATCAGGCTTTTGTCGACGTACCTTACGTAATCAAGTTACGGAGTATATTCGTTACACCGAACGCCATGCCCTCACCCAACCCTTTAGCCCTACCGATGACGAACACCGGCTTTATGAAGCGGTCAGCACCTTTTTGTTGCGCCCAAACAGCTATGCCATCCCACATCGCCAACGACATCTGACCGAACTCATACTACGCAAGCTTTTAGCCTCGTCTTCTGTGGCAATTGCCGGTACGCTTGAGACCATGAAGCTTAGGCTGGAAGCCTTGCAAGCTGATAAAATCCAAAATGATCCAGACTTTGCCGAGCAACTGATCAACGACGAAGACATTGAAAACGATTTACTCGATGAAATTCTGGATATTGATTCACCTGAAGAAAGTGACATATCCCCGTCCACTATTGACCGCAAGCAATTAAAAGAAGAAATTGATCTGCTAGAACAATTAGCCATCTGGGCACGCAGCATCGGCACCGACACTAAAACACGCAGTTTACTGAGCGCTTTGGAAATTGGTTTTCAGCAAATGGCGACCACCGGAGCACAACGTAAGGCACTTATCTTCACTGAATCACGCCGTACTCAGGTTTATCTAAAGGACTATCTGGAAGCCAATGGTTATGCCGGCCAAATTGTTCAATTCAGCGGCATCAATAATAGTTCACAGGCCACGGCTATTTATGAAAACTGGTTAAGCGCCAACCAAGGCACAGGCCGTATTGCCGGTTCCAGAGACATCGATATTCGCACCGCCTTGATTGAACATTTCCGCGATCAAGCCAGCATTATGATTGCCACTGAAGCGGCAGCAGAAGGTGTCAACATCCAATTTTGTTCCTTGGTCATTAACTATGATTTACCTTGGAACCCGCAACGAGTTGAACAACGCATAGGTCGATGTCATCGTTACGGGCAGCAACATGATGTTGTCGTCGTTAACTTTCTTAATGAGCGCAATGAAGCCGACCGCCGCGTATTGGAATTGCTGACTGAAAAATTCAACTTGTTTAATGGCGTTTTTGGCGCGTCCGATGATGTGCTGGGCAGCATTGAATCCGGCGTAGATTTTGAAAAACGCATTTTGTCGATCTACCAAGAATGCCGTACTCCCGCAGAAATTGATGCCGCCTTTAAAACGCTACAAACGGAAATGGATGAACGCATCCAGGCACGGATGACTGACACCCGAAAAATGCTGCTCGAAAACTTTGACGAAGACGTACATGAACGCTTGCGCAGCCAATTAAGCGACGCCAAAGCGCAACTTGACCGCTTTAGTAAACGCTTCTGGTCACTGTCTCACTTTATGCTACATGAACGGGCGCACTTCGACGATGATGCTTTGGCCTTTGACCTGACCAAGCCACCCTCACAGGCGATTATCGCCGGTCGTTATCACCTGATATCCAAATCAACGCCCAGTGCAAGCAAGCCGCAAGCCTTAGAAACAGCCGAAGCAATGCGTGCAGACTACGGTGCATTTCTTTATCGACTTTCGCACCCCTTAGGTGAATGTGTTATCGACCAGGCCAAAGCACTGGACACACCACCGGCACGTCTTGTTTTTAATATCAGCCAACATCCGACGCGCCTGCATGTCATAGAAGCACTGCGCGGCAAACACGGTTATTTAACTTTACAAACACTGGCAATAGAAAGCTATGATCGTGAAGAACACCTACTTTTTTCAGCGGTTGATAGCCAAGGCTTGCCCCTGGAGCAAGAAACCTGTGAAAAGCTGTTTAACTGTATCGCAGAAAATACAGGCTTAGCCAACATACCCGAAGCAATTAACCAGCGCTTGGCCGCTGAAGCACAACGGCACACCCAAGCCACCATTAGCCAATCACTGGAAACCAACAACCAGCACTTTAATGAAGCGCGTGAAAAGCTTGAAAAATGGGCCGATGACTTGGTACTGGCGGCTGAAAAAGCACTCAAAGATACCAAAGAACAAATTAAAATCCTGCAACGACAAGCGAGACTTGCCACCCATCTGGATGAGCAGCATGGCATCCAGCAAAAGATTCAAAAACTTGAGAAACAGCAACGTCGCCAACGACAAGAAATTTTTCAGGTCGAAGATAGTATCATTGAAAAACGGGATGTGTTGATAGATACATTGGAGCGACGTCTTACCCAAAAAACCGAAGCCGAACGGTTATTTATTATAGAATGGGCAGTAATTTGAAGCCCTTTTCGGATAAAAAAATTAACCCCTGATAGGTAAACACTATGCCGACGGTAAAAGAACAAATGTTTGAGGTCATTAACAACCAGCCCTTAGATGCCTCCTATGACGAAATATTACGCGAACTTGCCTTTGAGCGCATGGTTAACCGTGGCCTTGAAGACTCCCGCCAAAACAAAACATTGAGCAATGAAGAAATCGAACAGCGCATTCAATCATGGCAATCCTAAATTGGACGTACGAAGCGGAACGATGGCTGCGTGAGATTCATACCTACATTGCAATCGACAGCCCTAAAGCTGCAAAACAAGTGATTGCTGGTATTTATAAAAAAGCTCAATTGCTTAAAGATTTTCCGGAAATCGGTTATCAATACCGAACCGAACCCGAAGGTGACATTCGTATTCTGCTCTACGGACATTACCGCATTGCTTACCTAATCAGGTCTCAACAACAGATCGACATCTTGGGTGTATTCCATGGTGCCATGACTATTGAAAACCACCTTAAGTAGAATGGGCGGTAATTTGAAGCCCTTCGTGACTAAAAATAGAACCTGACAATCATGATGATATTGCCACCAACAACACCCCTCACGCATCCCGTAAGATTTGCGCACCATGAGGGGTTACTTTTTGAGCGGGTTCTAATTATTTTTTCGTGCTTTTCGTCGGTAAAAATCAACAATCTATCAATCCAATTAGTTACAGGATAAATCATGATGAATGCTCTTACTTTCAGCTATGCCCGCAAAAACCTTGCTGAGATTATGCGAACCGTTAGCGATGACCACGCCCCAGTTGTAGTCACCCATCAAAACGCTAAACCGGTAGTCATTATGTCGCTTGAGGATTATCAAAGCCTTGAAGAAACCAGTTATTTATTAAGAAATCCGACAGGCGCGCATAGACTACTTGAAGCTGTGGAAGAATTGCGCACTATTAAGACTTAAAATCACGCCTCTACCCCACGTTGTCAGGGTGTACGCTTCGAACGGTGAACCCAGTTGCGTAGCAACTGTTGCAACAATGCAACAATTGCCAGTGAGGGTAAAACTTATCAAATTGAACAAATCCACGTAACACACTAACGGAACAAGCTATGAGCACCACTGAAAAAAACCGCAACCGCCTGATTACTTTACTTAAAGAATTGTTCCAGTTAGATCAACCTGAACTGGATTTTGGTCTGTATAAAATCATGCACGCGAAAAGCGAACAGATCACTACGTTTTTGCAAAGTGATTTACTCAAGCAAATAGAGGCTGCTTTTGGAGACCTTGATCAACAACATGCGGCTGAAGCCAAAGCTAACTATGAAGCAGCCATAGAGCAAGCTAAAAAGTTTGGCGCCCCCAATCCAGATGAAACACAGGGCGTTCAAGAAGCTAAAAGCGCTTACGAAAATGCAAAAGACAAAGGCAACGCAGAAAACGAAATCTATGATCATTTATATCGCTTTTTTGAGCGGTATTACGACAGCGGTGATTTTATGTCACGGCGTTATTACGCGCGTGAAAGTGACAGCCGTGCCGCCCCTTACTCGGTGCCTTATGATGGTCGAGAAGTTTACTTACATTGGGCCAACAAAGATCAGTATTACATAAAAAGTACTGAGTATCTCAGTAACTATAGCTTTGAATTAAATGCCGCCATTAGACAAGAGGCACAAAAAACCCAGGGGGCAGGTTTAGAGGTTTTTGCAACACGGGAAGATGAAACCGAGCTAAAGGTGCATTTTAGAATTATTGAAGCCAGCGAAGGTGAGCACGGTAATATTAAAGCGGCAAGTGATCAAAAACGCTTTTTTCATATACATAAACAAGCGCCGATTCTGTTAGAAAATGGTGAGTTAGTCATTCAATTTCATTACCGCTCTGACGCTGAAAAAACCGGGCAAGATAATAAGTGGCAAGAAAAGTTATTAGAACAAGCCGAAATTGCTATTTTAAATGCACTTAAAGAAGAAGCGTCTGCCAACGATTTTTTACAAGGCTTACAACGTCTTGCCCCCACCGATAGCAAAGCTAAACGCACGTTATTAGGCAAATATCTCTATCAGTACACCGCACGTAATACCATGGATTATTTTATCCATAAAGACTTGGGCGGTTTTCTGCGCCGCGAGTTAGATTTTTATATCAAGAACGAGATCATGCGCCTTGATGATATAGAACACGCTGATGCGCCAAAAGTGGAACAGTATCTGGTGCAAATTCGGGTATTACGCCGCATTGCCCAGCAATTGATTGCCTTTTTATCCCAATTGGAAGACTTCCAGAAGAAGTTGTGGCTCAAGAAGAAATTTGTCACTGAAACCCATTACTGCATAACGCTGGATCGCATTCCGGAAAGTTTTTATCCGGAAATTGCCGCCAATGCCCAACAGCGAGAGGAATGGGTAAAGTTGTTTGTCATTGATGAAATCAAAGAAGACCTGGTTAATCCCGTCTATAGCGATCCGCTGACATTGGAATTTCTCAAAGCCAATTCCTATCTGCTGGTGGATACGGCCTTATTTGATGAAGATTTCAAACAAAAACTACTGGCTGAAATACCCGATTTGGATGCTCAATGCGATGGTGTGTTGATTCATTCCGAGAATTTTCAGGCATTGGGTTTGATGCGCCAGAAGTATCGGGAGCAGGTGAAGTGTATTTATATTGATCCTCCGTATAACACTGGCGGCGATGGATTTGCATACAAAGATTCGTATGGACATTCATCATGGCTTAGCTTGCTGCATGATAGATTACTAAATGCATTTTTTTTGCTTTCTGATGATGGAGTGAATTTTCTTTCTATTGACGATATTGAATTGAAAAACGCATTTCAATTAATGTCGTCAGTGTATGGTGACGAAAACTTTGTTGATAACATCATTTGGAAAAAAAGGTATGGTGGTGGTGCAAAAGAAAGATATTTGGTGAGCTTGCATGAATATATATTGTTCTATTCTAAGAAAAAACAATTTTTGCCAAGCATCATAATCCCATTAACCGATGAGTCGGTTAATAGATACTACAAACAAAAGGATGATAATTTCGAGAAATATGGGCCATATAGAACTCACCCCTTGGAAGCAACAAAAAGTATGGGGGCGAGACCTAATTTGATTTATGGCATACCAGCTCCTGATGGGGCTATTGTTATGCCGAGAAGACAATGGCTATGGTCAAAAGAAAGAGCTTTTGACGCCCTCGAAAAGGGATTTCTTGAATTTATTAAAAGTAGTGATGGTTGGTCTGTTCATACAAAACAATATCTTAATCAAGAGGATGGTGAGCAACGTTCTGGAAAAGCATTTTCAATAATAGATGATGTATATACTCAGCATGGCACAAATGAACTATTGAGTTTATTCAATGATGCACAGGCCTTTGCATTTCCAAAGCCGTCTAATCTAATCAAACGACTCGCAAGTATTGGCGGGGATAAGTTTTCTGTATTTTTAGATTTTTTTACTGGATCAGGAAGTTCTGGACATGCCGTCATCAATCTCAACCGCGAAGACAACGGCAAGCGCAAATATATCCTCGTCGAACAAAATAACTATTTCGATACCGTCTTAAAACCCCGCATCCAAAAAGTCATCTATTCCAAAGACTGGAAAGACGGCAAACCCGTTTCCCGTGAGGGCCTCAGCCACTGCTTTAAAACCCTGCGTTTGGAAAGCTACGAAGACACGCTGAATAATCTGATACTGAAAGCCGACAGCAGCCGTGATAACGCGTTAGCCAATAACGCTGACCTACAACGCGACTACCTGCTTAATTATTTCTTGGATGTGGAAACCCAAGCCAGCCAAAGCTTGCTGAATATCGCTGATTTCCGCGATCCGACGGCTTATCAGATGAACATCAAAAAACCGGGCAGTGACGAGCAAACCCTGCAAGCCATCGATTTGATTGAAACCTTTAATTGGTTAATCGGTTTGTGGGTGCAAAACATGGCTGCACCGCATCGCTTTAGTGCTGAATTTGAGCGCGAACACGATGCTGATTTGCCCACAGACCAAAATACCCGCTTGCTCTGTAAACGCCTGAAAGCCGATGACAACGGCGATTATTGGTTTCGCCTGATTGAAGGCTACACCCTGAAAGTACCGGGCGATGCCACCTCTAAAGTAGCAACCTTGATTATTTGGCGCAAGCAAACCGACGATGCCGAAAAAGACAACGCCGTATTGCAAAAATTTCTGCTGGAAAAATTGCAAATCTCCCCGCGTGAACGTACTTATGGCGTGATTTATATCAATGGCAGTCATACCTTGCCCAATCCAGTGGTGGAAGGCGAACAGACCAAGGTACGGCTGATTGAAGAAGCGTTTCATAATGCGATGTGGTCAGGGGACGCAAGCTAATGGCCGTCAAACCCAAAGCCCCCGCTAAAAAGAAGATCGGACAGTCACTCAATTTTACGGACAAATTGGTGTTAAACCAGTGGCTTATTTCATTGTTTGGTGTGGACACATTCGCCATCCATAAAGATGGCAACCGCGAAGTGCGCCCGATGCAGTTTCTGGCCAAACAATTGCGTGACTGTCGTGAAGGCTTGGATACCGATAATCTGCATTTTTTTTACCAGCAATTAAAGCTTAATTGGCAGCCTCATGCGGCATTGGATCCAAATGCCTTGTTGCACTATGAGCAAAATATTGTCAGTCATACCCAATGGCTGAACGAAGGCAGGGAAC